>JAIVHB010000091.1 GCA_020201275.1 Rhodothermaceae bacterium | reverse complement strand
TCATCAAAACACCACCGGCGGAACAACAAGCCCACGCTCTTCGGGCATACCCAGCATCAGGTTCAGGTTTTGTATCGCCTGACCGGCCGCGCCTTTTCCCAGATTGTCAATCGCCACGCCAACCACTACATTCCGGCCATCCTGCACCATTCCGATGTCGGTGAATGCCGTTCCGACAACCGGTTTCAGCTCGGGCAGGCCATTTCGGAGCCGCAGTAGCGGCGAGCCCCGGTAAAAGGATTCGTACAGGCTTACCAGGTCTTCATCGCGGCCCAGCGTGAACGATGCCGTGAGCCAGATGCCCCGTGTGACCGGCCCAGAAACCGGTACGAACAGCAGCTCCGGCGGATTCCCGCTCAGGCCGGTCATCGTCTGCTCCACTTCGGCCAGGTGCTGATGCCCGAACACCTTGTATGCCCTGAAATTGGCGAAACGGGACGAAAAATGGGTGGTCGACGAGTGCGACGCGCCCGATCCCGTAGATCCGGTGATGCCGGTAATGTGCACCGGACCCGAAATTATGCCGCTTTTAACCGCCGGCACAATGGCCAGCTGAAGCGCCGTGGCGAAACAGCCCGGATTGGCGATTTTTTTTGCCCGGGATATCTCCGACCGGTAAACCTCCGTGAGCCCGTACACAAAATGCGGGATGAGACCGGGGTACGCATGCTCATAGCCGTACCATGACGGATATCCGCCCGCATCCCTAAGCCTGAAATCGGATCCCATATCGATGATGCGGCCCTCATAGCCGCCCTCTAGCAGCCAGCTCACTGCTTCCGCCGATTTTCCGTGTGGCAGGCCCAGTAGCACCGCATCCGACCGGTCTTCCTTAATGGTATTGATGGATGTGATCTCCATATCACATATACCCTTCAGGGCCGGATAGATGTCGCTGATCATCAGCCCCGCCGAGCTGTCGCCGTACAGGGTGCCGATGGTAATGTCGGGATGGAAGCTCAGGTACCGGATGGCTTCCAGCCCCGTGTACCCGCTCGCTCCGGCAATGCTTACTGTGAACCGGCTCAAAAGAAATCCTCCGTTTTGGGTTTTCTGTTAAACACGTTCTGCTCCACATACGCCCCGAGTTGCTCAGGATCGGCCATGCCATTGATCGCCCTGATGCCCATCGTGTTCTGCAAAAACTGAATGCCCACAAGGTTATCGGTTACCGGACCGGTAATCACATCTATCTCGCGCGAGTAGCGCTTGCGGAAAAAATTGTCGGCCGCCCAGCAGCCCATGAAATCCTGCGCTGCCACCACATGCGACGCGATATGCTGCTGTATCTCCTTGTCCATGAGCAGGCTGTCGACCCCGTACGCACCGATGATGCCGTCGCCGAATTCAAGGATGATGGCGTCTAGGTTCTCCTCCTTGTTCAGGTGGGTGAGCAGCCCCTTGGCCATGGGCAGGATGTTCTTGCCGGTGGTAGACACCAGACCCGCCGACGAAAAATCGATACAGGCTGCCGCCCCGGCGTTCAGCATACTCCGCACATCGCGCTTCAGCGAGGCACCGGTGAGCTTGGCCGCCCCGATCCGGTAGCCCTTTTTCGCCAGGTACTCCACAATCCGCGTGGCGGCGAGCGTCTTGCCCACATTCATACAAGTTCCGGTAACCGCGATCAGTGGCACACTTTTTTCCAGCGAATACTCCCACTCGATCGCGAAATCCTGGATGCAGGCATGCTTGTAGATGTTGCCGTCGGGTATCATCACCGCGCCGAGCACCTCCACCCGCATGGCCGGACCAAAATCGGGGTGCGGCGACTGGCAGTGACCGATGATGCCGCCCATATTGAGGATGTTCAGGATGTCGCCCTGCCGGATCAGCCTTGGAATGATGCCACTGTAGCCACGCAGGGCCTGGCGCTCACCAAGTGCCCCCACCAGCACATCCCCCTTTTTATAGGTCACGAACTCACCATCGCTGGTTTCCACCTTATTGTAGGTCTCCTTGTCGTCGAGAAGCTTCACCACCAGCGCGTAGCCCTCCTGGGCCACAACATTCGGGGCCATCAGTATCTCCCTGGTAAGCTCCACCGATGCCGAGCTGGACGAGAGGATGTCGACGGTAATTTTTTCGTAGGCGTTGGTCATGATTTTTGAACCTGCTGGCTTATCCGGGTACTGATTCCGAAGATTTTTGAAAATGCACGGGCTTCTTCACCGGTCCATCCCCCGGCTTCCTCCCCGTACCTGGCAATGGTATTGTTCATAAGGCTGTACGGGGATGAGGCTCCTTTCACGAACAGGTTGCCCCGGTACGCGTACAGCTGCACATCCCCTTTCACCACTTTCTGGCTCGCCGCAAAAAGGGCTTCAATGTCCCGCATCACCGGATCGAAATACTGGGCCTCGTGCAGCAGCATGCCGTAGGTATCGGCCAGAGAATCCTTCACGTGGCGCTGCCACTTTGAGAGCACCAGCTTCTCGAGCTCCCTGTGGGCGGCGTAAACGATGGTGGCCACCGGTGCCTCGAATCCGATCCGACCCTTGATGCCGATGATGGTATCGCCCAGGTGCATCCCGCGGCCAATTCCGTGCTTGACACCGAATTTGTGGAGTTCGCCCAGCATCACCCTCGGTTCAAGTATGTCGCCGTTCAGCGCAACGGGCAGCCCCAGATCGAAGGTCAGGGTCAGGTCTTCGGGCTGATCATCGTACTCGTGGGGCGCTTTCAGCTCGGGGAAAGCTTCGAACGGCAGCGCCTTGTCGGATGTGGTCGTTTCCCTTCCGCCGATCGTCGTACCCCAGATGCCGCTGTTGATTGAATAGGATGTAGTCTTGTCGGGTACGTCGAACCCTTTCCCGCGCAGGTACGCCGTGGTCTGCTCCCGGGTGAGCCCCTCATCGCGGATGGGCGTTATGATATCGGCATCGTTCAGCAGCGTTCGTACGGCCACATCAAACCGGACCTGGTCATTTCCGGCACCTGTCGACCCGTGCGCAATCCGGTTCGTTCCGATCGATTTGGCGTATTGCACCACACCCTCTGCCTGGATGAACCGCTCGGCACCCACACTCAGCGGATACGTGCGGTCGCGCAGCACATTCCCGCGGATCAGGTTCGAGATTATCTTCCTGTAAAGGGGCGGAAAGCCGTCGATCAGGGTGAACGCTTTGGCGCCCATACCGATGGCCCGCTTCCTTACCACCTCCTCCTCATCGGGGCCGATGCCATAACAATCGACCATTACGGCGTGAATCTCGGCCCCGTATTTTTCACGGAGCCAGGGGATGCAGAAGCTGGTGTCAAGCCCGCCGCTGTATGCAAGTGCTATTATGTTGCTCATAGGTGTGGTTAAAATAAAAAAAGGCGGAGTCCCTCAGAAGGATCCGCCTTGAAATATAGTGCTCTGAAAAATCTTATGTTACATGGCTTGTCCTTCACAAATATGCAATTTACCCGTACGGCGACGGCGAAGGCGCCTGACAGTTATTATGCTATTTGTGAACCGGAATTTTGCCATGCACAGAATATGAGGGATGTTAAGGACTATGTCAACGCCTTTTTTACCGTTTGTATGAGCCACATCTCCCGGGTCATGTTACCCGTTTTTGGAAAAATTTTGCTGATCAGGCGTACTTTTCAGGAATTTACTTGCAAATTTACCAAATAAGTGATATATACCATGATATATATTACTTTAATTTTTACACATTATGAATACCGCCAAAATCTTCACAACCGGGCGCAGTCAAGCTGTTCGCCTGCCCAAAGCCTTTCGTTTCGAGGAGGATGAGGTCTACATCCGCCGCCTCGGTTCGTGCGTGGTTCTTATCCCGAAATCCGATCCCTGGAGTGATGCGATTGCTGCCACAAGCTACTTCACGGAAGATTTCATGGCATCACGAAATCAAGCGGCCGAACCCGATCCGCGGGAGGATCTGTAGGTGTGGATGCTTGATACCGATATATGCATCTTCATCCTCCGGAAAAAACAGGAACAGGTCTTCGAACGTCTCCGGGCAACCGGGCCCGGAGATGTGGCTATTTCGTCGGTTACCCTCGCCGAACTGATGTACGGGGTTCAGAAAAGCAGCTTTCCTGAAC
>JAIVHB010000017.1:24650-25824 GCA_020201275.1 Rhodothermaceae bacterium | reverse complement strand
CAGGGCAACATTGTGATCGAGAAAAAGGGCATCTACGCCATCGAGAACTACATCACCTCCCGCCGGCTGATGTACATGCAGGTGTATCAGCACAAAACCGTTCTGGGCGCCGACAAGCTGATGCGATCCATTTTCAGGCGCGTCCGCCACCTGGCCGATACCAAAGCCATCAAGCTGATCTTCCCGTCGCCGGCCCTGGAGTATTTCATCCGGAAGAAACCGTCGGCCAAACGCGGCATCACGCCCGACATGCTGCGGCAGTACACCCTGCTCGACGACAACGACGTGCTGCTCTCCATAAAGTACTGGCAGTTCAACGAAGATCCCATCCTGGCCGATCTCTGCACACGCTTCCTCTCCCGGAAGTTCCTGCGTACCACCTTCACCCGTCAGGATGCCGACGCACCAACCCGAGAGAAGCTCGCCGGTCTCACCGCCGCCGCTCTCCGGAAAAACGGCCTGCCCCACGATGCCGATGCCGTATCGTACTACCTCTTCTTTGACCAGAGCCGCAACGAGGCCTACAAATACGAGAACGAGAGCATCTGGATTCTCGACGACCCCAAAACCGCCGTCGAATTCTCAAAAGCCACCGAAACCAAAAACATCCTCGCCCTCGCCCAAACCGTAGTCAAACCGTTCGTCGTACACATGAAAGATGTGGCGATTTGATAATCAGACATGAGACGTTAGAACTATTCTTCACCCCAGAAAAAAATCAATGCCGGCAGTATCTGCCCTTTCCATTGCCCCCACGAATGACCCTGGTTTACCTCAGTGAAGCGCATGTGCCAGAAATTCTCGCTGAGGATATCGCGGAATTCGGCGGTTACCTCCAGTCCGTCGTTTAATGTGCCTGCGCTGATGTACATCGATACCGGTTCGCGGGGCGAGTTACGGTAGGCATCCAGCAGTTCGGGTGCCATCCGGAAAGCCGGCGAATGGATGACCGCCCGCCCGAATGTCTGCGGGTAGTTGAGCACGGTATAGGCGGTATTGATGCCTCCCAGGGATGTTCCCATGAGCGCGCGGTCGCCATCGTAGGCGCTGGTTGCAAACATATCGTCGATACCCGGCACCAGCTCACCGGCCAGGAAGGCCGCATAACGTCGGTTCATCACAAATTCGTCCGCACGGCGGTTTTCGCCGGTGTAGGGGTCGCGCGGATCTATAA
>JAIVHB010000017.1:0-24557 GCA_020201275.1 Rhodothermaceae bacterium | reverse complement strand
GTATAAGGCTGTCGGCGATGGCGTTATCGAGCACGGTCACCATCTTCCCCATGTTCTCATCGGCATATTCATGACCATCGGTCACATATACTACCGGGTAAGCGCTGGTTTCCACATACCCCTGCGGGAAGTAGATATAAAAGGTGACTTCATACCCCAGCTCGCTGCTCAGATAGGTGTAGGGCGCACTGAGGGTGCCCTGCTCACTATCATACCGTTCAATAGTTTCCTGCGGCACCTCGTAACATGGCATGGCCAACTCGCTGTTCGGACCCGCCCCGCCCCACTGCAGTGCAGCATTGGCCGGATCAATGATCCATTCTGTCCCGTTCAGCACAATCTTGTAATCCACACGCGCGTCGCAGGGAAGTTCCAGCTCATAATACCACACATCCGAACCGCCAATCCGCGTGCCTGCCCCGGCCTCGTCATCACCGTTTCCCCAGCGGTTGAAGTCACCCCGCCAGTGTACCCGGTCGGAACTCCCCTTGTTCAATATAAAACGATTTAAAACAATGAACACGTGTACTGCATCAGACAGACACCCGAAATCACTATTGCACAGGGGGCTGCCGCATACTGAACCAATCGTATAAACAGCTAAATTACCGGCAATTTAGTACTATATTCTACGCTGTGAATTTGTGAAAGAGGACAAACGAACAGCGACTCTACAGTTTTAGGGCTTAAGTGCTATATTCCAACCATCAAAACCAATCAGCTTAACAGCTTTCTATGTACTGGATTAAAAACGCCATTGTCGATATCATTGTCACCATCACCATTATCATTGCGGCTATAGCTCATGTGGAGTGGCTGGAATATGTGGTAACCGGATACACCATTGTGCTTCTGCTTGCCAAAATCATTATCATCTCCATGAACCAGATGCAGACGCTCATGAAGGGTCGCATCACGGATGTGCCGGAGTGGGCCTCCCATATGCTTTACGCCACCAACGTGATCGTTCTTGCAATATTCAACTGGCCGGTAACAGCCGCCCTGTGGCTGGTAATCTGGCTCATGTCGTATCTGAACTACAAACGGGTAAGGGCAAAAAAAACGCCGGCAAAGGCCTGATTTTAAACGTGCCGGCAAAGTATGGCGAAAACCTTCAAGAGTGCATGCGCAGCGGAACGAAGTGAAGCGAAGCAGGCTCCTTGAAGAGTTAAAGCCATCGGGGCATTCCATGCCCCATTTAGCCACTCTCAAGGTCTTCCGCTGCAGGCTCCTTAAAAGTGGCTACTCTATCTCTCTTCTTTCGTATTCGATGAAGGAGTAGTTTTTGTGGTCTTCGCGGCTGGTTTCGAGCCAGATTTTGCCGATGTCGGGGCGGTAATCGGGGAAGAAGGTATCGCCAGCATATTCTTCATGGACCTCGGTGATGATCATTTTGTGGGCCATGGGTATCATTTGCCGGTAGATTTCCCCGCCGCCGATAATGAATACGACCGGCTCATCGCGCAGATAGTCGAGCGCTTTTTCGATACTGCCGAAGTGGGCCACCTGGCTGTAACTGCGGCTGGTGAGCACCACATTTTTACGGTTGGGCAGGGGCTTTTCGCCCAGCTCCTCGAACACTATGCGGCCCATAAGCACCGTGTGCCCCGTGGTTGTGCGCTTGAAATGCTTCAGATCTTCGGGGATGTGCCACGGCAGTGCCCCGTCTTTGCCTATTACCAGGTTTTTATCGTGGGCTGCGATGATTACCAGCTTCATACCGCTACTTCGAACTTGATACCCGGATGGTGCTTATAGTTTACCAGCTCGAAATCCGACAGGGTAAGCTCGTCGATGGGTTTGTCGGCCACATTCAGCCTGGGCAGCGGCAACGGTTCACGCCCGATCTGCTCTTTGAGTCCCTCAATATGGTTTTCATAAATGTGGGCATCCACAATCGTGTGGGCAAATGTGCCCGGCTCAAGACCGGCCTGACGCGCCATTATCATTGTGAGCGCCGAATAGCAGGCCAGGTTGAACGGTATTCCCAGGGCAATATCGCCGCTGCGCTGGGTGAGATGGCAGTTCAGTTTTCCATCCGCCACATTGAATACAAACAGGATGTGGCAGGGCGGCAGGTTCATCTGCGACAGCAGCCCCGGATGCCAGGCTGAAACCACAATGCGGCGGCTGTGCGGATCGGTTTTCAGCAGGTGAATGGCATTCTGAATCTGGTCGTATTCCCCGAGCTGCAGCCTCGTCTGCTGAATAAGGCCACCGTCGCCTTCCAGATTGATTTCCTCTTCTTCCAGATAGGGGAAACGCCGCCATAGTACGGGATAAATCGGACCCACATGACCGTCTTCATCCGCCCAGGCATCCCAGATATGGCAGTCGTTCTCGTCGCGCAGCCAGCGTACATGGTCCTCGCCCCTCAGATACCAGAGCAACTCCAGGATTACCGACCTGAAAATAACTTTTTTGGTAGTCAGCAGCGGAAAACCATCTGCCAGATCCACTTTGTAGAACTCGGCAAAGGATGAGATGGTATCCGTACCGGTTCGATTGTGCTTTCTAACTCCGTTTTCAAGTACCCGCTTTACCAGGTCTGTATACGCTTTCATCTGTTCTGAATATTTAAAGTTTTACGATCAACAAATAATCCCCAACGTCATGCTGAGCGCAGTCCCCGACTCATGCCAAGCCCAACGTCATGCTGAGCGCAGTCCTGAGCGCAAGCCTGCGCAGCAGGCTGCAGACGAAGGACGTAGTCGAAGCACGTGGAGGCTTTTCAAAAAACCTCCAAAAACGCCCCGCACATCTTGCAGGTTTCACCAGGCAGTGCGAAGCACTGCCCACATGGTTCGACTTCGTCCCGGCTCGCCGGGACTGCGCTCACCATGACGGGGAGAAAAGAAAAACATTAAATCAAATGGCACCAGTTGTCGGGGTCGTCGACCTCTCCGTGGTGTATACCGGTAATGGTATCGTACATTTTTCTGGCTACTGGGCCCATTTTGTTGCGGTCCAGCTCAATCTCATGCCCGTCGTGGTGGATATGCCCCACCGGCGAAATTACAGCGGCCGTTCCTGATCCGAAGGCCTCGGTCAGCCTGCCCGTTTTACCGGCGTCGATTAGTTCGTCGATGCTGAGAGGGCGCTCCTCAACGTTTATCCCCCACTGTTTTGCCAGGTAGAGCACACAGTCGCGGGTTACTCCGGGCAGTATGGTACCGGCCAGAGGGGCCGTGACCAGCGTATCGCCGATCACAAAAAAGATGTTCATTGAGCCGACCTCCTCCACATACTTGTGCTCGAGCGCATCGAGCCACAACACCTGGGTATAGCCCCGCTGCCTTGCCAACCATGCCGGATAGATACTGTTCGCGTAGTTGCCGGGCACCTTGGCCTCGCCCGATCCGCCCTTTACGGCACGCACGTATTCAGGCATGGTGGTGAGACTCACCGGGTTGATACCCTCCGAATAGTAATTGCCCACAGGACCAGTGATGATATAAAATTTGTAGGTGTCGGATGTTTTCAGCCCCAGAAACTCATCGGTTGCCACCACGAACGGACGGATGTACAGCGATTTGTATTTGTCTTTGGGCACCCATTCCCGGTCCATATCGACCAGGTGTTCCATGGCACTCATAAAGAACTCTTCGGGTACTGCGGGGATATTCATCCGGGCCGACGACCTCAGGAAGCGCTGATAGTGCCTGGCTGGCCTGAAAATATTGACCCGCCCGTCGCTGTACATAAAGGCTTTCATGCCCTCAAACACACCCTGCCCGTAGTGCAGAATGCTGGCCGACGGATTGATGGTGATAGGGCCGTACGGATAGATTCTGGGAGTGCTCCAGAATCCGTTCGCGTACTTCATTTCAAACATGTGATCCGAGAATACATCCCCGAAACGAAGCGTGGAAAAATCAACCATGTCTATAGATGAGACAGGTTTTTTATCAATTTCTATGTCCGACAATTCAATCATGCTGGGAAATACCTTCAACTGCTGATGTATCTTATGTTACTGTTGGTCCGGCCTGCCTAATATAGCTAAACTGACAGAACCGGGTAGCCCTTTTATCCTTTTTTACTGAGTTTTTTAAGCGCTTCGGCTGCGGCGATCTGCTCGGCCCGCTTTTTGTTTTTGCCCTCGCCGTGGCCGTACTGGGTTCCGTTGAGAAAAACACCGACCACAAAGGTTTTATTATGATCGGGCCCGGATTCACGCAATACACGGTATACAGGCGTGCTCATCTTTTCGGCCTGGGTCATTTCGAGCAGGATGCTCTTGAAATTATCGTGCGTTACGGCCAGCACATCCAGGTCTATGTACTTTTCATACACCCCGATAACGAACCGGGCGGTCCAGTCGAAGCCCTTGTCTTTGTACATAGCACCGATAATTGCCTCAAATATATCGGCAAGTACACTGTCTTTCTGTTCAATACCCTGTGTGCGCACGCGCTTGCCAACCTCGATCATTTGCGGCAGGTCGAGTTCGCCTGCCAGCCTGGCCAGGGTCGGCTCTTTTACGAGTTTGGATCTGAGCTTGGTCATGAACCCCTCATCGTTCTGCGGGAAATTCCTGAAAATCAGTTCTGTTACGATGAGGTCAAGTACGGCATCGCCCAGAAATTCAAGCTGCTCGTACGATTCGGTATGGTCCAGGCTTTCATCAACAAGGCTCGACCGGTGACGAAGGGCTTTCAGATAGAGGTCGGGCTCATCGATCAGCTCACCGATGAGCTTCTCGATGAACATGATTTTTTCAAGGGAAGGCCGATCGAGCGATCTTTTATAAAAATACGCCTTCAGACGCCTGATCATCACACTATTCTTCGAACTTCTTGAATATGAGCACGGTATTGTGCCCGCCAAAACCGAATGCATTGTTCATCGCAAAACGGATATCGCGCTCAACCGCCTCGTTGGTCGTGTAATTGAGGTCGCACAGCGGATCAGGGGTTGAGTAATTGATGGTAGGCGGTACCAGTCCGTTGTAAATGGAAAGAACAACCGCAATCGATTCAGCCGCTCCGGCGGCGCCAAGCATATGCCCCGTCATCGATTTGGTTGAATTCAGGTTGATCTTGTAGGCGTGGTCGCCGAATACTTTCTTGATCGAATTGGTCTCGGCCACATCCCCGAGAGGTGTGGAGGTTCCGTGCATGTTTATGTGATCGATCTGTTCGGTTTTGATTCCGGCCGATTTGAGTGCCGATGTCATGGCCAGCATTACGCCCGATCCGTTCGGGTCAGGTGCGGTTATATGGTGTGCATCGGCCGAAAAACCGTAACCGGATATTTCGGCGTATATTTTTGCACCCCGCTTAACCGCACTCTCGTAGGTTTCAAGCACCATTATACCGGCACCTTCACCAAGAACAAAACCGTCGCGTTCGGCATCGAAAGGCCGGGATGCCGTCTCCGGAGAGTCATTTCGGGTAGACATGGCCTTAAGTGAGTTAAAGCCGGCAACGCCCATCTCGATAACCGGCGCTTCCGCACCACCGCAGACAGCATAATCGGCATGGCCCAGCTGAATCATGTCGTAGGCCAGCCCTATATTGTGCGATCCCGTTGCACAGGCCGAAACAGCACAGAAATTAGGACCTTGAAATCCATATCTGATGGATACATGACCTGAGGCAATATCCGGGATAAGCATCGGGATGAAAAAAGGGGAGATACCCTTCGGACCGCTTTCATGGAATGATACACTCTGATTGTAGAACGTCTCCATACCACCGATACCGGTACCGATCAGCACGGCCACACGTGTTTTGTCGATTTCATCCAGGTTGAGGGCAGAGTCGTTAATGGCATCGTCGGTTGCAACAACAGCGAACTGGCTGAACCGGTCCATACGACGGGCTTCCTTTGGGTTGATATGGTCTGCGACGTTGAAACCTTCGACCATGGCGGCGAATTTCGTGGCAAACCTGCCGGTATCGAAATGGGTGATGGTGCTCGCACCGCTCTTGCCCGATTTCAGACCGTCCCAGAAGCCATCCGCACCATTGCCAACGGGTGTAAGCGCCCCAAGACCTGTGACTACAACTCTCCTCTTATCTGACATACAAAATTCCCGGAAATAGGATGGCTATTCTCAGGAACCTTTTTCCTGAATGTATTTTACGGCGTCGCCAACGGTTGCGATGTTTTCGGCATCCTCGTCAGGAATACTCATATCGAACTCTTTTTCGAATTCCATGATGAGCTCAACGGTATCCAGGGAATCGGCGCCGAGGTCGTTGGTGAAATTGGCGGAATCTGTTACTTCAGATTCGTCTACACCTAGTTTATCAACAATAATAGCTTTTACTTTTGAAGCGACATCTTTTGACATTGCGGGTCCTTTTTTTGTTTAGTTGGTATAAAAAATTGATCGTACGTTTTGAAAAAAAATCTGTGCTAATATAAGAAAAAATGAACTTAGCACGTAACACACTGCTTTGATTACATGGCCATTCCGCCATCTACGCGAATCGTTTCGCCTGTAATATAGCGACTTGCATCCGAAGCAAGGAAAACAATCGTGTCGGCAACTTCCTCAGATTCGCCGGAACGGCCCATGGGAATGGCGCTTTCGATGGCTTTGAGTACTTCTTCATTGAGCTGGCTGGTCATCTCGGTGCGGATGTAACCGGGAGCAATGGCGTTCACACGAATATTCCGCGATGCGATCTCTTTGGCCAGCGATTTCGTGAAACCGATGATGCCGGCTTTGGAGGCTGCATAGTTGGTCTGCCCCGCGTTGCCCGATATGCCAACCACCGAGCTAACATTGATGATAGATCCGCTGCGCTGCCTCATCATCGGCCGGATGGCCGCCTTGCTGTAGTTAAAAACACTTTTCAGGTTGGTGGTGATCACATCGTCCCACTGCTCTTCGCTCATGCGCATAATGAGTGTGTCTTTGGTGATGCCGGCGTTGTTCACCACCACATCCAGCCGGCCCCACTCTCCGGCCACGTGCTGAATCACCTCATCGGCCCGCTTTCCGTCGACTGCGTCGGCCTGAATGGCCATGGCCCTGCGGCCAAGGGCTTCAATCTCCGCTTTCACCTCTTCGGCCGCTTCGGCCGAACGGGCATAGGTTATGGCAACATCGGCTCCGGCCCCGGCCAGCGCCACGGCTACCGCCCGGCCTATGCCCCGGCTTCCGCCGGTAACCAGACAACACTTTCCTTCAAGTGAAAAATTCGTCATAACTATTGAAATCTGTTCTATTGAAATCCGTTTATCTGAACATTCTTCAGTGTACGCTTCACCAGACCCTGCAACACGCTGCCCGGACCCGTTTCGGTAAATTCAGTGGCCCCGTCGCGGTGCATTTGCTGCAGCGTCTGGGTCCATCGAACGGGGTTGAGCAGCTGGTTCAGCAGGTTCGACCGAATCTCGCCCGTATCGATGGTAGGCTTGCCGGTATAATTGGCGTATATGGAACACTTCGGGGTTTTAATCTTCAGGCTCTGCAGTTTTTCGCGCAGACCTTCGTAGGCCGGCTGCATCAGCGGCGAATGGAAGGCCCCGCTTACCGGAAGCTTTTTCGCCAGCTTGCATCCGCGCGCCTTGAGCAGTTCAAGGGCACTGTCTACGGCCTTTTCATGGCCCGATATTACGAGCTGGCCCGGACAGTTATAGTTCGCCGCCACCACATGCAGCCCGGTGGCTTCCGATGCCTCATGGCACACATCCTCAACATCGGCATCGTCCATGCCGATTACCGCAGCCATGGACCCCGGATTGATCTTGCCTGCCTGCTGCATCAGCTGGCCGCGTTTGCGCACGATTGCCAGCGCATCCTCAAAGCCGATGGCACCCGCGGCCACAAGGGCCGAAAATTCACCCAGGCTGTGGCCGGCTACCATGTCGGGTTCTTCGTCGAGAGTGGAATAAAGGGCAACGGAATGAACAAAAATGGCAGGCTGGGTAAATTCGGTCTGCCTGAGCCGGTCTTCGGGACCCTCGAACATGATTTCACTCAGGGATATGCCCAGAACACGGTCGGCCCTGTCCACATACTCACGGAATTGCTCATTTTCGTCGTAGTGGTTTTTGCCCATGCCTACAACCTGCGAACCCTGCCCGGGAAAAAGAACAGCTTTCATACTATATAGCCCATTTTAAGTAAACAGATCCCCATGAGAACCCGCCGCCAAACGAGGCAAGAACGATGTTGTCACCCTTTTTCAGCCGGCCGCTCCACTCGTACAGACACAGCGGTATGGTGGCTGCCGTTGTATTGCCGAATTTTTCGATATTCATCATCACCTTGTCCATGCTCAGGCCCATTCGCCTTGCGGTGGCATCGATAATCCTGAAATTGGCCTGATGCGGCACAAACCATGCCAGATCATCGGCTCTAAGGCCGTTTTTCTCCATAATTTCGAGCGATACATCCGCCATCGATTCCGTAGCCTTCTTGAAAACGGTTCTGCCGTCCTGCCGCAGAAAATGGAGACGGTCGGTAACCGTCTGATGATTTGCCGGATTCAGGCTTCCGCCGGCGGGCATGCAGAGCAGCTCGCTGTCTTTGCCGTCGCAGCGCTGTATATAATCGATGATGCCCGTCCCGTTCGTTTCAGGCTCGAGCAGCACACCGGCAGCACCGTCACCGAAAATAATGCAGGTGGTCCGGTCGGTGTAGTCTGTGATGGAGCTCATCTTGTCGGCCCCGATCACCATCACTTTCTTGTAACGCCCGCTCTCAATGAGCGATGCACCGGTGGTGAGTGCGAACAGAAAACCGGAACATGCCGCAGAAATGTCGAATCCGTATGCATTGGATGCGTTGATCTCGCGCTGAATCAGGCAGGCCGTGGCCGGGAAAAAGTAGTCGGGGGTCACGGTGGCCACCACAATACAGTCGATCTCGGAGCCGTCAATTCCCCTGTTTTTCAGTATCTCTTTGGCTGCCTCCGCTCCCATGAAAGCGGTGGCCTTGGCCGGGTCTTTGAGAATGCGCCGCTCGCTTATTCCCGTGCGTGAGCGGATCCATTCGTCGTTGGTTTCAACTAGTGTTTCAAGTTCCGCATTTGTTAATACGTAATCCGGAACATAATGACCCACCGCCGTGATTTTTGCGGTAATTTTATCAGACATATACGAAAATTAATTCAGTGAGGAGGTAATGGTCGAATTAACCTTCTCTCTCACCATTTTTTCAGCCATCAGTATCATATTTTTCACAGCCATGGGTGTGCTGCCTCCATGACCGACAAGACTTACGCCATTGACACCCAGAAACGGTACCCCGCCAACCAGCTGATAGTCGAACGGAGCAAATGCTTCGCGCAGTACACCGGTTATCAGCTCAATCTGCTCCCGGTCGAGACCACGCTTAACAATAACCTTTTTAACGATATGCGTCAATGCATCGGGAATCGATTCACCGAACTTGAGCAGTACGTTGCCAACAAAGCCATCACACACAAATACATCGGCTTTACCGGAGAGAATGTCGCGGCCTTCCAGGTTACCGATGAATAAGGGGCTCTTCCTGAGCAGTTCATGGGCCTTGCGGATGGTTTCATCGCCCTTCTCTTCTTCTTCTCCCACATTTATCAGGCCGATGCGTGGCTTCTCAACTCCAAGCATGCGCTGGGCAAAAATGCTACCCATTATGCCGAACTGATAGAGCATTTCGGGCTTCACTTCAATATTGGCCCCAACATCCACCATTAGCCGTACGCCGTTGATGGTCGGAAAATTGGAAGCGATGGTCGGTCGCACCACTCCCGGCAGCCGGCCCAGAATAAAGGCGGATGCGGCCAGCAGGGCACCGGTGTTGCCGGCACTGATGAATGCATCACAGTGGCCTTTGGCGTGCATGCCCAGGCCCACGGCTATAGATGAGTTGGTCTTCGTTTTAACGGCCATGGCAGGTGAATCATCCATGCGGATGATATCGGGCGCATCAATCACGGAAATATTACTCCCCGTATAGTGCTGCTTTTTCAGCTCCTCTTCCACCATCTTGCCCGGGCCAGCCAGCAGTATGTGGAGATCGGGTCTCTCATTTGCTGCCTGTATGGCTCCTTCTACGGGATTGTGCGGGAAATGATCACCGCCCACTGCATCTAAAGCTATTTTCATGAGTCTGCTCCGGTTGGTTTCAGACAGGTTATCAGGCGGTTACTTCAAGTATCTGACGTCCGCGGTAGTGACCGCACTCTTCGCACACGTGGTGGCGGCGGTGGGCTGCCCCGCAGTTGTCGCATTTCGCCAGTACCACATCTTCGATTTTGTCGTGTGTTCTGCGCTTGTTTTTGCGGGCTTTTGAAGTTTTTCTTTTAGGATGTGCCATTGCTCGGGTTAATTCTTGTTGATCTTGTCTTTTAAATTCTTCAGCGCATCCCAGCGGGGGTCCTCTTCCGGTACATCGGAAGTGCCGAACTGCTTCGTAAACGGAAGCGGCTCGCCGTGTTCATCATAAAACCTGGGATGCAGTTTTTTTATGGGTATTTCCAATAAAATTGAGTCGCGCAGCTCATCGGTGATGCTCATTTTATTGCCGCTCACATCAAGCAATCGCGTTGCCATTGTTTCGTCGTCTTGTTCCTCTACATCGTTCTGCTTGAACAGAACCTTGTAACTGCATGCAATCTCGTGATCAAATTCGTCAAGCGACCGGTCGCAGGTTAGTACAAACACGGCACGGGTATCGAATTCCACCAGTATGGAACCGTGACGACGCTCAAAGTGGACATCCACCATGATATCGCCCTTCTGTGGAAATTCCAGTTCCAGCTCATCGGGCCCGAGCGCAAGGCTTCGGGTCGATTTGCCCTCAGGAATATCACTGATCTTGAAAACGGTTTTTGCTATTGACATACAGCCGAGAAATTTACGGGTTTCAACGTAATTAATCAATTCTCTGCAAACAACCCGAACAGCCTCTCCTCAATCATGCCGATTACCTTGCCAAGATCCTCTTTCCGGTTCACAAAATCGAGGTCGTCGGTCTCAATAATCAGCTTCTGATGGGGATAATTCATGATCCAGCCTTCGTATAACTTGTTCAATCCCTCAAGATAGTCGATCCGGATGGAATTTTCATAATCACGACCACGCTGCTGAATCTGATTTACCAGCGTCGGCACTTTCGCCCTCAGATAGATGAGCAGATCGGGCGGACGAAGGTAATCGGTCATCTCCTTGAACAGCGAGCGGTAGTTCTCGTAGTCGCGATGGCTCATCAAACCCATGTCATAAAGGTTGCGGGCAAATATCTCCACATCCTCGTAAATGGTACGGTCCTGGATGAAACTGTGTGCATCGGTCAGCAGCTCTTTCTGCTTCCGGAAACGGCTCGACAGAAAATAGATCTGCAGGTTGAAACTCCACCGGAGCATGTCTTCGTAAAAATCCTGCAGATAGGGATTGTCGTCTACCGACTCGTAATGCGCTTCCCACTTGAAGTGGCAAAATGAAATTTTTTATCCCGTTGGTCGGACATTTTAATTCTGCTCAAAGGTTTCAGACCGGCTTGCCAAGCAGGCGGTACATTTCTTTTTTATAATCTTCCACACCGGGTTGATCGAACGGGTTTTCGCCCAGGCAGTACACATAAACAGCGGTAGCCAGCTCAAAAAAGTAGATGGCCTGCCCCACAGATTCGGCATTCAGCTCATCGAATACAACCGTAAACGGAGGTACCCCTCCCCGCGTGTGGGCCTCGCGTGTGCCCTCAAATGCTTTGGTGTTGATGTCGTGAAAGGTACGCCCCTGCAGGTAGTTCAGCCCGTCGTGATTGTCGGCTTCGGCTTCAATCCTGAGTTTCTGCGCCGTCTTGTTTACCACCAGAAAGGTTTCGATAATATTCCGGTGCCCGTCCTGCACCAGCTGCCCCACACTGTGCAGATCGGTTGAGTAACCGAGCAGCACCGGGAACAGCCCCTTGCCATTTTTCCCCTCACTTTCACCCATCAGCTGCTGCATCCAGCCGCCGAACGATTTAAGATGGGGCTCAAAACTGGTGAATACATCGATACGGTACCCCTGCCCGTACAACGCAAAACGGGTGGCCGCGTAATCAAGCACCATCTCCGGCGATTTTTCCAGCAGTTCATACGCATTCACTGCGCCGTAAAAAAGGGTACGGATGTCGACACCCGACACCGCGATCGGAAGCAGCCCTACCGGCGTAAGCACCGAGAAACGTCCGCCAATATCGTCGGGCAGAACGAATTTCCGGTAACCGTTGGCCCGGATGATCTTGTTCAGAGCACCGCCTTCAGCACTCGTGGTACAGATGATGTGCCCGGTGGCGTTCTCGCCGTAGGTTTCGTGAATCCATTTGCGCAGTACCCGGAATGCGAGCGCCGTCTCGATGGTCGTGCCCGATTTTGATATCACATTCAAGTACACCTGTCGTGGGGTACCGTCCTCTTTGGGCCGGCTGATATAGGTGAGAAGCTCTTCGAGGTAGCGGCCGCTCATATTATGGCCCGCATAGAGTATTTCCGGCTTGCCCGGCAGCAGCTCGGGGCCCAGTGCCTCAATTACCGCTTTTGATCCCAGGTACGACCCGCCGATGCCGCATACAATAAAGATATCGGCCTCCTGCCTGATGGATGCTGCCAGCGAATCGATCTCCTCGAGCAGGGCATCGTCGGGGCTGGCAAGCGTTTGGCGCCAGCCAAGCCATTCGGGCCCCTTGCCGGTTTTGTCGCGCAGCTGTTTTAGGCTCTCTTCCGCTTTTTTAACCGCCTGCCCGTAGCTCCCCTCGTTCAGAAACCCTTGGGCAGTCTTCGTTTCAACTCTTATCATGATTACTGTTACACTCTGTATTAATTTGGTACCTGCCTGCGTCAACTCAAAATCTTTGCCAGCTCAAGCAGTTCATATTTTATGCTTTTCTTGCGCGACCATGTGTTTTTAAGCGGGGTCAGCTTCACCTCACCGTTGATGAGACCCACCATCACGTTGCTGTGGCCCTCCATGAGCGCCGTTACAGCCGCATATCCCAGCCGGCTCGACAATACCCTGTCGCGTGCAGTCGGCGAACCACCCCGCTGAATATGGCCGAGTATGCAAACGCGCATCTCATACTTGTCGAAATCCTCTTTCAGCTTCTCCGACAGGTTCATCGCACCACCGGTCTCGTCGCCCTCGGCAACAATGACCAGGGTACTGCGGCGGTGGGCACTGAGCACCTCATTCAGATTCATCTTGATATCCTTCACCTGGTTCAGCGTCTCCGGCAGTAATATCATCTCCGCACCGCCGGCAATACCAGTCTCCAGGGCTATAAATCCGGCGTCGCGCCCCATCACTTCAACCAGGAACAGACGTTCGTGCGCATCGGCCGTATCGCGGATCTTGTCGATGGCCTCAAGCGCCGTATTAAGGGCCGTATCGTAGCCAATGGTTTCGTCGGTGCCGTACAGGTCGTTATCGATTGTGCCGGGAATGCCGATCACCGCAATGTCATGTTCCTCGTTCAGAATGGTTGCCCCCTGAAAGGTACCGTCGCCGCCGATAGCAACAAGGGCATCCACATTGATTTTTTTGAGGTTTTCGGCGGCTTTCATCCGCCCTTCCGGGGTGCGGAATTCCTTCGATCGGGCAGACTTCAAAATTGTGCCGCCACGTTGTATGATATTGGATACGGAGTGACGGTCCATATCCACAAAATCACCCTCAATAGCACCCTGGTATCCATGGCGTATTCCCACTACATCCAGATCGCAGGAGATAGCGGTACGAACTACAGCGCGTACAGCTGCGTTCATACCGGGAGAATCACCGCCACTTGTGAAAAGTCCAATTTTTTTGATCGTTTTCAATTCTTTTTATGTTTATTCTTGCTCAATATTTAAGATGTTTTGCGGGGCAAGTTACATACAGAGACAAACCCTTGCAAACAGCGGACCACAGTCCGGACTGCCCCGCAAGACCACTAAATTTATTGAATATTTTCCGCAATAATTGGCTTAAATGAATATCGCTGAAGAAACTGAAGCACTGGCAATCCTGACCTCATCCTATAAAGAAATAAGTATCAACGATCTGCGCGATCCCATTGCTGCAGACCTTAAGGAATTTCGGAAATTTTTCAGGAATGAGCTTAAGTCCGACGTATTCCTGCTGGATCAGATGATCAGGTATCTTATGAAGATGAAGGGCAAGGAGATGCGCCCTATGCTTGTGCTGCATTCTGCGAACCTGTGCGGCGGTATTAATGAAAGAACCTACCGGGCCGCTACCATGATCGAGCTGCTGCACACAGCCACCCTAATACACGATGATGTGGTTGATGAGTCGGAAAAGCGTCGCGGGATCATGAGCATCAACTATATCTGGAAAAATAAGGCCAGTGTTCTGCTGGGTGATTTTCTGCTGGCCAAGGGCCTGCTCGTTTCGGTGAGCGCAGGCGAATACGATCTGCTGCAGGTGATGTCGAAAGCCGTAAAAAGCATGAGCGAGGGGGAACTCAGGCAGCTCAAGGCATCCAAACTGCAGAACATGACCGAAGAAAAATATTTCCGGATCATCTATGAAAAAACGGCCAGCCTGATCGCCGCATGCTGCGAAAGCGGCGCCATTTCGGCCACCAAAGACCCCGATGTTCAGCAGGCACTCAGCGAAATCGGCCGCAATACAGGTATTGCTTTTCAGATCCGGGATGATATTTTTGATTATGGGCCGGCTGACGTGGGCAAACCGATCGGCAACGACATCAGGGAACGTAAGATCACCATTCCCCTGATTGCTGCCCTCGATAATGCCCCCTTCATGATGCGCAGATCGATGCGGTCGCTCTACAGGAAAAAGGGGAAAACCGATGATGAGGTACAACGCATAATGGATTTTGTTCGCGAATACGGCGGCCTGGAATACGCTACGGAAAAAATGAACGGCTACGCGGCCGCAGCCCTTAACCAGCTGATGGAATTCCCCGACAGCACATCGCGCGGTCATATGGAAAATTTCATTCGCTTTGTTACCACCCGGAAGAAGTAGAAATGCGAAAACGCAGGCTGATTGATGCACATAATGTGATGCACAAAATAGGTGCCATCGCATCCCGCCTGCCCGAAAACCACTCCGATGCATACAGCCACTTTGTGACCATCGTTTCACAGATCTGCCTGCACGACGGTATCGGGGCCACCCTGGTGTTCGACGGACCGAAAACAGACCTGAACCGTTCCGGTGGCAACATCACCATTCAGTTCAGCCATCCGCACTCGGCCGACGATCGCATCCGTTCAACAATACGCCAGAAGGGTGCCCGCGGCAAATGGATCGTAATTACCGACGACCAGGAAATTCTGGATGACTGTCGCTTTGCCGGTGTGGCCACGCAGCGCTCATCCGAATTCATCCGTCTGATGCAGGCCGATCAGGGCAAACACCGCACGGAAAACCTGGCGCACGATCCGGGCGAAAACCCAGAGGCAAAGGTTAACGCCGCGGAAGTTGACGAGATGCTCCGGCTCTTTAATGAAGGCAGAGATGAAGCTTAAGCCCGGCGATACCATCTTCGTTTCTGATGCCCACCTCGGCGGCTACAACGACGATATGAACCTGAAGATAGAAGATGCGTTGGTGCAGCTTGTTCAATATGCCACCCGGAACCGGTTGCGCATCGTTATTCTGGGCGACCTGTTCGACTATTGGATGGAATACAGGGGCAAAGCCCCCCATATCGGCAACCGCATCCTTTTCTGGTTCCGTAAACACCATGAGCAAAATCCATCCACCACCTTCATTACCGGTAACCACGACAACTGGACAGGCCCGCTGCTGCCCGCATCCGGCTTTACGGTAATTGATGAATACCATACCGAACAATTCGGCGGCAAAAAAGTGCTCATGCTGCATGGCGACGGTGTAAAAGACCCGGACATCAAACTTCCGAGGCCGCGGCTTCACCGGGTGCTCAGAAATCGCTATTTTCTTGGTGTCTATCAGTTCCTTCTGCCACCGGCTGCCGGCATCTGGCTTACCATGGCCTTTTCGAGGGTCAGCAGGTTTCTGTCGGGCTTTACGGTAACCGCTATGGAAGAGATCGACGCCTGGGCCATGTCGATGCTTGAGAGCAGTGATTTTGATGTAATACTCTGCGGGCATCACCATACACCCAGGTTCAATAGTACCGGCGGAAAAACCTATATTAATACCGGTAATTTCTTTGAGGCCTTTTCTTTAGCCGTTTATACTAACGGGGAATTCCAACTCGTTAGGTGGTCGGATAAAGGGATGCCGCGGCCACTATCGAAAAAAGAGCGAGATGAATCACGACGAAGAATTTGACGAGCAGAAGTACCTGAACGATCCGGAATACCGGCGGCGTTTGGCGGAAAGGAAGCGCTCCAAAACGGGCAAAAAACGGGATAAGCAAAAGACGGTTGAGAGACCTTTCTACCGCAATCCGGTTGTTATTATCGGTTCGTTCATTATCATGATTGTTCTCGGGGGCATTCTTTTCATCCACTACCTTATGCAGGGGCTGCCCTCGATCGCAGAGCTCGAGAATCCGCGTACCGATGTGGCCTCCTTCGTCATGAGCCGCGATAATGAGGTGCTCGACACCTATTTTGTAGAAAACCGGACCTATGTTCCCTACGACCGGATATCCACCCATGTTGTGAATGCACTGGTGGCCACCGAAGACCACCGTTTTTACGACCATTGGGGCATCGATATCGTGCGCACTGCCGCCATCCCCTACCACCTGCTGCGCGGGCGCAGGCAGGGCGGATCGACCATCTCCCAGCAGCTGGCCAGGAACCTCTATAAAAGCATCGGCCGTGAAGTGACCCCAACCCGGAAACTTCGCGAGATCATCACCGCCATCCAGATCGAACGCAGTTATACCAAGAAAGAGATCATTGAGATGTACCTGAACACGGTCGAGTTCAGCAACAGCGCTTTCGGAATCGAGGCCGCCGCACGCACCCACTTCAACAAAACCGCCAGCGATCTCGACATAATGGAGGCCGCCACCCTGATCGGCACCCTCCAGGCCGTGTTCGCCTACAATCCCCGCCTGAGAACCGAACAATCGACCGGTCGCCGAAATGTGGTGATGGGGCAGATGCTGAAGCACGGTTTTCTTACCAACGATGAATTTTCGGCCCTCCGCGAGGAACCCATATTGCTGAATTACCAGCGCCCCCATTCATCTAACCGGCAGAGCCGCTACTTCGGTGAATACATCCGCCAGCAGATCTCCTCGTGGGCCGTAGACAACGGCTACGACCTGTTCCGCGACGGACTGGTAATCTATACCACCATCGACTCCAAAATGCAGCACTATGCCGAACGGGCTGTCGAGGAGAAACTCATTGAGCTGCAGGCACAGTTTGAACAGGAATGGACATCGTCGGGCGGCGAATACATGGACAAGCTCTGGGCTGAATTTCCGACCTTCCTCAATAGCTTCATCGAGGAATCGGAGGAGTACAGGGAAGCCTACGATGTACTCAGGAACCACAAAGCGGTACTCGACTCGCTTGGCAGCAACAAAGAATTTGTACTCAAGATAAAAAAACAGAGGGCAAGGCTCGAATCCGGCTTTGTAGCCATTGAGCCTGCTACCGGCCATATACTGGCGTGGGTGGGCGGTACAGACTACAGCACCATACAGCGCGACAATGTACACCAGCTGCGCCGGCAGCCCGGTTCCACTTTCAAACCTTTTGTGTATGCGGTAGCCATCGACAACGGGTACAAACCCTTTCACCGTTTTTCCAAATACCCGGTGAGCTTCCGCGACCGGGCCGGACGTGCCTGGAGGCCCCGCGACCCGGTAATCTCCGAGGGTCCTGAAATGGTAACCCTCCGTGAGGCCCTGGCCCGAAGCTTCAACAATGTGACCGTGCGTCTGCTGCCTGAACTGGCCGGGGCACCGGGCACCAACCGCCTCGAAGACCTGTTCCCCGCAGCCGAGAAGATCGCCGAAATGGCCACAAGACTCGGGATAACATCAGATCTGCAGGCCTATCCGGCCATCGCACTCGGAACCTCGGAAGTGAGCCTGCTCGAGCTCGTAGGCGCCTACACCACGTTCGCCAATATGGGCGTTCATGTGGAGCCTATGGCCGTAACCCGGATCGAAGACAAGGAAGGCAACATTCTCTACGAAGAGATGCCGAGAATACGCGGTGAGGTGATCAGCCCGGAAACCGCCTATGTAATGATTGATATGATGCGCGGTGTGATCCGTGGCGGCGACTGGGGCTACGGAACCGGTGTAAGGATGCGGAATATGGGCGTAACACAGGATGTGGCCGGGAAAACAGGTACCTCCCAGAACAGCGCCGACAACTGGTTTGTGGCCATGATGCCCCATGTGGTAATTGGTGCCTGGGTAGGCGGCGAAGACCGCCGCATTCGCTTCCCGCAGAATACCGTAGTGGGGCAGGGAGCGCGTACAGCGTTACCCATGGTGGCCGATTTTATCAACCTTTGCAAGGCAGATCCCAATATTACCTGGAGCCTCGATGCCTTTCAGCAGCCGGCCGGATTTATTCCCGAAGAATATGAAGAATCGGCTGCCGACCGGGTACAGGTCCGTGATGAACGCAGGGGCCGCGTGGGCTGGTAAATCGCCGGTAATGATACGGCCATGCTTCAGGATTTCCATTTCTGCTAAAGGAAGCGAATTTCTGGACCGGGTTTTTCCGAGCCTGGACCGAATAGTCTGTGCGCGAGTGCTGCTTCCAGCCGTTACAGTGTCAGGATTTCATACTGGAACAGCATGAAAATCAGCAATACGAACAGGATGAACACCCAGTAACACAACACCTTTTCGGTCAGGTAAGCCCTGATGCCGAACCAGGTCGATACACCGGC
The DNA here is from genome assembly GCA_020201275.1 of Rhodothermaceae bacterium. Classification (GTDB taxonomy): domain Bacteria; phylum Bacteroidota; class Rhodothermia; order Balneolales; family Cyclonatronaceae; genus RECM01. The sequence goes on along the minus strand of JAIVHB010000017.1, from coordinate 5,792 downwards.
CGTGACCAGAAAACCTACGTGCAGCACCGCGGCCAGATAGAGCAGAATAACGTGGGTAAGCCCTCGCGGATTGGTAATTCCCTGGATGATGGATTCAACCAGCATTGGTACGGCCGGCAGAATTACGGCCAGCGAAATCCAGAACCATACAAGTGATTTGCGTCTGTACAAAACAGTTTTATTTCGAATATACACCGGCCAGCCTTTCCATTCAAAACTGATCGCCCTTATCGCCGCCACCTTTTTCTAATGCAAACCCGTAAGTTCTGTCTGGCGCGGCAGAAATACTGGCATACGGCACGGCCGTTGTGATAGGCAATCAGAAGTAAAGTGCGATATTGATCTGGCAGGCGGATGCCGTCAAATAAAAAAAGGCAGTCAGGTTATCCCCGATTGCCTTTGCTACATATTGGCCCGATAATCAGTTTTCAGATCATATCTCTGATATCCGGATGCGGTTTATTGCTCTCTTCAGGGCCATTTCGTCATTCAAATCCCTGGCCTTCTGCTTCTTTAGTTCCTGTTCCGCACGTTTCCGGGCCTCCTCGGCACGTTCTACATCGATCTTATCCTTGCGTTCGGCCGATTCGGCCAGTACGGTTACCACGTTATCATTCACCTCAACATAACCGCCGCCTATCGCGAAAAGGGCTTCGGAACCACCTGTCTCCCGTATCGTCAGCTTGCCGATGTCCAGAATTGATATGAGCGGGGCGTGGTTGAAACGCACTTCAAAAGACCCGACTTTACCGGGCATCTGAATGCCGGTTACTTCACCCTCGTAAACCGGGCCGTAGGGTGTCAGGATTTTTGCTTTAAGTGTACTCATTGATTCGGATCGGTATGCTGTGCTGATTCATTTCAAAATTTGCCGTGCAGATCAGGTTTGCGCGCAGATCAGGCTTCCTGAAGCAACTTTTCACCTTTTTCGATGGCATCCTCAATAGTACCCACCAGGTAGAAGGCCGCCTCGGGAAGATGGTCAAGCTCACCGTTCAGGATCATCTTGAACCCTTTGATGGTGTCATCAATCTTCACATACTTACCCTCCATACCCGTAAACTGCTGGGCTACGAAGAAGGGCTGGCTCAGGAACCGCTGTACACGGCGTGCACGCGATACCGTCAGTTTGTCTTCGTCGGAAAGTTCGTCCATACCAAGAATGGCGATAATGTCCTGAAGGTCTTTGTACCGCTGAAGCAGGATTTTCACGCTTTCGGCGGTATCGTAATGATCATCGCCGATAACCAGCGGATCCAGAATCCTCGATGACGAATCGAGCGGATCAACCGCAGGATAGATACCCAGCGACGCAATCTGCCGCGATAATACCGTGGTGGCATCAAGGTGAGAGAATGTGGTAGCGGGGGCAGGGTCGGTAAGGTCATCGGCAGGTACGTAAATCGCCTGTACCGAGGTAATCGAACCGTTTTTTGTGGATGTGATACGCTCCTGAAGGTCACCCATCTCGGAGGCCAGCGTAGGCTGGTAACCTACCGCCGACGGCATACGGCCCAGCAGGGCCGATACTTCGGATCCGGCCTGGGTAAACCGGAAAATATTGTCAACAAAAAGCAGGATATCGCGGCTAACCTCATCCCGGAAGTACTCGGCTACGGTAAGTCCCGAAAGCGCTACACGTGCACGGGCTCCGGGAGGCTCGTTCATCTGACCGAATACAAGCGTTGCCTGGCTTGATGCCAGCGCTTTCTCGTCTACCAGCGAAAGATCCCAGTCGCCGGTCTCTTCAAGCTTTTTCTTGAACTCATCGCCGTAGTTGATAACACCACTCTCGATAAACTCGCGCAGAAGGTCGTTTCCTTCACGGGTACGCTCACCTACCCCGGCAAAAACCGACAGACCGCCGTGCTGCTTGGCAATGTTGTTAATGAGCTCCTGAATGAGAACCGTCTTGCCTACACCGGCACCGCCGAACAGGCCGATCTTTCCGCCCTTCGCATAGGGGCAGAGAAGGTCTACAACCTTGATACCGGTCTCCAGCATTTCGGTGGTTGTTGCCAGATCAACAAAATCGGGTGCCGGCCTGTGAATCGGGTAACTCCGGTCGCTTCTGGGAGCAGGTATCCCGTCGATCGCCGCCCCGATAACATTGAACAGGCGGCCGCGGATGTCTTCGCCTACCGGCATGGTAATCGGGCCTCCGGTATCGTTTACCGTCATGCCCCGCACAAGCCCGTCGGTGGAGTCCATGGCGATGGTGCGAACCCGGTCTTCACCAAGGTGCTGCGCGACCTCCACAACCAGTATTTTGCCTTCCTGCATTTCAATATGCAATGCGTTCAGGATTGAGGGTAATTGCCCGTCTTGAAAATCGACGTCGACAACCGGTCCGATAACTTGAGCGACGGTTCCTTTATTCATCAGTAATTCTTGGTTTCAGATTCGTGAATGGATTATAAAAAAATAGAGGCCCGGGGCCGGTTTCTGACCCTGCCATCGCAGCGGTCAACACCATAATCAGGCAAATTTCCAAAATTACCAGTTACTGAGCCTAAAAGCAAATGCAGCTCCACTGCCATGTTGCTTACAGCCGTCGAAAATCCCGGAAATCTCCCGTAAACTTTTCCACCTAAAACCGTTATATTTCTGAATTGTAAAAAATCCACGGAAGCACAGAGGAAAAGAATTTGGAAACGGCATTAAACGCAAGATTACTCAGCATGAGGGTTCTGGAACGGTTTGATAAAACCCAGGAACTCGACCTTGAACCATTGAGCAAACTCGACCATCAGGACCGTCAGCAGGCAAACGAATACATCCACGGTATTTTCCGCCGGAGAAGCTATCTCGATTTTCTGATTTCACACTTCAGCAGCATACAGCTTGAAGAGATGGAGCCATTTTTCCGGAACCTGCTGCGTGTGGGTATCTACGACCTGCTTTTCATGGACGGTACCCCCGACTATGCCGCCATCAATGAAGCGGTTGAGATTGCCAAAAAACAGATCAGCTCCAAAACCGGCGATCTGACCAATGCCATACTCCGCCGGATGCAGCGGGAGCTTGATTCGCTCCCGAAACCCGATTTTGAAGACCGTACCAAACTGATTGCCACAACGTTTTCTCATCCCGAATGGATGGTGGAGCGCTGGGTTAACCTGTTGGGCGAGCGAGAAGCCTTCATGCTCATGCAGGCAAACAATCAGCGTCCCTCCTACTACGTGCGCGTGAACAACCTCAAAACAAAAACAGAGAATTTCCTTCTCCGCATGGAGAAAAACGACATCGAGTTTGAAGAAAGCGACTGGCTGCCCGGCTACTATAGGGTGAACTCCATAAACCCCTTCCGCACAAAAGGCTGGTTCGACAAGGGCGTGTGCTTCGTACAGGATGTGGCCGCAGGGTTCGCCCCCACCATTCTCGACCCTCAGCCGGGTGAATCCGTTTATGACCTCTGCGCCGCGCCGGGTACAAAAACACTGCTAATGGCCAACCTGATGGAAAACAAGGGTGCCATCCTTGCAGTTGATATCGCCGCCGACCGCATGCACAAAATTGCCGACAACGCTGAAAAATTCGGCGCCGAAATAGTAAAACTGCAGCGGGCCGATGTGATCGAGGAGCGCTTCAAGCTTACAGATGCGGTGCTGCTCGATGTACCCTGCACCGGTACCGGCGTGCTGAGCAAGCGGGCCGACCTGCGCTGGCGCCGCACCCTTGCCGATCTTAAAACAGTAGTCGAAACCCAGGCCGAGCTGCTTGATGCCGCTGCAAATATGGTCAAACGCGGTGGCCGTCTGGTCTACTCCACCTGTTCGCTCGAACCCGAGGAAAACATGCAGCAGATCGAGAAATTCCTGACCGAATACGACAATTTCGAACTCGATTCTCTCGATGATTATCTGCCCGAAGAGGTGCTTATTGAAGACGGGAAAGCCTACCAGACCTGGCCGCACAAGCACAACTGCGACGGCCACTTCGGGGTTCGGCTGCTTCGTGTAAAATAAAACCGGCACCTATGTCTGCTGAAATCCCGAAACAATACGATCCCTCCGAATCTGAAGCCAAATGGTACGCGTACTGGGAGGAACACGACTACTTCCACTCAGAGCCCGATGAGCGCGAGCCCTTTACCATCGTGATCCCGCCGCCGAACGTTACCGGCGTGCTTCACATGGGCCACATGCTCAACAATACCATTCAGGATGTGCTCGTACGCCGCGCACGTATGACCGGCAAAAATGCCTGCTGGGTGCCCGGAACCGACCACGCCTCCATCGCCACCGAAGCCAAGGTGGTGCAGCGCCTGCGCGAAAAAGGGATCAAAAAGTCGGACATCGGCCGTGAGGCCTTCCTCGAACACGCATGGGAGTGGACCCACGAAAAGGGCGGCATCATCCTGCAGCAACTCAAAAAACTCGGCGCATCCTGCGACTGGAAACGCACCCGCTTTACCCTCGAAGAAGACCTCTACCAGGCCGTAATCGACTGCTTCATTGAACTCTACGACCGCGGACTCATCTACCGGGGCCTGCGCATGATCAACTGGGATCCCGAGGCCAAAACCGCACTCTCCGACGAAGAAGTGATCTTCAAAGAGAAAAACTCGAAGCTCTACCACGTCAGTTACCGGATAAAGGGCAGCGACGAAACCATCACCATCGCCACAACAAGGCCCGAAACCATCCTGGCCGATACCGCGGTCTGCGTGAACCCCAACGACAAACGCTATACCCACCTGGTCGGCAAAATGGTGATCATCCCCATAGTGGAGCGCGAAGTGCCGGTAATTGCCGATGAGTATGTGGAGATGGAGTTCGGCACCGGCGCCCTCAAGGTGACCCCCGCCCACGATCCCAACGATTATGAACTCGGGCTCAAACACCAGCTCGAAGTGATCGACATGCTCAACGAGGACGCCACCCTGAGCGAAAATGCCGGTTTCTACATCGGCGAAGACCGTTTCAGGGCCCGCAAGCTGATCATAAAGGACCTCGAAGAGCGCGGTCAGCTCGTGAAAGTGGAAGAGATCAGCAACAAGGTCGGCTATTCGGAGCGCACCGACGCTGTGATCGAGCCCCGGCTCTCCCTGCAGTGGTTCCTCAAGATGAAAGACCTCGGCGGACCGGCCCTCGACAACGTGATGAACGACACCATCCGCTTCTTCCCTCCCAAATTCAAAAATTCCTACCGCCACTGGATGGAGAACATTCAAGACTGGTGCATTTCGCGGCAGCTCTGGTGGGGTCAGCAGATCCCGGCCTGGTACTATGGCAGCGGCTACGACGAGTACGTGATCGCCAAAACGGCGGATGAGGCCCTTGAAAAGGCCCGCTCCAAATCGGGAAATCCCGGCCTGGATGCATCCGCCGTGCGGCAGGATGAGGATGTTCTCGACACATGGTTCAGCTCCTGGCTCTGGCCCATCACCGTTTTCGACGGCATGAAGGATCCCGATAACAGGGACATCAACTACTACTATCCCACCAACGACCTGGTGACCGCCCCCGAGATCATGTTCTTCTGGGTGGCTCGGATGATCATGGCCGGGTACGCCTTCCGCGGCGAGCCCCCCTTCCGAAATGTGTACTACAACGGCATCGTGCGCGACAAGCAGCGCCGCAAGATGTCGAAATCCCTCGGCAACTCGCCCGAACCGCTCGAGCTCATCGCCCAATACGGCGCCGACGGCACCCGCGTGGGTATGTTGTTTGCCGCTCCTGCCGGCAACGACCTGCTTTTCGATGAAGCCCTGTGCGAACAGGGAAGAAATTTCTCGAACAAAATATGGAATGCCTTCCGCTTTCTGGCCATGAACATGGAGGATGGTG
>JAIVHB010000090.1 GCA_020201275.1 Rhodothermaceae bacterium | reverse complement strand
TGTTTATTTCCGAAACGGTTCATGATGTAATCATCAAGCATTTTGCGGAATTCCCTGCCGATGTTGTCGCCCGACAGGGTTACCCGATGCTCACCGTCAACATAGACAGGCGCTTTCGGTTCTTCGAAGGTTCCGGGCAGTGAGATGCCGATATCGGCGAATTTGGATTCACCGGGACCGTTCACCACACAGCCCATCACGGCTACATGCATATCCTGAACCCCCGGATAGATATCGCGCCAGATGGGCATCATCTCACGGATGTAACTCTGGATTTCATCAGCGAGTTGCTGGAAATAAGTGCTTTTTGTCCGGCCACAACCGGGGCAGGCCGTTACCTGGGGAACGAAGCTGCGGATGCCAAGCGACTGAAGGATCTGCTGGGCCACTCTCACCTCTTCAGCACGGTCGCCGTTGGGCTGCGGGGTAAGCGAAACGCGAATGGTATCTCCTATTCCGCGTTGAAGCAGTACGGCCAGGGCAGCCGAACTGGCCACAACGCCTTTCATGCCCATGCCCGCTTCGGTAAGGCCGAGGTGCAGCGGGTAGTCGCACAGGCCGGCCATCCGGTCGTATACGGTGATCAGGTCTTGCACCCCCGACAGCTTGCAACTGATAATGATCCGGTCGGATGCGAGCCCCACTTCCCGGGCAAGGTCTGCCGAGCGGAGTGCGCTTTCGATAATGGTATCCATCATCACTTCTTTTGAGCTTTTTGGCTCGGACAACCTGTTGTTGGAATCCATGCGCTCGGCGAGCAGCTGCTGATCGAGCGAACCCCAGTTCACGCCAATGCGCACCGGCTTGTCGTAGCGGATGGCCTGTTCTACAATGGTGGCGAAATTTTTGTCACGTCCTTTGGTGCCGGTGTTGCCCGGATTGATGCGGTACTTCGACAATGCTTTCGCGCAATCGGGATACTCGGTAAGCAACACATGGCCGTTGTAATGGAAATCGCCGATGAGTGGTACTTCGACATTCTTTTTGTCGAGCTTTTCGAAAATGTAGGGCACCGCCGCTGCTGCCTGCTTGTTATTAACGGTTATTCTGACCAGCTCGGAACCGGCATCGGCCAACTGTGCCACCTGGGCAACGGTTGCGTCGATATCGGCCGTATCGGTATTGGTCATTGACTGCACAACAACCGGTGCATTGCCGCCGATGAGTACGTTCCCGACCTGTACCTGTTTTGAGCTGCGTTTAACGATGGAATTCATTACCTGATAGTTTTATAGTATGTGTTCAGATTATTCGCTGCTAATAACAAGGAAACATTCGTAATCATTCTCTCATGGTCTGTATTGCGGGCGCAAATAAAAACCGGATATACATTCATTTTTTCTTGCTCAGTTCAAACAGGGTTTTCTTTTCCTCGGCGGTAAGACCCTCATAGCCTTTTTTCGAAATCTTCTCCAATATGTGGTCCAGTTCGGTCTGTTCGGTCTCCTCAAGTACTTCGGCATCAGATACCGACCTGAGGTTTGATGATTTCCGCGGCTTCCGCGATGTTTTAAACACGTTGACTACCGCTCCGATCCATGCGTCGTAGTTATAGCCCCGGTAGTACATTTTAAGCAGGACATAGCCACTGAGAGCGCCGCCAAGGTGTACGAGTCGGGCAACATTGTCGGCGGTCCCGATAAACAGCACATCCAGCGCGATAAGGCCTGCCACTACATACCGCGCTTCTATTGGCGGAAGGAACAGCAGCATGATAGGGGCTGTGGGATAGATCATGGCAAAGCAAACCAGTATACCCAGAACACCGCCGGAAGCGCCGATAACCGGGTTCAGGTTCATCCCGAACAGGTTTAGAACCAGCAGATTGATAAGTACCCCGCCAACACCGGCACCGATAAACAGGGTCATGAAATTCCGCGGCCCGAGTGTATCTTCCACGGCCCGGCCCATCCACCAGAGCCATAGCATGTTGAACAGAAAGTGAAACGCACTACCGTGCAGAAACATATAGGTAACAAAACGCCAGGGCTGGGTAAACGCCGTACCCATATCAGGTTCAAATGCAAACAGATAGAGCAGGTACCCGTAGAGTGTACCGCTTACGATTCCCAGCAGAAACACCACAAGGTTGATGGTTATAATCCACCGTATTGCTACCGGCATATTGAAGTAGCCCCTCTTAATTGCGCTGCCGAATGACTCCTGGTACATTGCTTACTTATTCAAGGTTCGTTCTAAGTTTCCAGTATTTGATCAGGAAATACCCAACCACCATGCCGCCCAGGTGGGCAAAATGGGCAATACCGGTCTGCAGGCTTGATATGCCCAGCGAGAGCTCCATCACGCCGTAAAAAATTACGAAATATTTCGCCTTTACGGGAAACGGCAGAAATAATATGTACAGATGCCGGTTGGGAAAGATCATCCCGAAAGCAAGCAGAATGCCAAACACCGCACCCGATGCCCCGATAACCGGTGACCCGCTCACCAGCAGGTGGATAATGCCCGCCCCGATGCCTGTAAGGAAGTAGTACATCACAAACCGCTTTGTACCCCAAAGGTTTTCGAGGTTCTGCCCGAATATCCACAGAGCAAACAGGTTAAAGAACACATGGCCCAGGCTGCCGTGCAGGAACATGTAGCTCACAAGCTGCCAGGGGTAAAAAGAACGCCCCTCAATCGGGAGGTTCATGATGCCGTACTGAAGCGGATAAAGTGCAAAATATTCCGTTAGGATGTAAAAAAGAAAGGGGTTTGCAAGGGCCAGAAAGAAAATGGCATTGATAATAAGCAGATGTTTAATAGCCGGTGGAAATACCGAAAACTGCGTATTGGGCTGATAATTCAAGATTAATCCGTTTTGAGCTCGTGATTCTGTTTAATCATGTAATATACGTTGATTCCTCCTAAAGTTACGCCAGGGATGCCCTGACCAGGGTAAACAGTATCGCCGCAGAGGTACAGACCGGGAAATGGGGTCCGGGCCGGGGTCCAGTCGAGCAGCGAACGGTCCATGCTCTGTGGCAGGCCGCCTACCCTTCCCTTGTGACGGTAAACCCAGTTTTGCCACGTTACCGGCGTGCCGGAGAACGACATCAGCACTTCGGAAGCGGCGAAGCCCGGCAGTTTATCCCTCAGCAGGCCGAGAATCTCATTTTCTGCTTCCTCACGGATTTTCTCATAGCCGTCGCCCATGGTAAACCATTTGTCGGCACCGGTGTGGCAGGAGATGTTCAGTACCCTGTGCCCTTCCGGTGCCCGGGCATGGTCTCCCCTCATCGACATCGATACGAATACCGATCCCGCACCGGTAACCGGCAGCGATCCGCCGTGACCGGCATGTAGCTGATGGTGAATGGGGAGGTCATCAGCATAGGCATCTGTGGTTACAACGCCCATTGTGAACGCGCCCCAGGCCTCATCATACCGTGCCGACATGCGGTTGAACCAGGGCTGCATCCGCCCGTTCATGATTTTTGCCGCATTCCAGACCGGGATATTGCCGACCACTACCCGGGCTCTGAAGACAATACCTTTATCCGTAATCACGGAATAACCACCCATCGATTCTTCAACCTTCACCACGCGGGACCGGGTCTGTACCTGGCCTCCCTGGTCTTCGATGTACGACCTGATGGCATTTACCATGTTCAGTAGGCCGCCCGGCACATAGTAGTTGCTGTAATTGGTGTAGGTGAGGCCTGCAGCGCCAAACAGAAACGGGGTATCGGTGGTGGCCACCGACTGGGCAGTGATGAGCAGCTGCTGATCCACAAACCGGCGGAAGAGCGGCGTATCGACCCCGCACTCGTTCATCACATCGGCCACCGATTTAAACGCGTACCGCAATACAGGCGCATCAAACGGATTGTTGGTAAACGCCAGCCTGAGCCAGTCTTTAACGGACTTTGGCGGAAAGTGGCGGTTGCGGCCGGAAACTTTCCAGACCGTATCGGATACCCCGAGTGCTTTTTCCCAGAAACGGCGCTGGCCCGATTCATTCCCAAAAACCCTCACAGCTTCCTCCATCCATCTGCCCCTGTCTTTGTAACGGGTGATGGTGTGGCCATCAAGATGCACGGTCATAGATGGGCTCAGCTCGAC
>JAIVHB010000016.1 GCA_020201275.1 Rhodothermaceae bacterium | reverse complement strand
GTTCAGGAGGCCTCATCGATGCTGCTCGATCATGTGGTTCGCAGCCTGTACAGTTCCGGCAGCGTCGAACCCGTGCAGACTGTTCTGGATGCCTGCGCCGCGCCGGGCGGGAAAACCACCCTGCTGGCATCCGCCCTGCCGGGAAGCTTTATCGTGGCCAACGAGGTTATCCGCAGCCGCGTGCCTGTGCTTGTTGAAAATGTGACAAAATGGGGAACGGGAAACATTGCCGTCACCTCCGTGGAGGTGAATAAGTTCGCCGCCCTGCCCGGATTTTTCGACCTGATTGTGGCCGATGCACCGTGCTCGGGCGAAGGGCTTTTCCGGAAACAGCCCGATGCGCGCAGTGAGTGGAGCCCGGAAAACGCCCATCACTGTTCACTGAGGCAGCGCCGCATACTGATGGATGTGTGGCCGTCGCTGCGGCCCGGCGGGTATCTGATCTATTCCACCTGTACCTATAACCCGGCCGAAAACGAGCAAAACCTCCGCTGGCTTTTGGATGAGGCCGGGGCTGAAATCGTGAACATCACTATGCCGGAGCATTGGGGAATCAGTACCGTTGAAAACGGCGGTACCATCGGGTACGCCTGTTATCCGCACAGGGTGCGCGGGGAGGGATTTTTTATTGCGGTTGTCCGAAAAAATGTATCTGAGACGGATTCTGCTGCCGGAAAGTCTGCGGCCATTAAGCAAACCCCGTTCAGATCGGGCACGCCGTATAAGACCGCGCCATATAAATCCGCGCCCTATGAGACTGTACCCAAGGAGACCGCCGCAAAGCTGAACGACTGGTTTACCGGCGGCGGACATCAATTCATCCGGTACGGTAAGATGATCCACCATATCGGCGCAGACCACCTGCCTCGGCTGCATGTGCTGCACGGTGCCATGCCGGTACGCTATGCCGGCATCGAAACCGCGGAGGCGATCCGCGACGAACTTAAACCGGCCCACGCCGCCGCGCTTTGCCCTTTTCTGAATGTCGATAACTTTCAGGTGATGGACCTTACCCGTGATGAGGCCCTCACCAGCCTGCGGTCGGAGCCACTGCCTGCACCACCCTCCGGGGGAAAAGGCTGGGTACTGGTACGTTATAACGGGCTCGGCCTGGGCTGGCTCAAACACGCCGGAAACCGGATGAACAACTACTACCCGCGAAACTGGCGGATCAGGATGCGCGACTGAGCCTTACTTCAATTCATGAACGTCTGATGGTCATCAGCCCTGAGCCACCAGCAATCCGGCACGGCATCCGTACTTGTAATCTCCCTGAAGGGCTTCATCAAAACCCGCGCTCCCTCGTCGGTAAAGCCGGCATAGTGCAGATGAGCGATCACTTTTTCGTCCAGTTCCTCATCAGACAAGGGGTTGTCGGGGTCGCCCCTGGGAATATCGACCGCCCTGGTGAGCGTTTTTCCGTTGTCGAGCACGACATCGATGCGGCAGCCCAAATGGCCCATCTCACCTGAATTAACCGGCGATGCCGAACCGATACTGATCTTCTTCATGTGGGGATGGTTGAGAATTTCGGTCAAACAGCCCTTTTCATAGTGTTCAAGTGCGGGTGGTCCTTTCAGCAGGGTCGCACAGATGTTGTACTGCAGGCTGAGCCGGGCGGCATAACTATCTGACGGCGACGGGTTATCGCCCGATTTTATGGCTGCATCGGATGCCGTCAGTTTGACGGATGAGATGCCGACAAACGGATTTTCCATAAGATGATGCCTGATTTCGAGTACAGCATCAATGGCCGCATGGGTGTGCCGGCTGCTGGGATAGGGCTTGGTGGATGTCTCGCCGATCCTCCATGAGGATGCATCCGATAATATCCGCTCAGCGAAAGACTCCGGAAATTGATTGCCCCAAACGTCATTTACAGGTGCGGGGGCGTCGGGAAGTTCGTACAACCCGCGTGCGAGCATAGCGGCCCGGAACCCGCTCTGTGCTGCATGCCCTGCCCGAAGGCTTTCAACAGATTGATTGTTTATGGTGAACGGCATGGCCCCGGGAGCAAGAGTGCCAGCAATGATCATGGAGCGAACAAACTCGTCTCTTCCGGCATTCATGAGGCGTGAAGCCACAGCGGCGGCGGCATATGCACCGGCAGCGGCTGAGCCCGTATTCTCCATAGCCGCGTTCGGGCCGCTCCCCATGCCCTCCCCTATCCTGATCATCACTTCATAACCGGTAATCACTGCATCGAGCATCTCGGTGCAGCTTTTGTCCAGGTTCCGGCCCAGTATCATGGCTGCCGGTATCACCACGCACCCCGGCCGCGTCATCGAAGCCTGGTGGATGTCGTCCGATCCGGCCTGTTTTGTGAGAGCAGCGGTACTGAAAACGGCCATCCCGGCATCGGGTTTTTTTCCCGCATACCCACGGATAATTTTACCAGCCTCCGTGGCACCGCCGGCCATATAGCACCCAAACCAGTCGCGCACATACCTGCCCGCAAGCATCCTGTGGCGGTCGGCAATTGCACGGTCACCAATCAGATCATAGAGCTCTGCCAACACCTTAAAAAAATCCATACACTGTATACCTACCTGTTAATTTTACCTGAAAAATCCGATAATATCATGAATAAAGCCGGCTAACTGCCTCTAACAATACTATTGTGCCCTCTGCCCGCAGAATCAGATCTCCTTTCCAATTCATTTGCCACGCCTAAGTTACAGAATAGTACATTAATTCAGGAACTCAGAAACGGTTGCCGGCAGGCAAAAAATGGCGGAAATGCCTTTTTTGTAATTCTGACTGATATTTGTTTATTTGAGATACATCAAAATCAACATCATCCGGCCAAAACACGATTTCACGGGTTATTGCCCTGAAAGCTGCATCAGGGTCAAAACTCCCGTATAAAATTCACCTGGAAACTGCATCCTGTTTTAATGCATGTGCGAGATAACAGCCTTCGGATAAATGTCTTTAACCAATTCTGGATTTATGAAACGTATTGCCATCACCCTGCTCATCAGCTTCATCCTTGCGGGATGCAGCCGGGAAAACATGCCGGGGAAAAAATCACTTCCCGATCTGGAACAGATCACGGAAAAAGGCACGCTCACAGCCATCACCAGCTATAGTCCGACCAGTTATTTCATCTACCGCGGCGAGCCGATGGGCTATGAATACGAGCTGCTGAAAAGACTCACAGAGCATCTGGGCCTCGACCTCGAAATCATCGTGGCCCGCGATCTCAGCGAAATGATGGATATGCTGAACCGTGGCGAGGGCGACCTTATCGCCTACAATCTCACGGTTACCAGCGAACGCAACGAACGGGTGCGATTTACCTCACCGCTGAATGTAACCAGGCAGGTGCTGGTGCAGCGCAAGCCTGAAAACTGGCGGCAGATGAGGCTGCACGAGATTGAAGCCACCCTCATCCGGAGCCCGCTTGAACTCGACGGCACCACAATTGTAGTGCGCAAAGGCTCATCCTATGTTCCACGGCTCATTAACCTCGCTCAGGAGATAGGAGGTACCATCGAAGTGATCGAATCCGACGGGGAGGAGACCACCGAGGAGCTTATGCGCCAGGTTGCACAGGGCGAGCTGGGCCTGACCGTGGCCGACGAAAACATAGCCCGGCTCAACCAGTCATACTATCCCATTCTGGATGTAGATACCCCGCTCAGCATGCCCCAGCAGACCGCCTGGGCTGTACGTCACGGCTCGGATGATCTCTATATAGCCATCGAGGAGTGGCTTGCCGGCATGCAAAAAGGGGTCGATTTCTATGTGATCTACAACAAATACTTTGAAAACCGTGGCGCTTTCCGGACCAGGATCAGCAGCGACTACCTGGCCACCATCAGCGGAAAACTGTCGCCCTACGATGAGATTATCCGCCGGGAGGCCGAATCGCTCGACTGGGACTGGAGGTTGATCGCATCGCTCATCTACCAGGAATCGCAGTTCAATCCCGCAGCCCGGTCATGGAGCGGTGCCGTTGGGCTGATGCAGCTGATGCCGCGAACCGCTCGGGCCTACGGGGCCGAAAACCCGAACGACCCCGAGCAGAACATCCGTGCCGGCATCGCCTTCATGCACTGGCTCAGCGATTACTGGATCGACATCATCACCGACGATGAAGAAAGGAAAAAATTTATCCTCGCTTCCTATAACGTAGGTCAGGGCCACGTCCAGGATGCCCGCCGGCTTGCCGAAAAGTACGGCGACAACCCTGATTCGTGGGAAGTGGTCGCCGAATACCTGATCAAAAAAGAGGATGAAGAGTACTTCAACGACGAGGTGGTCAGGCACGGATACTGCCGGGGAACCGAACCCGTCAACTACGTCGATAACATCATGTATCTCTACAGCCACTACAGCCGCATTATCGGCTAAGCCCCGTCATCCCGAGCCCCTGATTTCGCCCCTCGGGGCTACACCATTTGTGCTGTTAGTATGCTTTGAATTAGGGAACAAGTGAACAATAGAACATTTGAACGGCGAAGTGATTTGGGAGGATGTCACCGGCAGCCCCTGATTTTGCCCAATGCGGACTACACTATTCCGGAGGTGACATAGCTGCACCCTGTAGAAATGATATAAATCGCTACATCGGTACGTCGTTGAATCTTATGAATCGATAAATCAAAAACGTGCATATCAAACCGCATTATTCCACCACAAAGTGGTAAAAAAAGATGTCACCGGTATCGAGGAGCGAAGCGACAAGTGAAGTCGAGGGACATGGAGGCTTCTCAAAGCCTCCCAAACATGCTCCTTTTCAAATCCCCCCCCGAGCAGTGCAGAGCACTGCTCACTGGTTCGACTTCACCCTTCGACTGAAGTCGAAGGGTTGCGCTCACCATGACGGGGTATGACTGCGCTCCGCTGTGCTCAGGATTGCGCTCACCATGACGGGGTATGACTGCGCTCCGCCGTGCTCTGGTTGCGCTCACCATGACTGGGGGTGGAATAGCACCCATTTTTTCCGCATCTTCGTCTGCGATTATGAAATTTTTGACAGCCATCAAACAGAGTGAAAGAAAAAACCATGAGCAGCGATCCCCGACGCAAATATTCCAGCACCGTAGTCGACGGGCCCTATAAAGCACCCGGCCGGTCCATGCTCCGTGCGGTGGGCTTTACCGATGAGGATTTCAAAAAACCGCAGATCGGCGTGGCATCAACCTGGAGCATGGTCACCCCTTGCAACATGCACATCAATGTGCTGGCCGAGGAAGTGGCCAAAGGGGCCGATGAGGCCGGCGGAAAAAGTGTGATCTTCAACACCATCACCATATCGGACGGGATCGCGAACGGTACCGAGGGTATGAAATACTCGCTCGTTTCCCGGGAGGTGATTGCCGACTCGATCGAATCGGTTGCCGGCTGCGAGGGCTTCGACGGGCTGGTAGCCGTTGGCGGCTGCGACAAAAACATGCCCGGATGCCTCATCGCAATGGCACGGTTGAACCGTCCGGCCGTTTTCGTGTACGGCGGTACCATCAAGCCCGGAAAAAATCATACCGATATCGTCTCCGTTTTCGAAGCAGTAGGCCGGCACTCGCGTGGCGACATCACCGACGAGGAGCTCATCGAGGTCGAAAAGACGGCCATCCCCGGGCCGGGATCCTGCGGGGGGATGTACACCGCGAACACCATGGCATCCGCCATCGAAGCGCTCGGCATGAGTCTGCCCGACAGCTCCGCCCAGAACGCGGTCTCCACCACCAAGATGGACGACTGCCGCAATGCCGGTGCGGCCGTACTTAACCTGCTCGAACTCGACATCAAGCCCCGCGACATCATGACGCGCAAGGCTTTCGAGAATGCTATAACCGTTTCGATCGCCCTTGGCGGCTCAACCAATGCCGTACTCCACCTGCTGGCCATGGCTTACACGGTGGATGTGGACCTGACCATCGACGATTTCACAAAAATCGGCGCGCGTGTGCCCGTTCTGGCCGACCTGAGGCCCAGTGGCAAGTATATGATGTCGGAGCTGGTGGCCATCGGCGGTATCCAACCCCTGATGAAAACCCTGCTCGACGCCGGCCTTTTGCATGGCGATTGCATCACCGTAACCGGCAAAACCCTGGCCCAAAACCTGGCCGGTGTGAAGCCCTATCCTGATGGGCAGCAGATCATAATGCCGCTCGACAAACCCATAAAAAAAGACAGCCACCTTGTTATTTTACGGGGCAACCTTGCTCCTGACGGTGCCGTTGCCAAAATCACCGGAAAAGAGGGGATGCGATTTACCGGCAAGGCGCGTGTGTTTCACTCCGAGGAGGAGTGCCTGACAAGCATCCTCGACGGAACCGTAGTTGCAGGCGATGTGATCGTGATCCGCTATGAAGGCCCCAGGGGCGGACCCGGAATGCGTGAAATGCTCAGCCCGACTTCGGCCATCATGGGCAAGGGCCTCGGCAAGGATGTGGCCCTGATTACCGACGGACGTTTTTCCGGTGGCAGTCACGGCTTTGTGGTGGGGCATATCACCCCCGAAGCCGCAGACGGCGGACCGCTTGCCATTGTCGAAAACGGCGATACCATCACCATTGATGCCGAATCGCGCGAACTTACACTTGAGGTGGATGAGGCCGAAATCAGGCGCAGGCTTGCAAAATGGTCAACCCCGCCCCCGCGCTACACCCGCGGTGTTCTGGCGAAATACGCCCACACCGTGCGATCGGCCTCAGAAGGCGCGGTAACAGATAAGTTTTAATGCAACCCGGAATGGGCTGCAGCATTCGGGAGGTGACAACGGTGGTGCTGTTAACAGTCATTTGATGTAGCGATTCATAAGACGTAGCGACCTGGCGATATTCGATATGGGTTGGGAAAATCGCCAGGTCGTTATATCGCTACGTCTTATGAATCGGATATCAAAAAGCCGCATATAAAACCGCGATCGCGAAAACCAAACCGGCCCCCGTTAACCTTCAACGGCAACCGGCTCTGCCTCGCTCTTAAACGAAGCCGCCCACTCTTTTACCCGCTCCGTGGCCGTTGTAATCGTTACATAAACCACCGGAATCAGTACCAGGGTAATGAGCGTTGATGCCGTCAGTCCGCCGATCACTACGCGGGCAAGGGCGGCCTGTATCTCCCCGCCGGCACCGAAGCCGAACGAGAGTGGCAGCAGACCCAAAACCGTTGTCACAGTAGTGAGCAGAATTGGTCGCAGACGCAGTTTGCCGGCCTCAACCACCGCCTTGTGGATGGGCAGGTTCTCCTCTCGTCGCAACAGGTTGATGTAGTCGACCAGCACGATGGCATTGTTCACCACAATACCGATCAGCATGATAATCCCCATGAAACTCTGCAGGTTCAGCGTGGTACCGGTAAGCATCATGGTCGGCACAATGCCGATAATGGCCAGCGGTACCGAAAACATCACGATCAGCGGATCGATGAAACGTTCAAATTGTGCCGCCATCACCATATAGATGAGCACAAGGGCCATGATGATGGCCAGTATGAAGTCGCGGCGGGCTTTCTGCTGTTCCTCGTACTCACCGCCAAAGTAGAGAGAGAAGCCCTCAGGCAGCGGGTAATCGGCCAGCTCTGTCTGTATCCGCGATACGGCATCGCCAAGCGGCACACCACTTTCCAGGTTGGCTGATATGTAGGTCACACGCTGACCGTCTACCCGGTTGATGTTCGTAGGGCCACGGCCCATATCCTGGCTGACAAGCGCCGACAGGGGAAGAATTTCACCGGCTGATGACCGTACGGTTATGTTGTCAAGATCCTGAAGGCTCAGCCTGTCTTCCGGGCGCAGACGCACTGTTATCGGTATCTCCTCGCCGTCTACGCGGTAGTAACCCGCACGGCGCCCGCCGATGTTGGTCTGCAGTGCTGAAGCGATATCCTGAACGCCTATGCCGAGCTGGGCGATGCGCTCGCGGTCGAACCGGATGTTCTGCTCCGGACGTCCCTCCTGTTCGCTGGCCCTCACGTCGGCGATACCGTCGAGTGTTTCAATACGCGTCGACATCTCCATCGCAATCTGTTCAGCCAGCGCCAGGTCGTACCCTCGCAGCTGCATTTGAACCGATTCGCCGTCGCCGCCTGAACTGAATACCCTGCGGAGTATCCACAGGCCCGAACGGGCGGAAACCTGGATATCTGCACCCGGAATGGCATCCTGCAGATTACTTCTGAGATGATCGGCAATCTCTACAGCCGTTGTACGCCTCTCGCTCTGGTCTTTAAGCGTAAGCTCTACACTTGCCCGGTTACTGCGCACCTCCCTTGTGAAATAGAGTACATCACCCTGCGGAACCAACACCTGTACAGCATCATCCAGCCTTAGCAGATAATCGTACATTACAGTGATGTTCGTACCCTCGTCGAGACGCATGCTCACCTGTACCTCATCGCTGTCGGTCTGTGGTGCCAGCTCGAATGGGATGAGGGGAAACAGCATCACGGATGCGATCAGTAGCACAAGCGTACTGCCCGCCACCACACCTTTCCTGCGAAGCGATGATTCCAGGATTTTACCATAACGGTGTTCCATACCCTCAAAAAACCGCTGATGCGCCGGCCGTTTGGAGGGATCCGGATTGTCGGGCTTGAAGGTAAGGAATTTACTCGACAGCATGGGCACCAGCGTGAGTGCCACAAGCAGTGAACACAACAGGGCGAATACAACCACCAGTGCCAGCTCCTGGAACAACAATCCCGTAATGGTCTGCATGAACAGTACCGGCAGGAAAATAACCGAGGTTGTGAGTGTAGACGCGATGATGGCACCGGCCACCTGTTTTGTACCAACAAGTGCACTCTCTTCGAGGTTTTTCCCCCGCTGCCGCTGCCTCACAATATTTTCGAGCACCACGATTGCATTGTCTACAATCAGGCCCACGCCAAGCGCGAGCCCCCCGAAGCTCATCTGGTTCAGGGTGAGGCCGTTGAAGTAGAGAAGCGCGAACGTGGCAATAATGGAGATGGGGATGGAAATGGCGATGATCAGCGTGGTAGACCCGTTACGCAGAAAGGCAAACAATACGATCACGGCTAAAATACCGCCCCACACGGCGGCATTCCGCACGTTGTCGATCGAACTCTGGATGAAATCGCTCTGATCGGTGATTACCTGCAGCTCCAGGTCGTCCCGTTCCGAATTCACCTTTGCCACCTCCTCACGCACCAGCCGGGCCACTTCAACGGTATTAGCGCCGCTGGTTTTCCGGATGCCGATGCGGATGGTAGGCTGTTCATCGATTTCCACATACCGGCCCACATCCTGGTAGCCCAGCTCCACCATGGCCACATCCCTTACGCGAATGGGTGAACCATCCACAACCCTGATGATTGTGTTGGCAATCTGGTCGACCGATGTATACTCACCCAGCGTACGTATATACAGATCGCTGAGCCCTTCCTTCACATTTCCTCCGGGGAGGTTCACATTTTCACGGTTCAGCGCCTGAATCACATCATTGGCCGTGAGGTTCGACGACAGCAGCCGGTCTCTCATCAGGTCAATATGGATCTCGCTGTACACACCTCCCCATATATCGATGGCGCCAACGCCTTTCAGCTGTTCAAAACGCTTATTTATTTCCCGATCGAGGATGCGTGTCAGTTCGGCCATCTCCCTTTCCGATTTGGCCCCGACTATAACAATTGGGGCGTCGTTCGGATCAAATTTCCATATTCTCGGTGCTTCGGCCTCGTCGGGCAGGTTGCTGCGCACCCGGTCGAGGGCTGCCCTCAGGTCGTTGGCTGCCTCATCAAGATTGGTTCCCTGTGCGAAATGCAGGCTTACCCGGCTGTTACCTTCACCAGATCGCGAGGTGACCCGCTCAATATTTGGTATGCCGGCGATTGCATTTTCAACCCGGTCGGTAATAATCTGCTCCATCTCGGCCGGTCCAACATTACTGTAGTCAATATTAACCGTCAATTGCGGGTACTCGATGGGGGGCAAAAGGTCAACAGGTAAAAAGCGAAACCCGATCATCCCCAGAGTGATTACGATAAGAAACACCATCGTGGTGGCTATCGGGCGTTTAACGGATTTGGCTGAAAGCGACATACTGTTTAATTAAATCGGATAAATCCCATATTTCGGTTTCAGGCACCGGAACCGCCGCTGCCATTTCGGCGGGCAATTTTTTCGCGGATCATGTCAAGCAGATCACGGCTCTGCATCTGCTGCAGGTCAATTATATGCTCCCAATCAGTTGCCCGGATTACTGCCTGGGTGGCATTGCGGCTGGTAATCAGATTGTGACCGAGAGTAACCACCCACTGGTCTTGATCAATGCCGTGCACGCCCGACATCATCCGGCCCCGGGCTACAACATTGATCTGGCGGAATTCAACGGGTGTGGGACCAAATACCTCGGGGCGCTCGTCGTCATCAAACTCGAGCTCGGTACCGATGGAACCTGCCACATACACACCAACCGTTCCGTCGCGGGGATGCCGGTATATGGCGCTGTTGGGTATCAGGGTAGCACTTTCGCTGTCGCCGTACAGGATGTCGACCGTCACGAACATTCCGGGAAGCAGCAGTCCTTCCTTGTTCTCCACATCAATCTCGGCGTGGGTGGTATGGGAAACCGGGTTCAGGAACGGGGAAATGCGGCTCACCTTTGCCCGCAGCAGGGTGTCGGGCAGTGAGGGGGTCGCAATAAGCACATTCTGGTCGGTCGAAATATAACCGAGCATTTGCTCCGTGAGCATCACCCTTACTCTCATCATCTCTGTATCGCCGATCTCAAAAAGAAATGTACCGGGGCTCACCTGCTGGCCAATTTCTGCGTTGCGCTGCCCGACCATACCAGAAATCGGCGCTTTTATTTCGGTATGTTCAAGCGCCGTTCTGCGTTCGGATACAACCGATGATGCCTGCTCACGCTGGGCAACTGCAAGCTGCAACGAGGCCTTCGCCGATTCCACCTCAGCCTCAAGGCGCTCAAGTTCGGCGGCACTTCCAAGATCACGATCGGCAAGCTGACGAACTCTTCTGAGATTGGACTCGGCCTGGTTCAGACTGTTTTCGGCCTGCCGTACCTGTGCAATGGCAATCTGGTAACCGGAAGTCGCCTGATTGAGACGTTCACGGATTTCACTGTCGCGAAGGCGAACAAGTACCTGGCCCTT
Source organism: Rhodothermaceae bacterium (assembly GCA_020201275.1). Classification (GTDB taxonomy): domain Bacteria; phylum Bacteroidota; class Rhodothermia; order Balneolales; family Cyclonatronaceae; genus RECM01. The sequence goes on along the minus strand of JAIVHB010000016.1, from coordinate 15,798 downwards.
CTCTACACGATCGCCGTCGTTAACCAATACCTGTGTAATCTGTGCACTTATTTCCGGGTAGATCTCTACCTGATTACGCGCTCTTACAGATCCGGTAAGCCTCTCCTCAAGCGGAAGTGAACCGTACATCGAAGCAACCGCTTCGACTGTCGGAATTCGGACCCCATCTCCCCGGGAATTATTCTGTTGCCCGCTGCTGTCGCCGCTGCAGGAAACAAGAAGAACGTCATGCTGAGCGCAAGCCGGCGCAAAGCGACGGCTGAAGTCGAAGCACGTGGGGCTTTTTAAAAAGCCCTTGCCTATTGGAAAGCTATGAATCACGTGAGCATCACTGGCCATGCATGGCTCAGCGACGCCGATCCGTCTGGTGTTTTTTCAATATAGATCGAACCCCCCCCCTGAATATTAATGACACATGTGCAGTGCCGCGCACTGCACACTGGTTCGACTTCAGCCTTCGCTATGCTCGGGCTTGCGCTCACCATGACGGGATAGGGGCACTTAAAAAGACCCGGCATAAGGGAAAAAGCCTACACGTGATTCCCGGCTTAGGTATAAAAGCTTAAATATATCAAATTTAATGAGTTAGGGAAACAATTATTCAATTCTAACGATTGAAGTATTTAATCATCCGGAAATTATTTGTTAATTGACTTAGTGCAGTATTAATGCATCTGATAACAGTATGGGAAAACTATTCACAACAATCATCATTTTGTTCCTTGCATGCAGTTTCGTTGGGATTCAGGCACAGGGAATGGGATCAGCGAGTACTCAGATTATCGTCAACATATTGCCCGGCGTCGAAGTCAGCACGATCTCCGACCTCACTTTCGGATCCGTTGGAAGCAATACTGGCGTCAGCACTCTGGGTACTGCGGATGATTCGGCGGGGCGCTTCCTCATTACCGGGGCAGAAAACGCTGAGATCACCATTGATTTCAGCGCGCCTTCGCACTTGACGGGCCACGGTGACCATGCAATTCCCTTCACCAGCCGACTGGCATATACCCATTCGGCCTCAGCACTCTCCGGCGATTATACCGAAATCAACCCTGATTCACCTCCCTCTCTCAGGCTCAGCCCGAACACCGCCAATACCTCAACCGGCAGCGTATACATCTCCGTTTCGGGCAGCATTGATGTCGGCCACATCCCCGCCGGCACCTACTCCGGCATCGTTACCCTATCAGCCACCTATAATTGAGATATCAGACGTGAGATTTGAGACAACAGACTTGAGACAACAGACTTGAGACATCAGACATCAGACATCAGACATCAGACATCAGACTTGAGACAGTGTGTTGATGCATGATTTAATCCCGTTGCGAATTACTTCCAAATTCAATTGTTCGCTTGTTCTGTAATTCCCTAATTCACAAACATGCCTGTTCTCAATCTATATTAACGGCCAGATATTGCACCGATCAACTCCCTAACTCACAAACATGCCTGTTCTCAATCCACAATAAAAGGCCAGATATTGCACCGTGTAATTTGTCCCGGGTTTTCCCTATCGTTATGTATGATCCGATTCATTATCCCATCACTACTCCTGCTTCTGGTTCCGGCAATCGCACCGGCACAAGTAAACCAGACTGCCGATGCCAGCATCGAGGTGGTCGGCGGACTTTCGGTGGTCAAGCTCACGGATCTTGATTTCGGCACGGTCTTCCCCCAGGCTGGGATGAACGTTACTGTGAGTGTCGATCCAGCCACCGATCCCAACGCCGCCTCATTCGAGGTCATCTCCTACAACGGAGCGCTTATCTTTGTGAACTGGACGATCGACCAGCCCGGTCCCGGACTCCTTTTCACCCCGGAGGTAACATCACATACATACAGCGCACCCCTTTCCGGCCCCCTGCCGAACGGTGGATCCTTTAGTGTAACCCAGGATAACAACCACTTCATCTGGGTCGGAGGCAGCCTTGAAGTGCAGCCAACGGTACTTCCAGGTTTATATTCAGGCGTTTTCACAATTTCTGTAACTTATTAGGAACATATTAAAATTTTCTAATGTATAAGCGTCTATGCCTTGTGATTAGGTAAAAATACTAACAATACGCTTTAACACTTAGGAGATAAAATGAAACGCTTTATAACTGTGATGGTTTGTGCTGTGATCGCTCTGTTTTACACGGATGTGGTAACGGCCCAGACCAATGCAAGCGCCACTGTAACAGCAAATGTGCTGAGTACACTTCAGGTAACAAATCTGGCCGGAAATCAGATACTTGATTTTGGTGATGTTTCTCCCGTCAGTACTGAGACAATTCCATTCTCGTCCGGAGTTGACTTCCGTATCAGCGGAGCAAGTAATGTTCCTGTTGTAGTTACCTTCACTGCGCCAACAGAACTAACCGGCCCTGGTGCACCGATTGGCTTTACCGCCGAATTTGAAGGCAGTGAAACCAACATTATCGGATCAACTTCATCTGTAGTCAGCGGTGCCGAACGCACTCTGAATGCCGATGGAAATCATTTCCTGTGGCTGGGTGGTGAGATTACTGTAGGGAATGTTCTTCCAGGAACATACAGTGGCACGTTCACTGTAACCGTGGCATATCCCTGATTTCCTATGATGTACAGAGCCTGGAGCAGGTTCGTGGATGATACCTGTTCCAGGTATTTTTTTCTTTATCCTGATGAGTTTTCTTATAGCGGATTTGGCCATAGCCCAGCCCCCACCCGGGGTCGGGCCCGGTGTATCGGTAAACAAAATGAACGATCTCCAGTTTGGAACGGTCATTGCCGGCGCACCCTATACCGTGCTGCCGTCCGATGCCAACGCCGCGGGCTTTCAGGTCCGCTGGCCCGGTCCCGGTGGCCGCCAGGTGGATGTGAGCTTCTCTCTGCCCGTCCAACTGTTCGGTCCGGGCAGTTTCCTCCCGATCACCTTCGGCCCGAATTCGCTTGAATGGGATACCAACCAGAACGGAAACAACCGTCAACCCGCCGATCCATCCTTCCCGCTCAGGCTCCCGACTGCCGGCGGCGGACGCGTTTTCTTCTGGCTGGGTGCGACGGTGGATGTACCCGTAAGCGCCAGAAATGGTGTTGACAGTAATGTAATCGTGGTTACGGTGTCGGAGGTGTACAATTGAGTATTGAGACATGAGACATCAGACATCAGACAACCAACAACGTCATGCTGAGCGCAACGCAGCAAAGCTGCGTGTAGTCGAAGCACGTGGGGGCTTTTTAAAAAAGCCCCCACCCCCTGCCGGTGATCACATCCCGAATTCCAATTCAACACCAATCTGAAGTCTCATGTCTCATGTCTCATGTCTCATGTCTTATGTCTCATGTCTTGCGTCTTGCGTCTCAACCCTACTCAACCCTACTTAACCCTAAAAAATCAATTCCGCTGTGAAAAAACTGATAAAATCGCTGATTGTACTTGCTCTGCTCATCTTGTTTGCAGAGACTTCAACCTCCCAGGTTACTGTGGCTCCGGTGCTCATCACACTTGACGACCAGAACCGTTTTGGCACGTATATGGTACAGAACCGATCCGACAGTCCGCAGGATGTGACCGTCGATTTCGTTTTCGGGTACCCGTCGTCCGATTCGCTTGGTAACACCTATATGGTGTACGACGACTCCGTGAGGGCCGGCAGGTATTCGGCCGCGCCCTGGGTCCGCGCTTTTCCGCGGGTGTTTACGGTTGCACCGGGCCAGCAGCAGACCGTACGGCTAACATCACGGCCCCCATCGGATCTGGAAGACGGTATGTACTGGGCGCGCGTCAAAACCAGCGCCTCGGCCCGCCCCGATGTTGCCGACACCCTCGGATCAACCACCATCGGCGCCCGCATCATATTCAGGTTTGAGCAGATCACCACGGTGATGTTCCGTAAAGGAACCGTTACCACCGGCATCCAAACCGGTACACATACCTTTTCCGATGCAGACGATACCCATCACCTGCAACTCGCCCTGCGGCAGACCGGCAACGCGCCCTTCCTCGGCACCATGGAGGTCGTGGTAAGTGATGCCAACGGCCGGAACGTGTTCGAATACAATGAACCGGTGGCCATCTACTTCGATGTGGGAAAAAAGATCGCCATACCGTCCGATAAACTCGGCCCGGGCAGCTACAAAGCGGAAGTGCGGTTTAAAACAAGCCGGGCCGATATCCCCGCCGCCTCCATCGTGCAGGCCTCAGCCATCACCGACACCTTTTCCTTTACCGTGCAGTGAAATCAGCCGGCCTCATAGTACTGTTGATCACCATCCGGATACTCGCGGCCGGCCAGCCATGCTTTGCGCATAATTCACCCGTTTTACCCGCCCCGACTCTGATACTGACATCAAATCCGGACAGGGAAGCGGATTTGTATTCCGTTTTCCATTCAGATGTACGCTCAGGTTCTGATTACCACACCGTTTTTTATTCAGATGCGGACTCAGGTTATGATTATCATTCCCTTGCACATTCAGAATCAGAATCAGATTTATATTTAAATTTAGAATCAGTTTCCGATTCCGATTCCGATTCCGATTCAGAATCATTGTATGAATACGATGAGGCCTTCCTGAAATTCCGGTTCCGCTCGGTCGTGAACACCTTCGTAACCGGATGGTACAGAGACGACACATTCTATCTCCCGCTTTCCGGCCTTTTCGGTTCCCTGCAGATCGACTACAACTGGGATGCTTCCAGCGGCCAGATTCACGGCTTTTTCATCGATCCGGACCAACGCTATTCGTTTGATCCAGCTACGCGGATCATCACCCTCGGGGATGACCAATTCCAGCTCTCATCCCGGCAGATCATTGTGCGTGATGCCGATTTTTATCTCACACCGGATGTGTTCAGCGAGGTGTTCGGCCTCGGGTTCGCAATCAACTTCCAGCGCATGACCCTCACCCTTACTACCGGCCACATCCTCCCCGTTGAGAAGACCGACCAGCGCCGGCGCTCACGTGAAAGGTCGGGCACCGCCACCATCCTGCAGCCCCACTACGACCTGCGCTTCGGCCGCGAAAAAGCGTCCTTCGACGGCATGTTCCTCGATTACAACCTGGCCTGGAACCAGTCGATGATCAGCGACAACCGTTCCGGCCGCTTCGGATACGGGGCTGAACTGCTGGGGGGCGACATCCAGGGCTTTTTCTCCTTTTCCAACAACAACTCCGATACCCGGTACGAAAACAGAGACATCCGCTGGCGGTACGCGTTCGACCGGTCCGACATCAGCTATCTGGCGGCCGGTGAAGTCTATTCACGCGGGCTCACCTCCAATTCGTTCTATGGCGTTCAGGTGAGCAACGAGCCGATCGAGCCGCGGCGCTTCTTCGGCGACTACCAGGTGCAGGGCTTCGCAGGCCATGATCACGATGTAGAGATGTTCGTGAACGGACGGCTGGTGAGCTATATGAATGCCGGCGAAACGGGATATTACAATTTCACGCTTCCGGTAACCTACGGCAGCGCCCTGGTCAACATCCGGAAATACGGGCCGTCGGGTACTTACAGTGAAACCAGCCGGCGTGTGAACGTGCCGTCAAGCCTGCTCCGGCCCGGTGAGTTTACCTACCATGCCGATGCCGGATGGCTGAGCAGAACACCCGGACGGTCGGGGTTCAGCAGCGGCGATTTCATGACACAGACGTCGGCGGGATACGGCCTCAACGAGCACCTGACCCTCAGGAGCGGGATCGAATATTTTGAAAATTCCGGCAGCCCCGTGTTTTTCGGATCGGCCTCGGCTAGGTTGTTCGACCAGTACCTGTTCCATTCGGATGTGGTACCCGGCCATTTTTACCGTTTCAGCGGCAACGTGCAGTACCCGGGGTTCACATCCGTTCAGCTTTCGGCTACATCGTGGGAGACCGGCAGCATCTACAATATCGGAGGGCTGAGAAACGAGCAGCAGGGATCACTTTTTCTGCCGCTGCTTCGCAACAAGCTGCCCCTTAGTCTGCGTTTTTCCGGTTCACGCACCGATTTTGGCTCTCAGACGATGTACCAGTACGATACCGGACTCATTGCGCGGTACCGGAGGCTGAATATCCAGGCCGGATACCGCGAAACCCTGTTCCACAACAGCGGCGGCACTATAAGACAGAACCGGCTGCTCACCGGCAGCCTTTTCTACATGTTCGAAAACCGGCCGTCTGTGCCCGCCCCGCTTCGCACACTGATGGTCCGCGCTCAGATGCGGTACACGGTTCAGCAGGACCGTTTCGAGAGCATCACCCTTACCATCGACCGCCGTCTCGGTAAATTCGGGCGTTTCAGTACAGGCGTTGAGCGGAATTTCGCCCGCCGTGGCGACTTCTTCTTCCTCAGCCTCACCTTCGACTTCCCGCAGCTGCGCACATCGGGAAACTACCGGTCGGGCCGAAACGATTACATTATGAACCACCAGGTGCAGGGCTCGGTGGGTTATGACAGTGGCTTCAACCGTTTGGTGCTCGACAACCGCCAGAATGTGGGGCAGGCCGGCGCGGCCATCCGCATGCTCATCACAGACGGAAACGGTGGCGGCACCGTGGCCACCGGCAGCTCCGTGATCCCGGCCGAAGCCATCCGGTTCCGCCAGACAACCTCATCCAGGCTTCACGACGACGGCGTGAGCCGGGTGACCCATCTGATGCCATACACCCGCTACAGCATCGAAATTCTGACCGACCGCATCAAAAACCCGCTGCTTATACCCGAATTTACCGAATTTTCGTTCGTCACCGACCCCAACGGCTTCAAGCAGATCGACATCCCCCTGGTGATGTCGGGCGAGGTAGACGGGTCGGTAACCGTGCTGGACCGGAACGGAAATACGTCCGGCGCCAACGGCCTCCGCGTGGTACTTTTCGAAAAAAACCGCCGGACCCGCGAAGTGCTGCCGGCATACTCCGACGGCACCTTCTACAAGCTGGGGGTACATCCGGGCAGTTACATCATCTACCCCGATTCGATGCAGCTTCAGATGTTGGATATGGTTTCCGAACCGCCCTATTATGAATTTGACCTGGAGGCCCTGCCTGAAGGCGATTACGCCGAAATGCTCGATTTCAGGCTCTTGAACCGGATGCATCCGGACAGTGAACTGCCCGCTTCAGAAATAGCGACTCCTTTCCCTGCACCTGCACTTGCAAATGCAACTGCACCCGCTCCCGCTTCTGAAATTGTATTCGGGGCGGATTACCTGCTGGTGATGTTCTCCGGCGATGAAATCCGTCCGGATGAGGCCAACAGCGAAGCCGCACTGCACAACGCGGGCCTGATCCGCAACAAACCGGGCATGGTGATCGAAGTTTCGGGTTCAGGTTTAGATACAGGTTCAGGTTCGAATTCAGGTTCGAATTCGGGCTCGGATTCAGCCACAATCTCAGCCTCAGCCTCTGACTTAAACTCAAACTCAGCCTCAGCCTCAGGTTCCGCCGTTCGGCCCGATGCCGGGCTCATCTGGAGCCGTACCCTTGAGGTCGCAACCACCTACATCGAAAACGGCCTGGATCCGCGCTACATCAGGCTCAATTACAAGTCCGGCCTCACCGGGCTTACCGGCGAACAGGCACGCGGCTACAACAGCGCGGTCATCACCGAAGACCTGTCGCCCCTTCACCCTGTCATTTTCGGCCTGAACTCATCGCTCATTGATCCGGAGTTCGAAGCCCTGCTCGACGAAAACGCGGCCTACCTGAATGAACATCCGGATGTGGTCATCCTCATACAGGCCCTTGCCGACGATATCGGCAACCCCGACTACAACCAGTGGCTCACCACACGCCGGGCCGCCGCTGTACGGAACCACTACACCGGGCGCGGGATCGACACCAGACGCATCATCATCGAAAGCCTGGGCATCACCGGCAGCCCCTGTGTGCTGCAGGATGAAAAAATGGGCTGCAGCGTTAACCGCCGGGCCGATACACTGCTGGTGATGGATGATGAGAATGAAGAATGATGATGAAGTACCATAAGCATTGATAATAAACCAGCAGGACTGTTGAGGTGTACTGGCAGCACATCTTCCACTGTAAATGTGCGGGAATATCCCGTATATAGTAACAGGGCCGGCCGGGAAAAACCGGTTGGAGATATAAAAGATTAAGGACAATTTTATCTTTTATTAATTCTCCATACATTACCCGCGAATGAAGTAAATTCTGCAGCCATGCAAACCCTCAAACTGCGCATCTACTCGCTGATCTTCCTCTTCAGCCTGCTTACCGGGCTCATCCAGCCCGTGCTGCCCCTGATCGGGTACTATACCTTTCAGGAGAGCATTATTGAGCTGTTCTGCGTGAACAAGGATGTGCCGGAGATGGAATGCGACGGGTTTTGCTACCTCAAGGGCCAGATCGAACAACAGCAAAACGACGCGGCCAAATCGCCCGTAAACCTGCTGAACCTCGACGATCTCCCCCTGCTCACCGTACCGGTAACCGCCGAAAGCGCCCGGCTCTACCCCGACCGGATCTCCTCCAACACGTTACCATCCGCCTTTCTCACATCCCTTCCCTCCTCCGGCATATTTCATCCCCCGCAGGCCTGACCGGCACTCCCTGCGCTTCCGATGCAAATTTCTGCCCGTTCCGGCTTAACAGGATATATATCCGTCCGGACAAACGTCCACGCTTGAATATGCTCCGTGGCGGCATTCCGCCCATGCGCCGGGGTCAGACGGGCTACCCTTTTTAATTCAATACCGAAATACCATGAATACACTGCAATCTCATATTATCCTCATCATCATTATCGCGTTGTCGGGCCTGCTCATTTCCGGCTGCGATCTGAATACGAACAATCCCGATCCGGTCGACGATCTGTTCGAGCTGGCCACCTCATCCATCGATAATTACACGGTTACCGTCTACACCACAGAACCGGTAAGCGTGGGCTACAACCTGCTCTATTTTGACGTGAAGCGGGGGGCAAACGACCGGCTGAGTTCCGCCGAAATAACGGTAACCCCGCTCATGGACATGGACGCACACTCGCACTCAGCCCCGGTATGGCAGCCCGGACCCGAAAGGGATGCCTTTTACCAGCTGTTTGGCGGCGCGTTTATCGCAACCATGCCCTCAGGCGACATGGGCTCCTGGCAGCTTATCATCGATGTAACCGATCCGCAGACCGGCACCTCCTTCAGCCTGCCGGTGGATGTAACCGTAGCACAGTCGACCAGGGTTAAAGTCTTTACCGCATCCAATGAACAGCGCTACATCCTCACCTGGATCCAGCCGGCCGAGCCCAAAGTGGGGTCCAACAACCTTGTGGTTACCCTTCACCGGCGCGAATCGATGATGAGCTTCCCTGCCGTTGACGACCTGTCCATCGAAATCCGGCCCTGGATGGAGTCGATGGGGCACGGATCAAGCAACAATGAACATCCGGCATCCACCGGATCCGGCTTTTACCAGGGCAGGGTCAACTTCAACATGAGCGGCGACTGGCGCGTCTACTTCACACTCAAAGACGGTGCAGAAGATCTGTATGAAACCTGGTTCGACCTCATGCTAAACTGACATACTTTATTTCCGACATACCACTTATCTGAAATGCCGCTAAACATATACGATGCTCAACTGACATGCCGCTTATTTGACATGCCGATCAACATGCATGATGCTCAACATGCATGCCGCTCAGCATACATGAGGCTCAACTGGCAAGCCGCTTATCGGATATACCGCTCAACATATATGCCACTCAACAACCTCAGTCGCATGAAACCCCATACGCAAGCACACCTTATCACCTTAACCCCGATATTCGGGAAAACCGGGAGAACCCCGTTATGACACTTACTGCCCTGCTTTCACTGCTGATGCTGCTGTGGACCGGCCCGCTGCCTAGCGGGCCGGATACCCTCTCCGGCACCATTTACGACGCCGAAACCCTCAGGCCGCTTCACGGCGCCCATATAAAGGGCCCAAATCAACAGTATGCCACCTCATCGGGTACCGACGGATCCTTCGCGCTTGTCAGGCCGGACTGCCCCTGCCGCATCCTCATCACAATGACGGGCTACCAAAACCGGGAGATGGACCCCGCCCTGTTCACCGGCACACCGGTCGCGGTATACCTGGAACCACGGACCGGCCTGTTGAGCGAAGTGGTTATCCGGTCGGCCCCCGTGCCCGACGCGTCACCGCGCAGCTACACCAATTCCTCGCTCGAATCAACCGAGCAGTTCATGCAGCGCCTGAACGGGCTGTCGATGATCAAACGGGCTAATTACGCCTGGGAACCGTCGCTGCGGGGCATGTCCGACAGCCGCGTGAATGTGCTGATCGACGGTGTGACCATGGTGTCGGCCTGCGTTGACCGTATGGATCCGGTAACCTCCTACGTGGAGACGGAAAACCTCGAAAAGGTGGATGTGAGCATGGGCAACATCTCCTTCGAAAACGGGAACCGGCCGGGAGGCTCGGTGAACCTGATCACGGCCCGTCCCGGTTTCGACGCTGGCTATTACGGCGAGTTCGATGCCGGCTACCAGCACAACGGTAATGTGCAGAAATACCGGGTGATGTCGGGCTATTCCAACCATCGAAACGCCCTGCAGGTCGCCTTCACCCTGCGGGATGCGGGCAATTTCACGGCCGGGGGCGGCGAGAGGCTCGGGTTGTCGGGCTACACCAAAATGAACCTGAAGGTGGATGCGGGCCGCGATTTCGCCGGCGGCAGCCGCGGATGGCTCACCTGGATCGGCGACCTCGCCCTCGACGCCGGCTACCCCGCCCTCATCATGGATACCGACAAGGCCCGTTCCCACCTGATCAGCTACGAACACGAGTGGCGCAATCCCGGCAGCCTGGTCTCCGTGCTCCGCGTGAAACCCTACCACACCCGGGTCGACCACTGGATGAGTGATTACAACCGGGATGTAACCACCCGCGACGTGATGCCCGGCATGTACATGCCCATGTTCGGCAAAACGCGTACCACCGGTATCCGCCTCGAATCGACCCTGATCAGCGGCCGCCACCTGGTACGAGCCACCATGAACCTGCACCGCCTCGACGCCTTCGCCGATATGCTCATGGAGCCGGTCGACGAGCAGGTATCGCCGATGTATCTTATCAATATTGGCGACGCGGTACTCAACAACGCCTACGTTTCGGCCGATCATTCCTGGCTGATGTCGCCGGCATGGTCGCTCAACACCGGGCTGGCGCTCGACCTGTCGGGCCGGACGCTCAACGACCCGGTTGCCGCCGATCTCCTTACCATCGAGTTCCCGGATGCATCCACCGGCAGGCTCATAGCCGCTGCCAACTTGAAAGCCGGCCTTCAGTACCAGAGTGATGAGGCCTGGGGCATCAGCCTGAACATGTCGGGCGGGTCGCGCCTGCCCTCACACATCGAATCGTACGGGTATTACATCTATAACCCGCTCGACGACCTGTTCTACTTTGGCAACCCCGGGCTGAAGAACGAACAAAGCACCCAGGTTAACCTGTCGGGTTACCTGAACGGAGATAACCGCATTTATGGCCTCGAGGCCTCACTTTTCGTGAACCACATACGCAATTATATTGGCGGCAGGGCAACCGGCGATCTGTTCGCGGCCTATACCAACTATGATGCGGCACTGTATGCCGGTGTTGAGGCGGCCGGATACCTGAACCCGTGGCCATCACTCGGCCTCACCTTCGGCCTGGCCCGGGTGTACGCGCAGAACCTGCACCTCGACGAACCCCTGCCGATGATCCCTCCGCTTGAGGCTCAGTTTGGCCTGGAGTGGAAGGTGAGCTTACTCACGCTGGCAGCTCAGGTACGGCACGCGGCCGCTCAGCGCCGGATCGCATCGGCCACAACACTCGAAACCCCATCGGAAGCCTTCACCGTAATCGGTGTTCGCGGTACCTGGAACCTCCACCCGAACTTTCAGCTTCGTGCCGAAATCGAAAACATCGCCGATGCGCGGTACACCGAACATACCAGTCCGGGCAATTTTCCTTCACCGGGAAGGAATGCACAGATTCAGATTCTCATCCGGTTCTGAAACTGTTAAAAATTGTCAGTATGGCTCAACCGCGTCGGTTGTATGGTTCGACCGCGTCGGTGCAGATTCAAATTTCCTTAACCCCCTTACCATAACTCAACAACCAACATCTCAAGAGCCCAACAACTTCTTTTCCATTTTTTTACGATATTGCCTGCTGAACAAAAAAGCGCTTTTACTCTAAAAAAACGGAATGTTATGAAAAAGAATCAGGATGCGCTCGGTACGGTCGAGCGTCCGCTGGAGTCGGCCTACGATGACCATCTTGGCCTGGTCGACATCCACCATATCGAATTGTATGTGAACAACGCGAAACAGGCGGCCCACTACTATCAGACCGTATTCGGATTTGAGGTAACCGGATACAGCGGCCTGGAGACAGGGGTGCGCGACCGGGCGTCATGGCTGCTCGAACAGGGCAACATCCGCATGGTGCTCACATCCCCCCTTACCGGCGATTCGCCGATTGCCGAACACTGTATGGTTCACGGCGATGGGGTCCGCGATATCGCCATGGCAGTTAAAAACGTCTATACGGCCTACGAGGAGTGCATAAAACGCGGAGCCAGGGGCGTAACCGAACCTAAGGAGGTGCGCGATGAGAACGGGGTGCTTATCCATGCCGCCATCGCCACCTACGGCGATACCATCCACTCGCTGATCGACTCTTCGGGCTACAAAGGCCTGTTCTGGCCCGGTTTTATGGAACGGACTTCCCGGATCAGCACAGATCCGGTTGGCATCGAGTACATCGACCACTGCGTGGGCAACGTGGAACTCGGCAAAATGAACGACTGGGTCGGGTTTTACCGCGACGTGCTCGGCTTCTCCCAGTACATCCACTTCGACGACAACGATATCGCCACCGAATATTCGGCACTGATGTCGAAGGTGATGGCGGGGGGACGTGGTCGCATCAAGTTTCCCATCAACGAGCCCGCCAAAGGCAAGAAAAAGTCACAGATCGAAGAATATCTCGATTTCTACGGGGGGCCGGGCGTTCAGCACGTGGCTATGCTCACCGGCGACATCCTCGATACAGTATCCAGGCTGCAGGAAAAGGGCGTCGAATTCCTGACCGTACCCACATCCTATTACCAGACCCTGATCGAACGCGTCGGGAAAATTGACGAGCGCGTTGAGGACCTCGAACGACTGGGCATCCTGGTCGACCGCGACGAGGAGGGCTACCTGCTCCAGATTTTCACCAAACCTGTAAGCGACCGTCCAACCCTGTTCTTTGAGATCATCCAGCGCAAGGGCGCCCGCGGCTTCGGCATCGGCAACTTCAAAGCACTTTTCGAAGCAATCGAGCGCGAGCAGGATAAGCGGGGCAATTTGTAATACAGCTCAATACAGCTCTAAAGCTCTTATGCTCTTGAGCTCTTGAGCTTTAAATCTGACTCGGTATCTTGTACTTCTCCCTGGCAGGGTTCCAGATACTGGTTTTTCAGACTAAAGCCATAATTCTTGTTATCATCATCGAAATGTACTCAAGAGCATAAGAGTTCATGAGCTCATGAGCTTTCTCTTTATAATTTATAACCAGATTCCAACATCATGATCTACCACTCACTCGGCAAATTTCCGCACAAACGCCATACGCAGTTCCGCCGCGAAGACGGGCAATTGTACACGGAGGAGCTGTTCGGCGCGGAGGGCTTCAGCGGCAATTCCTCACTGCTCTATCACCACAATCCGCCGACCACCGTAAAACGGGTTGAGAAGGGCAAAGAGATCGTGATCAAGCCCTGGAAGGAGGACCTTCTGCGGCACCACCACCTGCTCACGCACAATATGCCTAAGGGCGGCGACCCGGTTAGCGGGCGCGTGGTGGTACTCTTCAACAACGATGTGCAGATCGCCCTCTGCCGGCCCATCGAAAAGATGAACTATTTTTACCGCAACGGTGAACACGACGAGATGCTGTTCATCCATGAGGGCAAGGGCGTACTTCAGACCAATTTCGGCAAGCTAACCTTCGAGCCGTTCGATTACATCTACATCCCCCGCGGGGTCACCTGGCAGATGACATTCGACACCGACGAGAACCGGATGCTCGTAATCGATTCGACCGGGCCTATCGAGATCCCGAAACGGTACCGCTCAAATCTCGGCCAGTTCCTGGAGAACAGCCCGTTCTGCGAGCGCGACATCCGCCGGCCAGAAGCGCCACTCTTTTTCAACGAGCAGGGCGAATTTGAAGTCCGCATCAAAAAACAGGGCCGCTTCCACCATTACTTTTTCGAATTCCATCCGTTTGATGTGGTCGGATGGGACGGCTACCTCTACCCGTGGATCTTCAGCATGAAAGATTTCGAGCCAATCACAGGACGGGTGCACCAGCCACCGCCCGTTCACCAGACCTTTGAAGCACACAACTACGTGATCTGCTCCTTCTGCCCGCGCAAGTACGACTACCATCCCCTGGCCATTCCCGCGCCCTACAACCACTCCAACGTCGACTCCGACGAGGTGCTCTATTACGTTCAGGGTGAATTTATGAGCCGGAAAGGCGTCGAGTACGCCAGCATCACCCATCACCCCGGCGGCATACCGCACGGCCCGCATCCCGGAACCGTCGAAAAAAGCATCGGCAAGGAGGGCACCGAAGAATACGCCGTAATGGTCGACACCTTCAAACCCCTGCACCTCACCGAAGATGCAAAAAAGATGGACGACGGTATCTACCACTACTCCTGGATCCCTCACGCTTAAAGCTCCATGGGCTCCTTCAAGAGTCCGGAGCATAGAGCAGGACCTTGAAGAGTGCCCGAACATTCACCCCAAAACGGGTATCTAACTAAGGCAAATCATGTATCATGTGTTGATCTACGCCAAAGGTCAACTTATCCTGACCGGTTCAATGCCGGATCGTTGCCGGTCCAAATCATACCGACGCTGATTAATCAATCAATAATATGGAAATCAACCCCGACGAACTGACCGCGCAACAACGCTACAAACTGCTTATAGGAAGCGTGGTGCCCAGGCCCATCGCTTTTGTTTCGACCATCGACGAAAACGGGACGCGTAACCTGGCGCCGTTTTCATTCTTCAATGTTGTCTGTTACAACCCGATGATCCTGGCCTTCTTCCCGCAGAAGTACAAAAAAGACGGTGAGCTCAAAGATACGGTCAAAAACATACAGGCCACCGGCGAGTTCGTGATCAACATTCCGACCGAGGCCATCGCCGAAGCGATGAACGCCACATCCGGTCTGTACGATTACGGTGTCGATGAATTTGAGGTAACAGGCCTTACCCCGGCCCCATCGGTTGCCATCAAACCACCGCGGGTAGGTGAAAGCCCGGTCAATTTCGAATGCCGGCTTGAACGGATAATCGAGTTCGGCAGCGATAAAGGCGGATGTGATGCCATTTTCGGAAGAGTTGTGCATCTGCATATCAACGACGAACTGATTGACGATTTCAGAATCGATATCCATAAGCTTAAACCTGTGGCCCGCCTGGCCGGGAATTCCTATTCAAAAATCGGCGAAATATTTGATATCGAAAGGCCCAAAATTTAAAGACAGATGCGCAAAACCATTGGGGTAACGCATTGCTGACTTTCGGATGCCGGTCCCTGATTCTGACGTATCAGTCAAATTACTGCCCGGGTATTGTTGACCATGGGTCAGGGCGGATTGGCTATCACCATAAACACTGGTGTGCGGCGGCACAAAAAATAAAAATTTTGCCCGACATCCATAACATTGCCGGCCTGAATTTCGTAATGCAATGGTCGGCAAAACCGGTTACCCGAGTGTCAAAAAATACTCTTTACATTTACTATTGAATTCAGATCGGTAAAATACACGTA
>JAIVHB010000089.1:1129-5198 GCA_020201275.1 Rhodothermaceae bacterium | reverse complement strand
GCCGTAGGCCATCATCACAAAAGAGGGATGGTTACCGTACGCTTTTACAATGTGTCTACTCTCATCCCAAATATACTGATCGATGGGCATCCCGTTGCCAATATTTGCCCACGACGAACATTCCGGCTGGAGATAGACTCCCATTTCATCGGCCGCAATAAAGGCCGCCTTTGGCGGGCACCAGGAGTGAAAACGGACATGATTCAGCCCGTGCTCTTTGACCGCGGTATAAATTTTCTTCCAGTAATCAGTATCGGTAGGGGGGTAGCCGGTCAAAGGGAAAATGGCACATTCCAGTGTTCCACGCAAAAAAACAGGCCGTCCGTTAATTGCAAATCGCGTTCCGTCTACTTTAAAATCACGCAGGCCAAAATCAGTAGTGTAATCATCTGTCTCATTTTCCGATTTCAGGGTTAAAAGTAGTTCGTAGACATTGGGATTGAATTCATCCCACAGCAGGGCCTTTTCACCCAGTTGGTAATCCATTGTTATTATGTTATCGCCAGGCGTAAGCCGGAATTCATATAATTTCCCACCTGTTGATTTACCTGACTTTTTCAGCCTGGCATCGGCAGTGAACGTTGCGGTTTGCTCTTTCCTGAGTGTATTATTTACCGTTGCTCTGATTTCAATCGATTTTTCTGTAATATCGGGGAAGATCTCTACATTTTCAAACGTAATCTTCCCGGTGGCGCTCAATGAAATATCTCCCACAATCCCGTTCCAGTTCGACTGGGTATGGTCGGATATGCTGTGGGCATTTTCTCCCACGTCGATATCTTTTGTTCGGTTGTCGATCCGCACAGTGAGTACGTTTTCACCCTCTTTTAAATACGGTGAAACATTATATATGTGAGCAACAGCCAGGCTGTTTTGCATGCCGGCTGGCTCTCCATTCACCCAAACGGTGGATTCCCAGTGTGGCCGTTCCAGCGTTAACCGGACAATTTTGTCCTGCCAGCCTGTCGGAATAGTAATTCTTTTCCGGTACCAGGCTGCCCCGGTGTATTTTTTTTCGGGCTGAAGCCAAAAGGGAAAACGGACATTGTTCGGATCGATATAGGGTGCATAATTCGGATCATTGTACCATTCCGGATTTTGCATACCACCGGTCCATTTAGTCTCCATCGTAATTTCATATCCCTTTTCGTTTTCAACCATTGAACCGGGTAATTGAACGATTTCCGAAAAATCGCTTTCAAACCATTTTTCATCAACACCCTGGTCTTCCGGATCCATTTGGAATTGCCATTCACCCGACAGGTCTATGGTCTGCCGGTCATTGTTCTGGCATGAACTGGTGACAATAATAGTAGCGATCATTAAAGATGCTGTGAATGTGCTTAGCCGCATGCTTGCTTTTAGTTGCTTCATTTGCTAATATTTAGATGTCATAAAAAACTCCAGGGTACCCCCGTTCATCAGTGTTTGATGTGAGAAAGAGGGAACGGTGAGTTCTTCGCCGTTCAATAGAATTTTTTGGATAAATTTATTTTCAGGAGAATTATTGTGTGCCACAATTTCAAAAATCCCTCCGGGCACTTCGATTTTGGCATTGTCAACCAACGGGCGACCAATACTATATACTGGTTCGCCAGGACACACCTGGTAAAAACCGATGGCGCTTAATACATACCATGCCGACATTTGTCCGCAATCTTCATTTCCGATAATGCCAGCCGGTTCGGGTAGGTAAAAGTTGGTAAGTATGGAATCGGTGTAAAGCTGTGTTTTCCATTTCGAATCAGTCCAGTTATAAAGATAAGCCATGTGATGACTGGGTTCATTGCCATGCGCATATTGTCCAATCAGTCCGGTAATATCTCCTGAAGCGTTTTCGCCAATAATCTCTGAACTGGTTGAAAACAGACTGTCAAGACTTGCTTCAAAGGCTGTTTTTCCGCCAAGTAATTCAATGTGCCCAGGAACATCATGAATAGTAAAATAACTCCATTGATAGGCATTTCCCTCCACATAATCACTTTCTGCATGGTCGGAATATTTTGGATTGAAAGGTGTACGCCAGCTACCATCGGCATTTTTCCCCCGCATAAAACCTGTAGATTTGTCGAAATAATGTCGGTAATTTTTGCCCTTGTCGAGGTAGCTATTTTCAACCTCTAATTGGCCTGCAGCGTTTGCGATTTTTGCTATACACCAATCGTAGTATGCCATTTCAACACCGTATGATACACTTCCTGTAATCGAATCACTGGGAACAAATCCATATTTTTCCTTAAAATAGATATGTTTACTCATTACTCTGTCCGCACGGGGAGAACTGTTATTTTCGAGCCAGCCGGGTTGCCAGGTTGAAGAAGTTACTGCTGCCTCGAGCCATTCATCCATATCTTCATCTGTAACCAACCCTTTAACAATGGCATCGGCCATTACTGAAACTGCGGGGTAACCAACCATTGTTCCGGTGTAATTAGACGCCAGCGACCATTTTGGCAGCATACCGCCTTCACGGTATTTCTGAACCAGCGATGCTGCCCACTCACCAGCTTTTTCAGGCCGGATGATGGTCATCAGGGGATGAAAAGCTCTGAAGGTATCCCAAAGCGAAAAAACCGAATAGTTTGTAAAGCCGTCTGGTGCGGTATACGTTTTTTTATCCATCCCACGGTACCTGCCATCCACATCCTGATAGGTAAAAGGGGCGATCATTGTGTGGTAAAGTGCAGTGTAAAAATTTGTTTTGACCGACACATCATCAATCGATATTTGGATTCCCTGTAATGCTTCACGCCATTCGTTTTGAGCTGCATCTACCGTTTTTTCAAAATCCCAGCCGGGCAATTCAGATTTCATATTTCGGGCCGCACCCTGCTCGTCAACCATTGAGAGTGCAACCTTAACAAGGAGTGGCTTTTCTGATTTTTCAAACTGAAAATGAACCTTAATGTCCTTACCTTTACTATCTAACTGATTTACCTTTTCATTTTCATTAAAAATAATCATGGATTCAAATGGTTCTGAAAACTCAATTCGGTAGGCTACTAAGTGATCGTGGGCCCAGCCAGTCGTTTTTTGAACCCCTTCCAGGGTTTTGTCATCAATTTTTCTGAATCTGTTTTCTTCCATCCGATGGCCCCAGTTCGGTTGCAGCACATGCGACAAATCGAGCATAACATTCCTCTCTTCGCTGGTAAAAGAATACCGGTGCATTCCAACTCTCTTGGTTGAAGTGAGTTCGGCAGTTACATCCAGGTTTTTCAGGTGAACCTTATAATAACCCGGTGAAGCAGTTTCATCATTTTTATTAAATAAACCAACTGGTTTCAAACTATCAGAACCTGAATAAGGAAGCAACAGTACATCACCCAGGTCGCCAATTCCGGTTCCGCTAAGATGTGTGTGACTAAATCCGTAAATGGTTGAATCCGCGTAATGATAGCCGCTGCTGGCATCCCAGCCCATGATGTGTGTGTCGGGACTTAATTGAACCATGCTAAATGGAACCGTGGCCCCGGGAAAAGTATGCCCATGAAACCCGGTTCCAATAAAGGGATCAACATAATCTAATACATCAAATTTGTATTGGTTTTCTGAGTCCGAAAAACAACCTGTAAAAATGACAATGAACGGGATAAGTAACAATTTAAAATTCATAGTTTTAATTTTATTATACATAGTAAAGGGGTTATAAGTCTAAAAGTTAAGCTGCATGAATTGTTTGAAACATTAATGCATTTTGTATAGATGATTTCACCTATTAAAATGCTAAGATATGCTTTTTTATTATTTCTTCAGTTTTTGTCGAATCATAGACATATTGTCCCAATATGTTTACGATAGAAATTCCGGTGAATGTTAAATAATAGCCGAGAGTTCTTACAATTCAAATCAAATATTGTATTTTTACCCAATTCAAAAAAATAAAATTGATATTATGAAGAATCGGATATTTTTATTTTTAACCGTGATTACTCTGGTGATTTTATCATCCTGTCAGACAACAGATGACAAAGAAAAATGGCTGCGCGGTAACTTGCACACCCATACCTACTGGAGCGACGGTGATGATTTTCCTGAGTCTGTTGCTAAATGGTATAAAGACAATGGT
>JAIVHB010000089.1:0-1021 GCA_020201275.1 Rhodothermaceae bacterium | reverse complement strand
GCAATCCCTGGCAGAGACTCCCCAAAGATCATCAGGCAGTTGCAAAGTACACTGAATCTTTCGGTGAAGAGTGGGTAGATATCAGGCCGGATGAAGATGACCATGTGCTTGTAAGGCTCAAGCCCCTGGACGAATTTCGCCATATGTTTGAAGAGCCTGGAGAGTTTATGCTTATGATGGGAAATGAGATTACCGATCGGCATGCTGTTCATGTTGTTACAATTCATCAGGACGAGGTGATACCGACAGTGGGAGGGAGCCCCGGCGAGAGGGCTGACATGATAAGGGAGATCGTACATCGCGTTGATGATTACAGGGAGCGGTCCGGCCGCAATACCTGGCCCGTTCTTGCTCATCCCAACTTTACATGGGCTATTACCGCCGAAATGATGCTTGAGGCAGAATCTCTACGTTATTTTGAGGTGTATAACGGTCACCCGGCTGTTAATAATAAGGGGAATGAGTTTCGAGCAAGCACTGACAGGATGTGGGACATTGTCCTTTCCATGCGTTTGTCATCAGGAAACGGAAAATTAATTTACGGTCTGGCAACGGATGATACCCATAACTATCATGCAGGAGGTGCCACACCGGGCCGGGGATGGGTAATGGTTCGTAGTGATAAGCTTGAGGCGGGATCAATTCTTGACGCCATTGACAGCGGTGATTTTTACTCAACCACAGGTGTAAAAATAAACGAAATAAGTTTTAACGGCAGTGAGTTGACCGTTGATATTGAACCTGAGGAGGGGATAACCTACACCACGGAATTCATTGGTACACTTGCCGGATTTGATACATCAAGCACGGCTACCCTTGACGGGGAAGGAAACGAAATTGCGAATACCACACGAACATACAGTGAAGAGATTGAACTGGTTCTTTCCGCCTCAAGCGTTTTGAGTTCAAGCTATACCTTTACCGGTAATGAACTATATGTGCGCGTCAAAATCACCTCTTCTGCCGACAAAAAAGACAGGATAACAGGAGACGTAATTGGAAAACAGGTCGCCTGGGTTCA
>JAIVHB010000149.1:12466-28341 GCA_020201275.1 Rhodothermaceae bacterium | reverse complement strand
GGGAGGCGGAGCGCAAAAATACTATTTGAGATGGCCTCTGGCAAACCATGAAATACTGTTATGTGAGCGAACAGGATTTGGCAAGCCACCATACCGTTTTCATGAGGAAGCCTGGAAAGAGGTTGGAAATTGGATTGATGCTATCCGGAAAAAACCGGACAAACCCGAGGTTATTATTCTGGATGAACTGGGCAGGCTGGAAGCAGAGGGCCGCGGGTTTGCCGTGTACTGGAATCAAATTCTTGCCCTGAATCCGGTATTGCTTGTGGTTGCAATCCGAAACGAGTCGAAGGAGGAACTTGAAAAGCAATTTGGACAGAAGTTTGATCTTGTTATTCAGGCCGATGAGGAAATTGCACTTGAAAGACTTTGCTCATTGTGCAATTCTGCCAAAGACTGGCAACGTGTTGGCAGATATGGTGCTGCCGCAGGTGCCATTGAAGTGAGCCTGGGAAGTGTGGTAAACGCGACTAAAATTCCATTCCGGGGTGTGGCTATGTCCATAATTCAGGCAATGGTACTGTTTTTTGCAGGCAGCAAGCTGGCCCGGCCCTGGATGGTAATCTGGGTGTCGTATGTAGCTGCCGCTCTGAAAGCCCTGTCTCCTGCCGGCAACCGGATCAGACCGATGGTTGCCATTGCGGTGCAGGGCAGCCTGTTTGGTTTATCGGTGCGTCTGCTGGGCTGGAATATTACCGGCATCACCCTTGGAGCCTGGTTTGTTGGCGCCTGGTCGGGCTTACAGGGGTTTATATTTCAATACCTGCTACTGGGGAATGCCCTGGTCGATGCATATGGTGAGCTGCAAAAGTGGCTGGCAGGTAATTTGGGTATTTCAATCGTATCGCTACCGCTTCTTGTTGCGCTATACGTTATGTTTACGGGGTTACTGTCTGCAATAACGATAGGCTATTTTCAATGGCGCAAGCGACCGCCTGAGTTGCTTGAAAAAGCCCTGATTAAACGGGAAGAGGGCACCTCTCCCGGCAGCAGGAAAGTTGAAAACTGGTGGCAACGTCTCTGGCGGGAATACCGGCAAAAAGCATTCTGGGTTCCGCTTGTCGTTGTGCTGATTGTCCTTACCCTGAGCGGGTCATCTACAGCTCAACTGGCTGGATTGCCCCTGAGGGCTGCCGGTATCATTGCAGCTGTTTTTGTGATCTTCTCTGTGCTCAAGCCTGAAAAATGGATTGCCCGTCTGCGTAAAATGGGCTTCTGGGGGGGTGCCATTACCCTGGAACGTGCCCTGGAGCCGTATGCTTTCTTGAAAGCGAGAACCACATCAAAAAGAAAAACCCCGGAAAATTGATTTACAATCTGGTCTATTCCGGTTCCGTACCTTTTCTTTCAGTCAGTTTTTCATACTGATCAGGAGTGTTGATGTTGGTTATTTCCTGTTCATCAACTGCAAAGGTTTGATGATCGATCAGATCCAGAAATCCCATGACGGACCGTTTTCCTGTATTCAGGTAATTATGCAGCACAGTGGCAGTACGCGTCTTGTACTGGCCCAGTAATGGCTGGACCCTGCTGCTGCTTCCGGCTATCAGGGCATCCAGATGTAAATCTGGTTTAACACTGAGTTTTGTAATGGTATCGTCTGAGATCAGGGGCAGATCGACCGGGAGTAAGGCAATGGTATCTTCTTTCGTATCGAGAAGGGCAGCCAGAAGTCCGCCGAGTGGGCCGGCATCATCGATGGCATCGGGTATCTGCCTGAGCCCGGACTCCAAATAGTTGTTGGCTCCCAGCAATGTAACGGTATCAAACAAGGGTAGAGTCCGGTTTGCGATTCGCTCAAGCAGGGTTTTTCCCTCATAAATTAAACCGGATTTATCCCTGCCCATCCGGCTGGAATGACCCCCGCATAAAATGTAGATATCCTTTATTCTGTTCATCCCAATAAAGTAAGAAATACAGCTTTTATTCGTGCGGTAGTACGAATTATCGTTAACCGGTTTCGGTAATATTAATGAATATACGTGTTATCAGGTGGTTATCAGTCGTCCTAATCATAATGTTATTAATTCTTTGAATATTCACTTTTTAATATTATAATTAGATAGATATTATTACGCTCAAAAACGATCGGTACTGAAGAGGAACAAAACCCCCCAACCAAATTATTAAGGATATGAGCACACGTAAGCTCTTCACTTTGATATTAGTCAGCTTTGTCGTACTCGGGATTTCAACAGCTGATGCACAAACTGGCACCTCATCAGCCTCAGGACAAAGAATCTGGGGCTATACATTCGGAGATTTTTTCTGGAAAGCTGATGGCGATACGGCCAGATGGGGCCGTGGTGAGTACATGGGAACCGAAAAGGGAATGATGGGAGGCTCGTTAAGGCGGTTATATCTGGGTTACGACAACCAGATCAGCAGCCGGTTTTCGACCAGAGTACTGCTTGAGGCGAACCCCGGTACCACAATGCCTAACGGATCCTATGGGGTTATCATCAAACTGGGCTATCTGCAGTGGAAAGCCCCCGATTTTCTGTTCTACAATCAGCAGTTCAGTGTGGGGTACTTCGAATATACAGGGTCGCTGTATCTTCGCCTGCTCGAAAAACGACTTACAGTCGAAACCATGGGTAACTACAAGTATAAGGGCAATGGGCGGCACAGCAGTATTTACAGGGGTTTCATTGGCTATGAAATCACGAGGTTCCGTTTCGGTTTCGAAGCTTCAAAGATTCACGATAATCTGAGCACTTCTGCAGGGATGATCTCTCAAAACCCGTTTGTGTACTCCATTTTTTATGCTTTCAAAATGAAAGTGATGAAACAGGATTTGGAGTTTTTTGCAAGGTACGATAAATTCGATCCCGATACGGATTTCAGCGATTCCAAAATCTATCCCAACGACCTGCGATTTGTTTATGACCAGTCGCTATTAATCTTAGGCGTCAACTACAATCCGGTACCCACGGTAAGCATTATTCCGAATATTTACATCAACCTGTACGACGACAAGCGGGCGCAGGACATCAATCGTAAAAATGATGTGGTACTGCGCTTTACAGTGTATTACCGGTATTAGTTATAAAATCCGAATGACTATGGAAATAAAAAACAGTATTACACGGCAGAACGGTATTTCGGTGGTAGAGGAAGAAGGTGACCTCAGAAAAATTCTTGGTTTGGATGATAGTCCAAAACCTGAAAAAACGACCGAAAATAACCGGAAAAGATTTCTTAAACAGGCATTAACTCTGCTTGGTACCGGTGCTCTTTCAATGTCGGCCATGGTGACACAAGGCCTGGCGGCGATCGAAGAGAATCCAGACAATCCGGGAGAAAACTTTTTGGAAAGCGCTGTCTCATTTTCTGAAAGCGAGTTAGAAAATGTGATTGTGCGCATGCAGAAAGAATTGCAGCGGGCAATGCAAAAACCCATGGAAGAGAGAAAATGGGTGATGGTTATCGATCTGCGCAAGTGTACCGGTTGCGGTGCCTGCACGGTCTCTTGTATAGCAGAAAACCATCTCCCCCCGGGTGTTGTATACAGGCCGGTTATTGAGGAGGAACTGGGTTCGTACCCGAATGTGTCGATGCGGTCCATCCCCAGGCCATGTATGCAGTGTGAAACAGCACCCTGTGTTCCTGTTTGTCCGGTAAAAGCCACATGGATACGCCCTGATGGAATTGTAGACATGGATTATGATCAGTGTATTGGCTGCCGGTATTGCATGACCGCCTGTCCGTATCATGCCAGGACATTCGATTTTGGATACAATTACACAGATAATACCCCTGAGGTGCAACCGTACGAAAAAGTCGGGAATTTTGAATACGGCAAGCGATGGGACAGGGAAGGTCATCACTCTTCTCCGGTTGGCAACGTTCGTAAATGTCATTTTTGCACACACAAACTCGATGCTGGAATGCTGCCATCCTGTGTAACAACTTGCATTGGCTATGCTACCTATTTTGGGGATTCGAACGACCCCGAGAGCCTGGTTTCTGAATTAATCAGCCGGCCTAACAAGATGCGTCTGAAACAGGAAATGGGCACAAAACCAAGGGTTTATTATCTGACCTGAGAGCGGGATTCCAATTAATGCAAGAAATTTACTGGAGAATAACGATATGTTGAATTTTCAAAAAGTAGCCAACCTGAACAGAAAGAAAAATTTCTGGATCTCTTTCACACTGGCCATACTGGCTTTGGCAGCCGGCAGCTGGGGTGTTATTCAGGTTATCATATATGGTAATCACGGGTCTCTCACCAGTTATGTGCCATGGGGCCTTTGGGTGGGAGTCTATGTTTATCTCGTCTGGCTTGAAGTGGGCATGATTCTCTCTTTCTTCATTTGCCGGCGATTTCTAAAAGTTGAGGGGATTAAACATCTGGGTCCGGTGGTCATGCTCGCTGCCATATCGGCCCTTCTTGGTGCCCTGTTTGCCATTGGCATGGATCTTGGCCACCCATTTCGATTTTGGAAAGCCTATTTTCAGCCACAGCTTGGTTCCCTTATGACATGGATGATCTGGCTGCATACCCTCTATCTGTTCATTCTTGTGGGCGAGTTGTGGGCTTATAAAAGGGGACGCGAATTTGTTGACAAATATGAAATTTACCTCAACTTCCTGACCTATATTTCCATTCCGTTCGGTGTTTTGCTGATCGCGGTAATTGGCGGATTGTTTGGTGTGGTAGCGGCCAGACCGTTCTGGAATGCTTCGGTTCTGCCACTCATGTTTTTTATTGCATCACTCATAGCAGGTCTAGGACTGCTAACCGTACTGCACCTTCTTTTTTCACCAAGAAGAGGAACTGAGCAATATGTGGAAACCGCTCAAACACTGGGGCGTTTATTCCTGGGTGCCATGCTTATTGGTGCTATAGCTTCCCTGGCCAATGGTCTGGTTATCGCCTATCCTAATGTTCCCGCTTATGCTGAAGGGCTGCGCATGGTACTGTTTGGCCCGTTCTGGTGGACAATCTGGATTATTCACCTCGGGTTCGGTCTTTTGATACCGGTTGTTTTACTGGCTTTTTTCCGTAAGAACCTGACCGCTATTGCCATAGCGACCGGTTTCTATGTACTTGCCTTTACCATGGTTCCTGTAAACATCATCATTCCGGGTCTGGCCTACCCTATGCCGGCTATGGAAGGATTACGCGAGGCATTTCATCACACCAAACTCTCATTTGGTTATACACCCAGTATAGTTGAGTGGCTGGTTGTTTTATTCGCTGTAGGTTTTTCACTATTCATTTTCTCAATTGGCTATCGCTACATCATTGAACCCTACTTTATTGAACATCAACACGAATTCTTGCCAAAAGTCAAGCAATAACCGGAGCATAATATGAGTGAACACAATAAATTGAATCGGCGCGAATTCCTGAAATCATCCGCACTTTTGGGCGGAACAACGCTACTGGCAGGATCGGCTTTTTCCGGTTGCAGCATTTTTGAACGTGCTGAAAACAATGACCTGACGCCGGAAGAGTTTTACGAATTATGCAAACCTGAGAATATACTCTACACGACCTGTATGAACTGCAATACGGGCTGTGCCATAAAAACCAAATTTGTTGACGGAGTATTGGTTAAAGTGGATGGTAACCCTTTCAGCCCCTGGACCATGACCCCGCATATCGACTATAAACACGATCCGACCAAACCGGAGATCGCCAAACTCGATGGCGCTATCTGTCCGAAAGGCCAGGCGGGAATTCAGATCCTGTACGATCCCTACCGCATCCGTAAGGTTTTGAAACGCACCGGTAAGCGTGGAGAAGGCAAATTCAAATCCATACCGTTCGACCAGGCGGTTAAAGAAATTGTAGATGGCGGCAGAATCTTTGCTGATGTACCCGGTGAGGAAAGCCGGAATGTGGATGGGCTGAATGAAATTTACAAACTTCGCGACCGGGATCTCGGAAACCGCATGGGTGCCGATGTTGAGAATATTAAGAACGGTACCATGTCGGTAGCGCAGTTCAAGGAGAAATATCGCAATAACCTGGATGTTCTTATTGATCCCGACCATCCCGACCTGGGCCCAAAAAACAATCAGCTCGTATTCAACTGGGGCCGTATGAAAGCAGGACGCAGCCAGTTTGTGCAGCGGTTCATAAATCAGTCATTTGGTACGAATAACCGGCATGGGCACACCACCGTTTGCCAGGGATCGCTCTATTTTGCATGCAAGGCCATGAGCGAACAGTACACGAACGGAAAATGGGGTGGTGGGCAGAAATTCTACTGGCAGGCCGATACAGGGAACAGCGAGTTTATTATTTTTGTGGGTTCCAATGCATTTGAAGGCGGTTACGGACCACCGTTGCGAACCAGTAAAATCACAAACGGGCTCACCGAACGGTCATTGAAATTTGCCGTTGTGGATCCCCGTCTCGGCAAGCTCGGTGGCATGGCATGGAAGTGGATACCGGCTGAACCGGGTACGGAAGCAGCCCTTGCACTTGCGATGACCCGATGGATTATTGATAACGGCCGGTATGATAAAACCTATCTTTCCGCAACCAACAAACCCGCATCTGATCAGGTTGGGGAACCCAACTGGAGCAATGCCGCGTGGCTTGTTAAAATTGACAGTGAAGGCCGTCCGGGAGATTTTCTCCGGGCTTCTGAAATCGGGCTCGGTGGCGACCGGTTTGTCGCGTTACAAAATGGCCGGGCAACGGCATTGTCGCCCCGCGAAGGTGCGGCTGTATTCGGAGATCTGCTGGTCGATACAATTCTGAATGGCATACGGGTCAAAAGCAGTATACAATTGCTAAAAGAATCAGCAGAAGAACACACCATTCGCGAATGGGCTGATATCTGCGGCATCCGGGAACGGGATATTGTAGACCTTGCGCGAGAATTTACCAGTCATGGAAAAAAGGCCGCAGCCGACATCCATCGTGGAGTATCACAGCATACAAACGGTTATTACGGTGTTTCGGCCTGGATGAACCTGAATCTGTTAATTGGAAATATCGGCTGGAAGGGCGGTATGTCGCAGCCATCGACCTACGGAGCAACCAGCGGCGCTTATCCGGTCATGTCGATGCACAGTGACCCGGCCAGCCCATTTGGCACATCCATCATCCGGCATGATGAGCATTATGAAAAATCCACACTTTTCAATGGCTACCCTGCCAGGCGACCCTGGTATCCGCTAGCCTCCGACATTTATCAGGAGGTGATCCCGTCCATCGGCGATGCCTATCCCTACCCGGTAAAAGCTCTCATCCTCTATATGGGTGCCCCGAATTATTCACTGCCGGCCGGGGATAAATTGAACGAAATCCTGTCGGATACGGAGAAGCTTCCGCTATTCATATCGAACGATATCACAATTGGGGCAACATCCCTTTATGCCGATTATATCTTCCCGGATGGCACCTATTTTGAGCGATGGGAATTTCACGGTTCCCATCCGAATGTAACCTCCAAAGTACAGCCTGTACGAACCCCTGTTATCACGCCATTGGTCGATACATGTAACGTTTACGGCGAGGAAATGCCGATGACTCTCGAATCCATGCTGATGGGCTTCGCGGAAAACCTGGACCTGCCCGGCTTTGGCCCCGATGGTTTTGGCCCCGGTCAGAAACTTACCCATTTTGATCACTTCTACCTGAAAATGGCAGCAAATATCGCTGCCCAGGATGGCGGATTGCCGGAAGCCAGCGATGAGGAAATGCGTATTTTCAGGGAAAGCCGCCGCCATATTGCCGGGCACACATTCGATGAGAAGCGATGGAGCGATTCGGCAGGTGAACGCTGGTGGAAGCAGGTGGTATACATGCTGAACCGGGGCGGACGATTCCAGGGATATGACGATTCATACAACGGCGAAAAACTGGCCAATGCATACGACCGGCAGGTAAATATATACCACGAGAAAACCGCCCGTTCAACAAACAGTATGACCGGCTTACCCATTCCGGGAATCGCCAGGCATTCCATTCCGTCAGATTCATTGGGCCGCCCGCTTCAGGACAAGGAAATGGGATATAACCTGAGGCTAAACACCTTCAGGCAAGGTGTTCAGACAAAATCACGTACCAATGTCGCGTACTGGCTGCTTGCCATTCATCCAACCAACTACATCCTGATCAACCGGATTACAGCTAATGAACTTGGATATAGTGACGGAGACATGGTAAAATTGACAAGTCTTACAAACCCCGACGGGATTTGGGATTTGGGCGCACAGGGCAAAAGGCCCGTGGCCGGTAAACTGAAAGTGATCGAGGGAATACGACCGGGTACGGTCATGTTTTCGTTGGGATTCGGTCAGTGGGCAAATGGGGCTTCCGATATGGTTGTAGATGGACAGGTCATCAAAAAAGATGACCGCCGGGGACGTGGTATTCATGCCAATGCAGTTATGGGTATTGATCCACATCTCAAAAATACCTGCCTTACAGATCCCGTTGGTGCCAGTGCTGTTTTCTATGACACCCATGTAAAACTGGAGGCATTTGAAGGAGAACTGGTCTAAACCAGGAATACAAAAGATCACTATTTCATACAGTTAAACTCTCAAATATAAGAATAAAACCATGTCCGATATTCCAAAGCCTTTTATTGATTTTACACAGAACTACCCTGAAATCGGTCAGGCCTATGCCCAAATGGGCCATGCGGTTCACTCTGCAGGACCCATCGATCAGAAAACACGGGAGCTTGTGAAGCTGGCCATGTCATGCGGTGCCCAAAAAGAAGGGGCAGTCCATTCTCATACGCGAAAAGCACTTGAAGCGGGGTGCAGTAAAGAAGAAATCCGGCATGTTGTACTGCTTCTGTTGCCAACACTTGGCATGCCCTCCATGATGGCTGCCATGACATGGGTGAATGATATACTGGATAAAGGCAGTGAATAGAATGGCCTTTTAGAACGATTTTTTGCCCTATAGCCAAAAAATAAAATAAGTTGATTCGGTATATACTGAAATCACATACTAATTTTGTGTTTTATATAAGTATGATTTAGTATTTATATCAATATTACTATATATATCGATTTAGTTATGTAGTTCTGAAAATATTATAAAACTTATTATCTATAACCCGATACTATACGGGTTTTTTAATTCACTGTATATCAGGTAATAATGTAAATATTTTTGTTGATTCTAATTGCTGTAAAGCCGGTAAACAAAGTAATTGTCGATCTTACTATCATAAATTGGATATTCATTTTTGCTTTTCTTGTATTAAGACGTTAATTAATAAATACTTATTATTTATAGTTATATATTGTTGCAGTTGACTATATGGAGCTATATAAATAAGTGTCTGCAGCAGACTTGCAGTTTTCTGAATCCAAAATGAATTTGTTAATAATTTGGTAATACTGCATGTGTAATTTTAGGTTCTATTCAAGTTGAAAATGATGACGTTTCGTTTTGATATCAATAAATATAAAAGTGTTGATCATGAATACAATTCGAGGATTACTGCCGGTTCTGATTTTATCATTAGTTATAATATCCTGTGGTGGCAGCGACGACCCTGATCGTACAGCCGTTCGCGACAGGGTGGGTATACTTGGTGCCGGGGCCACATTCCCCGCACCGCTAATTACTGCCATGGCAGACGAGTACCGTGATATTACCAACCGAAGAGTAACGGTCAATTATCAATCTATAGGCTCAGGCGGCGGAATACGGCAATTTATGGAGCAGACGGTCATGTTCGGTATGAGTGAGGCCTTTCTGTCGGAAGATGTAATGACTGATATTGAAAGTTCAACAGGAGGCCGAGCGTTCAATCTTCCAATTACGTTGGCGGATGTGGTTCCGACCTACAACCTGCCGGGTATCGAAAAGGGTCTTGTTTTCAGTGGCGAGTTGCTTGTTGATATCTTTCTGGGCAAAATTACCCGATGGGATGACGCGCAAATAGCCGCACTGAATCCGGATGTGAACCTGCCACGGACAAACATCACAGTAGTACACCGTTCTGATGGTTCCGGTACGACCAATGTCTTTACCAGCTTTTTGAGCAGGGTTTCTGATGAGTGGAGAAATCAGGTCGGGTATGCCACAAGTGTGAACTGGCCGACCGGTATCGGGGGCAATGGTAATGAGGGAGTTGCAGGTGCGGTAATAAATACACCAGGAGCCATCGGTTACAATAGCTTCACTTACGCCCTGTTGAACAACATGTCATATGGGTCGGTAATTAACAGTTCAGGCAATATCATTGAGCCCAGCTTTGAGGCAACAACGGAAGCTGCAAACATTGAGCTGCCCGAGGATACGCGGATACTGTTCACCAATACGCCGGCAGAATTTGGTTATCCTATTGCCGGCTTTGCGTGGATGCTGGTCTATGAAAATCTGGATCAAAACAATGCAATACAGAACCGTGAAGAGGCTGAAGAGCTCATCAGGTTTCTGATCTGGTCCATATCGGATGGACAGGAACTGGCCGAGGGTCTTGGATTTGCCCGCATACCCGGGGCTGCATACGAGAAAAACATTCAGATGATACGTCAGATGAAATGGCAGGGTCAGGAAATTGGCCTGGAACTGTTGCAGAGTCAGGATTTACTATAGTTTACGATGCTATAATTCCTCGAAATTATCATCAGATTTGAAACAGAAGATTAAATTCTGCGAAGCGCAGGGTAAAATTTGAGATTATATGGAATCTGACAGTGCAGGCGGTGGTGCCCCAACAATTCTGAATGGCAGGAAGCCCAATATCCTGTATCTCTGGCTGGGAGATAAAATTTTTACGGCAGTTGTTGTGATACTGGGTGCCAGCATTATAATGTTGGCGTTGGGTATGGCATGGGTTCTTTTTGATGAAGGAAGTCTTTCGCTCCGGGAATACGGCTTCATCAATTTTATAAAAGGAAAAACCTGGGACCCGGCCGTGCAACTTGTATTCGGAGCATGGCCGTTTATATTCGGTACGGTTATTACAAGCTCAATGGCCCTTCTGATAGCCTTTTTCCCTGCCCTGGCCGTTGCCATCTTTTCCGCGGAATACGCTCCTCCCTGGTTATCGGGTATTATTGACAACCTGGTACAACTGATTGCCGCGATCCCGAGTGTGGTTATTGGTATATGGGGTATTTTCGTCCTCGCTCCATGGCTGCGCGATACGGTGTACATGCCTATCTACTTGTGGACCGAATTAAATCAGCCCGGCCTGCTTCCAATACTCGGAAACCCCATTGGCTACGGTATGGCTACGGCTACCATTGTTCTGGCACTTATGATTGTTCCGTATACCACCGCCCTGGCCAAAGATGCCATAAAAGCCGTACCAAAAGACCAGCGTGAGGCTTCCTGGGCGCTGGGCTCAACACGCTGGGAGGTGATCAGGATGGCCGTATTACCCTACGCGCGGGGCGGGATCACTGCCGGTGCCATTCTCTCGCTGGGCCGGGCTATCGGCGAAACGATGGCTGTGGCCATGTTGATCGGTAATAAAAACACCCTTCCCTTTTCGATTTTTGGTGCCGGGGCGACCATGCCATCGGTTATAGTGAACGAATTTCGTGAAGCGGTTGAAAGTCTGCACCTCTCCAGCCTGATGGCTATCGGATTTGTACTTTTCATCATAGCTCTTATTGTTAATCTCACAGCTGCTTACATCAACAGAAAGCTATCTATCGGCGGAGGGCAGATATTGTGAAAAGCATGAGGCGTCGGAGAATTCACGACAAATTCATTGAGATACTCCTGGTAATCGCCACTATTGCGGTTTTACTTCCACTCATTATCATCATTTTTCATGTGATTGTGGAAGGGGTAAGTGCTCTGAACTATGAATTTTTCACGGAGGAACTTGGTTCACCGTCGAGAGCCATACAGGGTAAACCAACAGGCCTGGTACATACCATTTTAGGTACTATTGTCGTAGATATGCTCGCCCTGGTTATCGCTGTACCAGTAGGCATTGGGGCCGGGATGATGCTGTCGGAATATCCCGACCATATGCTGAATCCCACACTGCGCATCATGAATGATACGCTCAACGGGATGCCTGCCATATTGAAAGGCCTGTTTGCCTTTGTTCTGATCGTAAAACCTATGGGGACTTTCTCCGGCCTCGCAGGTGGTGTAGCACTCAGCTTTGTAATGCTGCCAATTATTGCAAGAGCCACCGAGAGCGCACTACTGACAATTCCCTGGACGATCAGGGAAGCCGGTCTTGCCCTTGGAATTCCCCGTTGGCGGGTTGTGATCTCAGCCGTAATGCCCGCGGCAAAAACAGGCCTTGCCACGGGTTTGCTGCTTGCATTCGCGCGTGCTGCCGGCGAGGCTGCGCCGCTGCTGTTTACCTCATTTGGTAATAATTACCTGCCCGACCAATGGTTTGGGTTTATCTTTAATCCGGTAGATACGCTGCCTCAACGGCTCTACAGTCTGGCGATCAGTCCGTACTCGGAATGGCACAGCATGGGCTGGGCCGCAGCAATTGTGCTGCTTGTAATGGTGATTCTTGCGTTTGTCTTTGCGCGATTTGTTACAAGAGGAAAAGTGCAGCTGAAATAATGATATGGAAATCAACATAATGAAGTCCAAAGATTTGCCTGAAGAAACATTAAAAACGGTCCATTCCAATACGGAAAACCAAAAAACCGTCATGAAAAACAGAATGGAAACCAAAAATCTGACGGTGAAATATGGATCGATTTACGGTGTAAAAAACATATCTCTACCCTTTCAGGACAAAACGGTAACCGCCCTCATCGGACCATCCGGTTGTGGAAAGACCACATATTTACGGGCGCTGAATCGGATGCATGACCTCACCAGAGAAGCAAAAATTGAGGGTGAGGTACTGCTCGACAACAAGAACATTTACGATGAAGATATAAACCCGGTAACTATCCGGCGAAAAATCGGTATGGTATTTCAGAAACCGACACCCTTTCCAACAATGTCGATTTACGATAATGTGGTGGCGGGTCTGAAGTTGGTAGGTATCAGAAACCGGTCACTTCTCGATGAGGTTTGCGAAAAAGCCCTTAAACAGGCTGCGCTTTTCGATGAGGTCAAAGACCGCCTCAAAACACCAGCCGTGAGCATTTCGGGCGGGCAACAGCAAAGACTTTCAATAGCACGCGCGCTTGCGGTTGAGCCGGAAGTACTGCTGATGGATGAGCCAACCAGTTCGTTGGACCCACAGGCAACACTGCGGATCGAAGAGCTTATCCACGTTCTGAAAAAAGATATTACCATTATTATTATCACTCATAATATGCAGCAGGCAGCCCGGGTTTCCGATAAAACGGCGTTCTTCTATGTAGGCGATCTCATAGAGGCTGGCGATACCAATACTATCTTCACTAATCCAAAGGAGAAACAAACTGAGGATTATATAACCGGCAGATTCGGATAATTATTATCTTGAGCTTTGGAGACAGCTTAATAATTTAAGGTTGAGGAAAGAGTATGAATACAGTTATTCAGGATAATATTGCCGCGTTGAATCAAAAGCTGGATGAGATGGCAGAAAGAGTGGTTTCTGCCATAAGAGATTCATTAGAAGCACTGGTTGAAAAAGATATTGACAGGGCCAAACAGATCAGAAAAGAAGATAAGAAAATTAACGGTTTACGCTGGGATATCGAAGAGAAATGTATAACGCTTATCGCAACACAACAACCTGTTGCTTCCGATTTGAGGGAACTGATAGCTCTTTTGTACATCATTACAGAGATGGAGCGAATTGGAGACTACGCTGCCGGTGTATCCAAATTCACAATTAAAAATGGGTCTAATGAGTACATTAAACCGTTGATAGATATTCCAAGAATGGGAAAAATCGCGGCTGAAATGATTGAACAGGCAATGAATGCCTATAAATTCAAGGATGAACAGGAAGCCAGGCTAATTCACGGCATGGACGATGAAATCGATCAGCTTTATCACCAGGTCTACCGGGAGCTAATTTCTTATATGATCGAGAAGCCAGAAAATATCACACAGTGTACATATCTGCTAAGAATTGCTTACAACATCGAAAGAATGGGCGACCGTGTAACCAATATCTGTGAAAGAATTCTATATCTGGCTACCGGTGAGCGGGTTGATGACCTTAAACGGCAACTATGAGTTGTCGTGCCGCGGTTTGGACCGGATCCCAGACGGGAGAAAAAGGTGGTGCATAAGCCAGATCCATGTAAGCCAGGTCACGGGCGGTAAGTCCGCTGGTGATGGCTGTAACAATGGTATCTATACGTTTTGCAGCACCTTCAGCCCCCACAATCTGGCCTCCGAGCAGCCTGTTATCCTTTTTGGATGCCAGCAGTTTCACGGTAATATCGCCGCTGCCCGGAAAGTAACCCGAGCGCGTTTTACTTTTAATCACAGTCGATTCAAACGGGATGCCGGCTTCGTCGGCCTCTTTTTCATTTAATCCGGTACGGGCAATTTCCAGGCCGTTCATTTTGGTAATGGCCGTACCCGTTACGCCCGGAAACTCCTCGTTGCCGCCGCTGATGTTGATGCCTGCTATGAGCCCGTGTTTGTTGGCAACGGTGCCGAGGGCAATGTGCACCTGCCGCCGGCTAATCAGATGAAAGGATTCGGCACAGTCGCCGGCTGCCCATATATGAGCGGCTGAGGTTTCCATCCTTTTGTTGACCCGGATGGCACCGTTTTCGCCGGTTTCAATCCCGGCCTTCTCAGCCAGCCCCGAATTGGGCCTGACACCCATGCCGAGTATCACCAGATCGGCATCGAGGGTGCGTTTGCTGGTAACCACACCAGTCACCCTTCCGTTTTCCGATCTGAAATGGTCGAGTTTTTCTTCAAGATAAAGGTGAACACCCTGTTCCCGCATATACTCCGAAATGAGTTTTCCCATGTCCGGGTCCATGGTAATCATCACTTCCGGTGCCATATCGATAAGGGATACATCCATATCCTGCGTAAGCAGGGCTTCGGCCATCTCAATGCCGATATAGCCGCCGCCCACGATCACCGCTTTTTGAGGGTTCTGCTGCCGGATGTATTCGAACACAGCGATTCCGGTTTGCAGGATCGACAAGCCGAACACGCCTTCAGAACCGATTCCCTGCATATCGGGCCGGACCGGGGATGCTCCGGTCGCGATCAGCAGATCGTCGTACCCCTCATAAAATTCCGATCCGTCTGCCAGGTTACAAACCCGTACCCGTTTGTTTGCCGTGTCAATCATTGTAACCTCGTGCCGGATCCGCACATCAATATTCTGTTTTTCGCGGAAAACTTCCGGTTTGCGGGCTATCAGATCGTCGGGAGAATCCACCATGCCGGCAATCATGTAGGGCATGCCGCAGGCGGAAAAGGAGGTATGCTGACCGCGTTCAAAAACGACAATTTCACGGTTTTTGTGTTCCCGTCTTACTTTTGATGCGGCGCTCATTCCTGCCGCGTCGCCGCCTATAACAACCAGTTTTCGTTCGCTCATGGGAATAGTGTCTGAATTACTTGCCGGTATGCCGTCCGGGTCAACTGTTGCAGATATCATTTGATTCTCGGCTTCAGTCAGCTTGCTTCACCCAACAGGTGCATTTCAAGTGGTAAACCCCGCTCAGTTTTTGTTGCTTAATTGTGTATCTGAACAGTATGAAAAGAAACGGGCACCCGGTAATATTAAATGTTTATATACAGAATGTAATAATTTGAAAGGTCAGATTCAGTAGCCAAAAGTTTGAAAAAGTCAGGCAATTTACCACAGTATTCAAACCAATATGAGCTGCCAGAATGAAAGCATATTCAAGGGTAATTACCTAAACATGGCCCTGTGCAAGCATGGCATCGGCCACCTTTATAAAACCAGCGATATTGGCCCCTTTCATGTAGCTGATTGTCCCGTTTTGCTCTCCGTGTTCAACGCATTTCTGATGGATCTCCTTCATAATGGCGGTCAGTTTGCTGTCCACTTCTT
>JAIVHB010000149.1:9885-12410 GCA_020201275.1 Rhodothermaceae bacterium | reverse complement strand
CGGCCACCCCGCCGGCATTTGAGGCCTTGCCCGGCGCATAGAGTGTATCTGCCTTTTCAAAAAATTTAATGGCATCGTCGGTACAGGGCATATTGGCGCCTTCCGCCACACACAGTACGTCATTTTTTACAAGTTTCCGTGCCTCTTCTATTCCGATTTCATTCTGGGTGGCACATGGCAGGGCTACATCACAATCCAGACCCCAGGGCTTTCCCTCGCTGAAATCACAGTTATACGTATCAGCATATTCGCTGATACGGCCTTTCTGCTCTGTTTTGAGCCGGTTGATATAATCGAGTTTTTCCGTATCGATACCGTCTTTGTCATGGATGAATCCGTCGGAATCGGACATGGCGATCACTTTTGCGCCCAGCTCAATTGCTTTTTCACAGGCATGGCGGGCTACATTACCCGAGCCGGAAATGACCACCGTTTTGCCTTCAATGGAACCCGAATGCTGTTTAAGCATTTCGTTCACAAAATAGATCAGGCCGTACCCAGTGGCATGCGAACGGACTTTACTGCCGCCATAACTGAGGCCTTTTCCTGTAAATACCCCCGAAAATTCGCTGGTAAGCCGTTTGAACTGCCCGAACATATAGCCGATTTCAGCTTCACCCACACCGATGTCGCCGGCCGGCACGTCCCTGTCGTGATCGATGTAGCGGTACAGCTCCGTGATAAAACTCTGGCAGAAGCGCATCATTTCGGCATCTGTTTTCCCCTTTGGATCAAAATCGGCCCCCCCTTTGCCACCACCAAGGGGCAGACCGGTAAGGCTGTTCTTAAAGATCTGTTCAAAGCCAAGAAATTTGATGATGCTCAGATTAACCGAGGGATGGAAGCGAAGCCCTCCTTTGTATGGCCCCAGGGCGCTGTTGAACTGAACCCGGTAACCCCGGTTAACCCGGAAATTCCCGTCGCTGTCTTCCCATGGAACCCGGAACATTATCGCGCGCTCGGGCTCCAGAAGGCGTTCGATTAGACCGGGTTCCTGGTACATTTTATTCTCACGGATAAAGGGCACCACGGATTCCATCACTTCATGAACGGCCTGATGAAATTCGGTCTGTTCCGGGTCGCGATTTTTTACAAGCTCCATGACCGCTTCCAGTGAAATGCTGCCCAGTCTGATGTCTGACATTGAATACTCCTGATAATAGTGATGTTGTGTTACATTGATGGACCAACTACAAATACCATCACTGCCAGCCATGCAAGGAACAATAAAATCGTTACAATGAATATGATCAGCAGAATGAGGCGAAAGCCGGCAGGTTGTTTGATCCGGTAGCGGGCCAGTGTTATCGATCCAAGTACCACGAAAAACAGCAGAATCATCAGCAGTATGGTAGCGGACATAGTGGGCAGGCCTTTCCGGTAAGATGGAATCCAGTAATAAGTATCGCAGATTTTATGGTTGCAGTACCCAATTTTAATTTCAGAATTATGCCCGTCACCTGCAAAAAAGGTGATCTGACAACTGCCGGGAATGACCACAGATCAAATCCTGTTTCGGTGTTGTTCTGAACTGTTTGATTACCCGGGAATCTTCGAGCAGGTGGGCGGTACCCCTGAAGTCGATGATCTCTCCCCCGAGAAATGTTCGTGCCGCCCGGCGGGCAATCCACCCGAGTTCACCAAGAACTGAAAACGTCTCTTCATCTTCAGAACGGGTTATTCTCAACCGTTCCCCGTTGTCCATTTCAATCTCCATGGTCAGGGCAATATTTTTGCCGGATACGCGCTGTTTTGTTATCTGGGTGATGCGTTCAACAGCTGCCTGCCTGACCCTTCCATCCCGTTTGTAGAGGCGGTAGCCAATGGTTTTCATCTCCTGCCCGTCTTCCGGAAGCAGGAAAAAAATGCTATCCCAGTTGTCGGCGTCTTTCAGGTAGACGAAGCGGTAGCCGCTTTTCAGCAGCGAGGTCGTTGTCTGGAACTGGTAAGTATGGTCCATGTAAGCCTTACCGGAAGCCTCCCTCCGGATGTCATTAACGGCGGCATGGCCCGTCACTTCTGCATATGGGATGTGGGTAAGATGGCCAATTTGTTCACCGTTTACGTTAAATTTCCCATTTCCACGGGTATAGGCGCGGGTGATGTTGCTGAATGTTAAATCAATGTCGAACTGATTGCCGTCTTTGCGTGTAAAAATCCTGACCCGGTGCGTTTCGGGCAATTTTCCCTCAAAAAGAAGTTCCCGTTCAGCCCGAAGCTGGAACCGGTCGTTCTGCTCATCCTGAACCAGGTAATCGATGGCGTATTCACGTGAAACCTGGTAAATTTTGGGTCCGTTACTGCCCGGAATGAGCACTGAAACCCGCACACCGCTTACCGGCGATTTCAGGCTGCCGAAATTGGCCACTGAATAGGTAATGTGGACTTTAGTGCCGTCATCCAGGTAAATATGGTAGTTCCAGAATTCGTTGAAATGGCTTCCATGAAGAGTTTGAGGCCAAATTTTTTCGGGGGCAGTTTGAGCAAGTCCGCCGTCAGGATTTGAAATTTGCGCATGTATGCCA
>JAIVHB010000149.1:0-9717 GCA_020201275.1 Rhodothermaceae bacterium | reverse complement strand
CTGACGTGTCCGATTATAAAATCCTTCTTAACGAAAATGAAATACCCCGGCACTGGTATAACATTCAGGCCGATATGCCCAATCGGCCGTTGCCACCCCTGCATCCCGTTACCCGGCAACCTGTAGGGCCCGAAGATCTTGCCCCGCTTTTCCCGATGGGCCTCATTCAGCAGGAGGTGTCGCAGGAGCGTTTCATTGAGATTCCCGACGAGGTGCGCGACTTGTATAAAATCTGGCGACCCACCCCCCTGTACCGCGCCCGGAAACTGGAGAAATTCCTGGATACGCCTGCAAAAATCTATTACAAGTATGAGGGGGTGAGTCCCAGCGGGTCTCACAAGACCAACACGGCTGTGGCCCAGGCCTATTATAACAAGCAGGAAGGCGTGAAGCGGATTACGACCGAGACCGGGGCGGGACAGTGGGGAACGGCCCTGAGCATTGCCTGCAACTGGTTCGGAATTGGATGTGAGGTCTATATGGTCCGCATCAGCTACAACCAGAAACCGTACAGGAAAGCGGTAATGAATACCTTTGGGGCCACCGTCTATTCATCGCCGTCCGACAGAACAGAGGCCGGCCGGCGTATCCTGGCGAGTGATCCCGATACATCCGGAAGTCTGGGCATTGCGATTTCGGAGGCCATCGAGAAAGCCGTACAGGACGACGACACACGCTACTCCCTCGGGAGTGTTCTCAACCATGTACTGCTGCATCAGACGGTGATCGGCGAGGAGTGCCTGCTTCAGATGGAAAAGACCGGCGATTTCCCCGATGTGGTGATAGCACCACTGGGTGGCGGTTCAAACTTTGCCGGTATCATTTTCCCTTTTCTGCGGCACAACCTGAAGGAGGGTGCCAATGTTCGCTGTGTTGCCGTTGAGCCGGCATCCTGCCCGAAACTAACCCAGGGCGAGTTCCGCTACGATTTTGGCGACAGTGCGGGTTATACGCCATTACTGCCCATGTACACGCTGGGGCACGATTTCCGTCCGGCCGCCATCCATGCCGGTGGCCTGCGTTACCACGGGGCAAGCGTGCTGTGCAGCCAGCTGCTGCGTGATAACCTGATCGAAGCGGTAGCCATTCAGCAGCTCGAATGTTTTGAAGCAGGTGTGACTTTTGCCCGTACGGAAGGTATTGTTGCGGCCCCCGAGGCCGCGCACGCTGTAGCACAGGCCATCCGCGAAGCCAGGCTGGCAAAAGAGGAGGGGAAAGCGAAAACCATACTGTTCAATCTTTGCGGGCACGGTTTTTACGATATGCAGGCCTATCAGGATTACTTCGACGGCAAGCTTAAAGACCACAATCTAAGCTATGACGAACTCCACTCGGGCCTTAAAACCATGGGCGATCTGCCCCTCATTTCCTGATACGGGGCGATAATGGAAACACCGTTTGAATACGGGAGGATCCATACTTCCGGCCCGGACTGGCATGTCACTGCAGCACCGGATTACCATTATAACGTCTATTTAGGCTGTAAACCGGCAAAACGATCTCTATCCCGTTGATCAGACCAGCTCGAGGGCCTGGCCGATATCCCAGATTATGTCGTCGTGGTGTTCAATGCCCACTGATATCCTCACCAGTTTTTCGGTGACCGACAATTCCAGCCGGTATGCAGGGTCAAGACCCGCGTGGGTCATGGTAGCCGGATGTTCAACAAGCGATTCCGTACCGCCGAGGCTCACGGCCAGTTTGATCATCTTCAGCGCATCTATAAACCGGAACGCTTCCGCTTCGCCACCTTTCACATCAAATGAGATCATGGCCCCCGGCGCAGAACATTGCTTTTTAAAGATCTCGTATTCACGCGT
Organism: Rhodothermaceae bacterium; assembly: GCA_020201275.1. Taxonomy (GTDB): domain Bacteria; phylum Bacteroidota; class Rhodothermia; order Balneolales; family Cyclonatronaceae; genus RECM01. The sequence goes on along the minus strand of JAIVHB010000149.1, from coordinate 7,897 downwards.
ACCTTCCGGAATGAGCCCCGGATAGTACACTTTTTCCACCTTTGGATGTGAATTCAGGAATGCAGCAACTTTCTGTGCATTCAGCGTCTGCTGCTGCATCCGTACTTTGAGCGTTTCGAGACTGCGCATGAGCAGCCATCCCGTGTGCGGCGAAGCCATATTGCCAAGGAACGTCCTGAGTGTTTTTAAGCGGCCGATTACTTCATTGTTGCCACAGCAGGCGCCCGCTATCAGATCGCTGTGCCCACCGATGTATTTAGTGGCCGAATAAATTGAGAAATCCGCCCCGTGTTTCAGGGGATGCTGCCAGATCGGGCCCATGTAGGTGTTGTCGACAGCCAGACGCACAGGTTTATCGGGGGTACTGTATGTATCTGCTATCTTTTTGCAGCAGCTGATATCGATCAGCGCATTTGTGGGGTTGGCCGGTGTTTCCAGGTAGATCATGGCAAGCCGGTCTCCAAAACCGGTTTTGTCGATGATGGATTCCATTTCAGCCCGGCTCAGACCGGGTTTGAAGGCCGCCGTATGAATACCGATTTTCGAAAGGAACTGGTGGATAAAGTGGTCCGTGCCCCCGTATACCGGCGTGCTGTAGAACAGCAGATCGCCGGGTTTCAGAAATTCGAGCATCACAGTTGAAATTGCAGCCATTCCGCTCTCGAAAACTGCGCAATCATCGGCGTCGTCCCAGAGTGTAAGGCGGTCTTCAAGAATCTCAAGGTCAGGATTGTTGATGCGGCTGTAGATAAGTCCTACCTTTTCACGTTTGCGCTTTGCACGCAGACCATAGGCAACCTCAAAAAAGGCCTTTCCCTCTTCGGCTGTTTCAAAAACAAAGGTGGATGTAAGAAAAATGGGCGATTTGATTGCGCCTTCCGAGAGCGATGGTTTGAACCCGTACGACATCATCAGGCTCTCGGGTTTATAGGTATGCTTTTTCCCCATAGCAGTAAATATTATAGATGAGATGAATTCAGGACCCGTTGATTATATCCCGCAACTTTTTGGTCCTGCGCTGATGTAAATATATCTTGCAATATAATGAACCCGGACTATCGTTGTATCAGAAATCGTACTGTTGTGGCTAATCATTTTCGGGCTCTCAACGATAATTATCCCAATTTTTGAAGCCAATAATGGTAATCATGACCCCCATGAATACATCCCGCTATGCAATTCGGAGTCTTTTTATTTGTTGATAATACGGTGGATGCATCCACCGGCAAAAAACTGCATCCATCGAAGCGCCCGTGCAACCTGAATGGATGAGATAGCACTGGCGGATCAGGCCGAGAAATAGGTCTCCAGCTCTTTCAGGGTGCCCTGATCGGTAAATTTATCCTGAATGATCTTCCCGGCTTCAAGCACCACAATTCGTTTGCATACATCCGTTACGTGCATCAGATCGTGGCTGGAGATGAGCATGGTCACATTTTGCTGCTCGTTGATCTCGTTAAGCAGGTTTTTAAGCCGGAAAATGGTAGTGGGATCCAGGTTTGCGAAGGGCTCGTCGAGGATCAGAATTTCAGGCTCGAACAGCAGCGCTGCGGTAATGCCCACTTTTTTTTGATTGCCCTTCGACAGATCCCGGATGTATTTCTTCTGACCCAGAATCGCGTTGTTGAACAGCGGATGATACCGTACAAGCCGCTCATCGACCTCGTGCTTGCTGAAACCGTGCAGACTGCCGATAAAGTAGAAATACTCCTCGGCCGTGAGAAAATCGATCAGAAACCCCTCGTCAAGATAGGATCCTGTGTACAGCTTCCACTCTTCCGTACGGCGTACATCCACACCCTTTGACCAGACCACCCCATCGGTTGGTTTGATCAGGTCGAGGATGAGCCGGAACAGTGTGGTCTTGCCTGCACCGTTGTTACCGACCAGCCCGAATTTTTGTCCCGCAGGAATTTCCATCCTGTCGATGTTCACGGCATCGGTGCCTTCGTAATTCTTGCGCAGTGATTCAAATAGAAGCATGGGTCGGTTTTTCTCTCCCGATAAACCGGTAGTTCACCAGGAACGCGTGCGTTTGGTTAATCAGATTCGGTTCGCAGGTGTATTGTTTTTGTTAGAACTTCATAAGAACGGCCGTCGTTCGTTTTTAATTACTAAAGGTCTGAAGGAATTCATGGCCGGCAAATCAGCCCTGCCGGAAGCCGGCTGCCAGCACATATTTTTTTGCTTTAATTCTGGCCACCAGAAGCTTAACGAGCACGTCCTGCATGATCAGACCCATAAAGCCGACAAGACCGATGAAGATAACGCCGGCCTGGTTTAAACCGGCAATCGCAAACGGGATGTAAAGACATATGGGGAGTAAAAATATAGGGATGCTCAGAATATATTGCGCAATTCCAACGCCCTGAAAATTGAAGGCAGAACCCTTGTTCAGCTCCAGCCGTTTCGGCTTGAAACTTGTGATGAGCAGGATCATGAATGAATTAATGCCGGCGTTGAACAAAAAAGCACAGGTATTGATCAGGGCAATCTCAGTACCCATAAAAGCGTATGGCAGCGTTACAATGTAGCAAATGGAAACGGTGATGATGTAGATCCAGACCTTGGCCTTGATATAGGTCTCAAGACTGATACGGTTCGACAGGATGCCGTCGAAAAAAGAGCTCTCCCAGCTGTAACTGAATTGCCCGTAGCTGATCATAAAAGCACCTGTAACCACAATGCCCACAAAAATGAGGATGAAGGTGGAGTCCTGAAGGTTGGGGCTCTGGTAAAAAATGAGTCCGTAAAAGAGAAACAGCACAGAAAACAGGGCCACCGATTTCGGTCGTTTGTGCCGTAGTATCAGTTTCATCTCAAGCATAATAAGCTCTCCAATCTGGCCGAAACGGCTAAGCAGGGCGAAATTCATCAATGTACTTTTCGACCGGATTTCGGCCTGCATGATGTCGAGCTGCAGGTTCATCTTCAGGATTACGAAGTTGAGCTGGTACAGGGTAAGCAGGATGGCAAAACTTACCACAACCGTGGCCGGATACGCGATCAGCAGACCGAACAGGTACGAGGAGACCTCACTCAGCCCGAAGATATCACTCACATCGAGCGACAGGAACAGCGCGAAAAGAATGGCGAACACACCTGCAGTTAGCGGATGGTCAGACAGGTGCCGTTTAACATAGGTGATGAGGTAGTTATTGGCCAGGATGATGCACAGGATGCCGGCCAGCCAGGTGGCGGCTTCTACGGTCCCGCCCATCACTTTGTAGGAGAATGGAACAAAAATGAACAGCGGCAGGATGTTGAACAGCTTGAAAACCGATTTAAGCAGCAGAAAATGGATGATCGATGTTCGCCTGACCGGAAGGTGAAGATAGGGCTGAATAGAGAGCACCGGGATTTTCTGCAGAAAGAAGCGCGAGAAAAGATCAAGCCCGAAGTAGTAGAGAAGCAGCCCGTTGAAGGCCGTAACCGGATCAGTCTCCGGGAAGACCTGCTCCATAATCCGGTCGATGAGAAATCCTGCCACCAGCAGGTTCACAATCATGTAGAGTGCAAAGATCCCCACCAGTATATTGATTACCAGGTTCTTCTGAAATACAGAAGACCGTATCGCCTCTTTCAGTTGATGGGTTAGCAGCCAGCGGGTTAACATTCAGAAATCCAGGGATAATTAATTCGCAGGGTTTAACAGGCAACCAGCCTGAATCGATTTATTAATACGTTGAACAGACCTGATAATGTATGAATAATCCTCTATCAAGTTCACGGAAAAATGCCGGGGGCCATTGCGTCAAATGAAATCAATCTCTCACAAAGGTGCTTTTCAGATCACTCCACGAAAACGACTCCCCCTCGGCCCGGTCGGTCCAGGCGTGTACAGACCAGAGCCCGTTCTCGCCGGCAAACAGGTCGAGTATCATTGTGCCCCGGGCTACCGTCGGTACCCCTTGTGTGCTCCGGTTGTGGTTCACAGTAAGTGTGTACTTTGCCGTTATCCGGTTTCCTCCGCCGGGTATCTCCTGGGTGGACTCATCCGACAACTGCAGCTGATGGCCTGTAAGGTTCAGCGTGGCCGCTCTCAGATTATCAAAATAGACCCGTTCGCTGTCGTAATTCCACCCGGGCCAGATGTCGGCGTCGGTGTCGCGCGGAGCCGGTTCAAAAATGAAGTTCTCCTCATCCAGGCACCGCATGTAATTGGCCGTATTCATCCCCTGTATGGCACCGCGCAGGTTGCTGACCACAATCTCCGCCCGGTCGGGCTGCAGAAAAGGCGGACCACCGTCGGCATCCGGATCCTCGGGCTCCCGGGTCGCGAACAGATCACATCCCCCGAAGGCAATCAACAGCAGGAGCATTGTGAATATGGATGGATGTCTGTTCAAGGAAGATAAATGTGAATTAGAGTAGATTATTTTGGATTAAACAGGATTACGGGAAAGCCCGTTAAAGATACCAGTCAGGCCTGACCGAAAGGTAATGCTATTTGTCTACATGCAGCAAAAAAGCATGCCGGAAAAACTGATCCAGCCAATATGAACACTTCCGGTTTGCTGTTCGCAGCAGTTTTGCCAATGTTTTGCAGTTTATTACCGGTTTGTGGGTCGGGGTGAGTTAAAATGTGAGATTATTCGGTATGTGAGAATTAACCGGCTTGACTGGCTTGACCGGTTTTCCCGGTCGCGTGTTTATTGCAAAAAGTACTTTGCCATATTCAGATTGCCCCTTTTAACTCCCATTCACCCGGTACTCCAATCTGATGGCTGATCCCGAGTTCGACAATCTCAATGCAGCTGCTCTGCAGATAAATGCCACGGTTTTGCAGCATAAAGCTGCTGTCGTCGCCGTCCGGTCCGTAAACAGTATCGTTGATGACCGGATGGCCCCATTCGCGCAAGTGCAGGCGTATCTGGTGCGTACGTCCGGTAACCGGGATGCATCTTATCACAGCCTGACCCTCCCTGCGGGCAACTACCTCAAAATGTGTTTTTGCCTCGCGGGCTTCCGGGGCATCGGAGCAGGTAAAAACAAACCCTTTTTTTCGTATGATGGGCCGGTCGATGCTGATCCGGTCGTGGGCAGGGAGCCCGTGGACGAGCGCGTAATACCATTTGTTTACGGAACCCCGCATAAAAGCCTGCTGTATGGCAAGGGCTGCCGCACTGTTCCTGGCAAACAGGATGATGCCGCTTGTTACCGCATCCAGCCGGTGAACAAGCTTCAGACCGCTGTATCCCATCTCTTCGAGGATGGAGGTGAGCGTGTTTTTGTTGTAGCGTCCGCCGGGATGTACCGGCATCGGGGCCGGTTTGTAGACCAGAAGCCAGTCGGACGATTCGTCCAGAATACGCACGCCATCGGGCACTGCGGGCTCGGTGACGCACGGGTTGTGGTGCGATATGCGGTCGTTGGCGGTGAGCAGCGCTTCAGGGTGGCTTCCGGCACCGTTTACCAGCACCATGCCGCTCAGAATCCGCTCTCTCCATTCATCGTGCTGCCGGTAAGGGAAACGTCGCGTGAGGCAGGAGAGCAGCGGCATTCCGGCTTCATCCGGCTTAGCATGGAACCGGTGTGTGAAGGGATAGGGCTCAACGATCCTCACACTGCTGCTCAGATGCGGATTGGTCACATTCAGCCTCTCTGTTTGAAGTCGGTACCAAAGTAGTTGTACCATTTTCTGAAAGGTGCAAACGCATTTTCAGCATCGAACGGCCTTTTGAACGGGCTATTTTTGCATGATTCGCTGCAGGCACCCTCCATGATCTCCGCGCCCTCCTCCGTACAGATGAACAGCTTGTTGCACTCCATATTTGCGCAGTTGATGTAGGTGTCGCACGGTACACCGGTAATCTCGCAGTGGCTGATCGGTTCCTCGTCGCCGGGGTTAACAGGTACCACGAGGCGGTCGTCGAACACGAAGCATTTCCCCTTGAAATAGACCCCGCCTTCTTCCCGCGCGTAATTGAGGATGCCGCCATGCAGCTGGTTCACGTCGTCCCAGCCCTTTTTCTTCATCAATACCGAAAATTTTTCGCAGCGGATGCCCCCGGTGCAGTACATAAGCACTTTTTTGTCTCTGCCGATCTGAGCCTCCTCCAGCCATTTCGGGAAATCATAGAAATTTTCGACATCAGGGCAGAGGGCCCCCTCAAAATGGCCGATGCGCGATTCATAGTTGTTTCGCACATCGATCAGCACATAGTCCTTTTCGGTCTCCATCACCCTGCGCCACTCCGAGGGCTGCAGGTGCCGACCGCCTTCGGCCGGATCGAGGTGTTCATCCATGCGCAGGGCCACGATCTCCTGCCGTACTTTTACAATCATTTTGGCAAAGGGGATTGAATCGGAAGCATCCTCCTTGAATTCGGTTTGTTCAAACCCGGGGATGGCAACAAGGTGGGACTTGTAAGCATCTATGTCCTCGTTTTTCCCGGCAAGCGTACCGTTTATACCTTCAGCGGCTATATAGATCCGGCCTTTCAGATTGAGTGACTGGCAAAATTCACGGTGAGCGGTACAAAACGCCCGGGGATCGTGTATGGTGCTAAAATTGTAATAAAGAATTACATTGTACATGAAACTGGAGATATTGGCTGATAACTGTAAAGGTATAAGGTTAATAGGCATTAAAATACGGGATTTCAGCGAGTTTATTACCGCACCCGCAGGCTGATGCCGTGATCTGTATGAAACGATCCGGACGAAATATTCATCGGAAAGACGTCGGTACCGTTTGGGAAGACCATTCCTTGCTGAATGGTATGAACAGGCCGGCTTTTGTGAAAACGGGTATGTTATTACCGGTAATTGTGTTTTTTGCCCTGCTTTTTCCGGGCATGGTAGTGCTGGGCGCAACAGATTTATATGCATTCCCGGATACCCCCGAAGCACATGTGTCGCCGTCGGGGCGTTTCATGATTCTTTATCACACGGATGGAGTTCATGCCGTATTTGCGGGGGATGAGAGCGGTTCCGGCATACCCGATTACGTGGAAAGTGCCGCGCAGTACGCCGATTCGACCTGGAACTACCTGGTAGGGCATCTCGGGTTCGCAGATCCGGTAATGCCTGGAAACGGGCCCTATAACATCATCCTCGAGAAGAGGGGAGACAGCATATTCGGTGAAACGGTGGTAAATGCCGGCGGACAATCGACCCGTACCTACGTTCATCCCACATTTGAGGGGTTTCCGGGCAATCTCGATGCTGAGGGCAGCCGGTACGGTTCGCTGAAGGTGACGATTGCCCATGAACTGAAACACGCCTCCCAATTTGCCGGTACGGGGTGGCAGGGCGATGCCGGCAACATCCACTGGATGGAGCTGGATGCCGTTATGGCCGAAAACCTCGTATTCCCCGATGTGAAAGATTATTACCGGCATCTGAATTCGGTAAATTCGATCTTTCGCGACCCGAAAATCAGCGTTCCGGTGTATCCATGGCAGGTTACATGGATGATGTACTGGGCGGAGCGGATGGGGCCGGAATTTATGGCAGGCATCTGGCACAGGCTCGCGTCGGGTGAGATGATGACCGATGCAATCAGGAACAGCCTGGCCGGTGCCGGGCTCAGCTGGCGCGAGGAGGTGACACGTAATTATCTGTGGCACCTGGCATCCGGTGCATATGCCTCAGGCGCCGATGGGTTCTCCGACCGTTTTGATTACCCGACACCAGTACCATCACCGGTTACAGGGCTGCTCTCACGGATCGACGGGGCACAGTTCAATTACAGGCCGTTATCGGCCGGATTTCATAAAGTGGTGCCTGCCGAATCTGATACAGGGGATGTGATCCTGTTTGTGATGGCATCCGACAGCCTCACCGGGGTCGGGGTGTATGGATATCGGGATGCAGGGCCCCTTGCAGGCGCCAATTCAGTGTCCGATGAATGGCTCGCGGGTGGTTCGTTGCCGCCTGCAGACGGGTATGC
>JAIVHB010000221.1 GCA_020201275.1 Rhodothermaceae bacterium | reverse complement strand
ATGAGAAGCCGGAGTCCGGTTCCTGCGGGGATGCGGTCAATAAACGATGTAAAGGCAGAATCGGCGGCCACATCCACCGAATAGAAAACCGGTTCTGCGGTAAGCGGATGCACGCGGTTCCAGGCAAGGTCGAACCCGCTGCCGGTATGTTCCATGATCGGCGCACCCTGACTGCCAAAACCGTTGGCATCGCATGACCAACCCGAAGGATAGAGATGTGCCCGCACAGCACCGTTGGGCGAACCGACCGTTTCAAGCGCTATATAGAGCAATCCGGCAGCCAGGGCCTCGGAATCCGCAATGCCGGGGGTATGGGTCAGTTCAAATGTACCCGAATGCTGAAGAGGGCCGGACGAGACGGCGCCGGTGGCACGGTACCCGGATCCGGAAATGTTCGGATGTCCCTCAACGACGGCCCGTATTGTGCGGGCCAGAATGCGGCCGTTTTCGGCAGGTGTACCCATCCGCAGGGAAATTCCGGTTACGGCACTCCCGAAACCATCATAGTTCACGGTAACATGCAGAACGCCGTTCACGAAAGTGGCGCGGTAACCGGCTTCACCGGTCAGGGCATCCGGCGTTGTTGCCCGGGTATTGAAAGCTGATAAAACACCTGTGTATTCTGACCGGGGATGCAGCCCGTCGCGCGTAATGTGCCCGTTTACACCCCTGATGTACCTCGGCAGCTCATCCTCGCTGATGGCAGACCAGTTTTCAGGATTGAATGATGATCGGCGGATGAGGTACCGGGAGGGTTCGGTACCGGTGGCATCGGAGCGGAGCAGGTCCGACGGCAGCGACTGGCTGTGGTCCCGTTTTTCCAGGTCGATAATGGTGAAGGCATTGCGTGGTTCGAGCGTACTGCCGATGAGCGGGCGCGGACCGTCGCCGATCGCCCCGGCGTGAATGAAACGGATGCCGTTTTTCACAGCGGGATAAAAAGCATGATGATGCCCGCATACATAGAGATCGATGCCGAGCTCCTCCAGCAGCTGCATCAGCCCGTCAGGGTTGTCGAGATTCTCGCCCCGGCGGTTCCTTCCATCGGCAACGGCATGAACCGGCAGGTGACCCACCAATATCCGCATTGATGCATCGCGGGCCTGCTGTGATGCGAGTTGATCCTGCAGCCAGTTTTTCTGGTCCTCACCGATGACCGACGAGGACGCGTACCAGCTCACGAGGAAAAGGTCGTTGTGAACAAAACTGAAGTAGAAGGGAAAATGGCTCCTGTCGTGGAAATCGAGCAGGGGATCGTGTGCCGTATCAAGCCAGAAGTCGCTGGCAAACCGGCGGTCGCGTTCATAGGCGGGAAAGGAGGATGCATCATGGTTGCCGAGCGTGAACCCGAAAGGAACGCCGTTGCTGGTAAGTGGCAGCAGGATGCGCCGGCTGAACACATCCCACATTTCCAGCATGTTCTGATCGGTGAGTGACAGGCGCTGACCGGCAATCAGGTCGCCGGCACTCAGTACCAGATCGGGATTCCAGCCGGGAATACGGGCGATAACGCTGTCTACATGCCGGGAGTAGTCGGTTGAGCCGTAGCTGCTGTTGAAATCGCTGATAACCACAATCCGGGTGCCCGATAACGGCGGAATCTGTTGTGCCAGCAGATCGTTGTTATGAAACAGAAGAGCGGAGAGCAGGGCCGTGAAAATGAAACGATGCATGAGTGGTGTGTGAACTGCCGGAGCCTGAGTGTAAGTGTACGTGTTGCCAGGTTGTAAAATAGCGGATAAGAATTATAAATGGAGAATGAGATTGACCGGCGTTTTCCTTTTATTGGTTTCTGCCGGGGAGGCACTACAATCACATGTAATTTTAAGGAATATGAATTCATTGGCTGACAAAAAAATCGCGGTTATCGGTGCAGGCAAGATGGGGGAAACCCTGATCAGTGCCATTCTCAAGTCGGGGCTTACAGACAGGCAGTATATCACGGCGTCGGCCGGGACATCTGAGCGTCTTGTATACCTTGAAAAGAAGTACGGCATACGTGTGGAGGAGAGAAATGCGGATGCGGCCCACAAGGCCGACCTTGTGCTGTTATGTGTTAAACCCCAGATGTACAAAACGATTGTGGGCGAGCTGGACCCGGTTCTGAAACCGTCGCAGCTTCTCATTTCCATCATGGCGGGCGTAACGAGTGCGGCTGTTGAGAAACATCTTACCGGCAGGATCCCGGTGGTACGGGCCATGCCGAACATGCCGAGCCTGGTGGGTGAAGGCATGACCGCAATCTGCGGAGGGAGTCATGCCACGGCAGGCCATCTCAGCCTTACACAAAGTATATTTGACCGCCTTGGGAAAAGCATCATTCTGGCCGAGAAGCATTTCGACGCGGTTACAAGTCTGAGCGCAAGTGGTCCGGCCTTTATCTACATCATCATAGAAGCACTTGCTGAAGGCGGTGTAAAGACCGGTCTGCCCCGGGATGTGGCCACGCTTCTTGCGGCCCAGAGCTGCTACGGCGCTGCCAAGATGGTACTTGAGACCGGTGAACACCCGGCTGTACTCAAGGATATGGTGACCACTCCGGCGGGCTGTACCATCGACGGCATACTGAAACTGGAGGAGGGAGGCCTGCGGGTAACGCTCATTAAAACCATTGTGGAGGCGGCCCGGCGCTCGGGTGAGCTGGTTGAAAACGGTGGGTAAGCCGGTACGGGATGCCAGGTGATTAGTCGTACTGCCCGCAGCTGATGGTAAGGCCTGTAACCAGTGTTTCGGACGGGATAAGGAGGCTGCTATTATAGTTGATGTTATAATATTTTAAGTATAGCCCAATATCTTTCATTTCTGCTGCCATCAGCGTTAATTTGTTTCGATTCTATTGTAGTGCAGGCTGCTTTGTTTCATTAACCACCCCGGTGGTACGCATTGATATTATTCCGGACTATCATCATCCCCGGCAATCAGTTGTACTGGCCCGGGCAGTTTGTACTGACCAGCAAACCGGTTACCGGGAAGAAGGGAATTCAGAATTGTTTGAACCGACGGGAAGTAAACATCACCGCTTGTACTCCGGATGTGCCGGGCAATGGATGGTGTCGGGAGATGAGATAATAAGCGCCGTTATAAACCGGCTCAAGAGTGTTTTGCGATGATCCAATTTGATGCCCATCTGTTTGTGAGTCTCTTCACAGCGCACCTGATAGGTGATTTTGTGTTGCAGACCCGCTATGATGTGCTCTACAAGAATCATCTGCCCGTTCTTTTCAAGCACGCATTCACTGTGGCGATAGTGAGCTGGCTGCTTTCCGGATCCATGGAACTGTGGATTATTCTGCCCTGGATCGGCATCACCCATGCAGCAACAGATTATGTGAAGGCCGTGTACGGCGATGCTTTTGGTGAACCATTCGGCATGTTCCTGCTCGACCAGGCGGTGCATATAGCCGTGATCATCCTTACGGCATTTGCCATTCCTGAGCTCTTTGTTTATGAATCTGTATGGATGGTTATGTTTGGCAAACAGTTCCTGGATGCCATGATTATCCTCAGCGGTGTAATACTGGTGGTTCGTGTGGCAGGTATTGTGATCGGTATTTGGATCGGCCCGATGCTGCAGCTTATGGAAGAACAGGTGCGCGAGCAATTTGAGCGCAGCAGTGTTATAATCGGCCAGCTGGAAAGGCTGCTCATCTTCTTTTTCGTTTTCACCGGCCTGTACAGCGGTGTAGGCTTTCTGCTTGTGGCTAAAGCATTCTTCAGGATGGGCACGCTCATGGACAGGACGCGCCGGTTTGAAAGCGAGTATGTGATCGTTGGAACCCTTATCAGTTTTACCTGGGCATTGATATTTTCATGGCTGGCGTTTTATCTGATCAGTGGGGGGGTAAATCTCTGAAAATGGTCAGATTGCCGGCCAGATCGACACCCCGATAATCAGTCAATATTCATGATATAAACTGAGATATTCAATGAGCTCTATTCGAAGCAGAATTGCCTCCCGTATAAAAAGGTTGTTGCACCGCGAACCCGACAGATTGTCCGGCGTCAAATGGTTCAGTGAAAAGGGCACAAAACCCCGCGCAATTCTTCAGGTGAGCCCGGGAATTCAGCCCAATGGTGTACTCGTAAATTATGGTGACCAGGTAGTATACTGGGCATTAACAGAAGCCCTGACAAAGAGGAATTTTG
>JAIVHB010000148.1 GCA_020201275.1 Rhodothermaceae bacterium | reverse complement strand
TACTTCCCCCGCATAACTGAACAGGCTGATACCCAGGCCCAGCGCCCCGGTTTTGGGAACCCAGAACATCATCTTGTCGATGCAGCTGCCGGCCAGGTGCAGCTTCTTAACAGGACCCGGTACGTTGGTCACCACGGCCGAAACCTTGCTGCTCAGGTAATCAACCAGAAGTTCTTCCATAACAAGCGGCAGGTTACCCATCACCGTAAGAATTCCGAGTGCGGCCACCGCTTCATGCGATTTTTTGAGCCTGTCCATCTCCGCCTTAACCGCCTCAAGACGCTCACTGAACGTAGGCAGGGTTACGGGCAGTATCATGAATACCAGGCCGAAACGGTTGCCCAGTTTCGGATCCTTGCCTTCCCTTCTCAGATTAACAGGTACCGAAACCCTGATGCCTCCGTCGTTCAAATCAATGGCATGGTGCTGCAGATACGACCGGATGGCGCCGGTGAGTATGGTGAGCAGCACATCATTTACGGTTGCATCGTTGTTTCGCCCGATTTGCTTGAAATGCTCCAGCGGGATCGCATCCGACCACTTGGCTGATTTCCTCACTCCAAGCCTGCCGCGAAACGGAGTATTGAGGTCGCCGGGCATCAACCCGATTTTCAGGGCGGAGGCAAGAACACGGGGAATGTCGGCCAGTCCGGCAGCCCTGTCTACAATCTGGTTGTCGCGCCGCCCGGTAGTTCCCCCGCTCGGCGTAAAATTGTGCTCTGTCTCTTCTTCATCAGTTACCGACAGTAACAGCCTTATGAGAGCAATACCGTCGCCCAGGCAGTGATGAAATTTGTAGATGAGAGCCGATCCGCCCTCGTAATTTTCAATGTGATAGATCTTCCACAGTGGCTTTGAAAAGTCAAGCGGCGAACTCATAACGTCGCTCACCACCTGTTCAAGTTCCGCTTTACCGTATGGAGCTGGCAGCCCAATGGTCTGGATATGGTTATCGGGGTGAAAATCCGGATCGGGAACCCATCTCGGCGACCCGAGCGGATCAGCCGCAATCTGCCTGAACCGGGCATGGCTGATGAGCCGATCGATAAATATCTGCCTGAGACGGGGCATATCCAGCTTTTCCCTGAACATCATGAGCCCGTTTATCAGCATCAGGTTGGTGGAGTGTTCCATCCGGAGCCAGGCCGTATCTACCGAAGCCATCTTCTCGCCGGTCTTGAAGGGGGAAAGCCGATGGTTTTTTACGGTTGTGTAAGCACTATGGAGCAGTCGGTCAATCACTACATGTACGCAGGTTATGTGGTTTTGTTGAAACTTTCCGCTCCGGTTTTACTGATGTGTACCCATAAATCCCGGACCGGTTGTAAGAGGTGCAACGCGTGCCGCAAGGCTTCGTCTGAACAGACCGCTTTTCAGTTCAATAACGATCTGTCTGTCGCTGGCCAGACCTATTCTTTTGTCGGTGTATATGGTAATACCGTCCTGATCTTTGGTATCAAAACCGTCTTCGTTGCCCGGCTTTGAAGTTACAACATCGAATTCGCCGTCAGATTTCAGGCGGATCTGTAAGGGAACATCCTTTTCGATAATAAAAAGAAGGGCTCCAGGTTCAATGTAGATAACAGGCATGGTAAAATTCCGGTTTTGAAAAGTGGTACAGGCGCAGCGTTCAGGCAAAAACGGGATACGTGCCGGCGCAAATTTAAACAGACCCGGCAGCCACCTTGAGTGTTGTTTACCTGAAGTGCCAGTATACTGAAAAATGTACACTACTAATACCCCGCCGGTGTCGCCCGGTAAAATTCACGGGATTACAATTGCTATATTAAAGGCGGGTTTTCCGGATATTCCGTCAGAATATTTCCGGAAATTGCCGGCTTGTCTGAAATTCAAATCTTCTGACCCTTAAACGTTCGATTGAGTGTGCTGATGGCTGAAATTCTTGAAAATGTTTCCCTGCGCAATCTGAATACCTTCGGCATTGAATCGAAGGCCCGCTATTTTTCACGTCCGAAAACCAGGGATGAGCTGATCAGTTTGCTGCGGCAAAGGCATCCCGCCGGCCTTCAGAAACGGGTGCTTGGCGGAGGGAGCAACATACTGATCACCGGCGATGTGGATGCCTTGGTGATACGATATGATGATGCAAGTATGAATGTGGTACGGGAGACAGATGAGCATGTGTGGCTGAGGGTCGGCGGCGGACATAACTGGCACGAACTGGTTGTAAGGTGTATCGAAACCGGTCTGGCCGGAATTGAAAACCTCTCTCTTATACCCGGCAATGTAGGGGCTGCCCCGATTCAGAATATCGGGGCCTATGGCGTTGAACTGGCTGAAGTATTTGACTCATTGGAAGCAGTCGATCTGGGCAGCGGTGAGGTGCATTCCTACCGCAGTGATGAATGCGCTTTCGGATACCGCGACAGTATTTTTAAAAACCGCGAGAAAGGGCGATACCTGATCACCGATGTCGTTTTCCGGCTGAACCGCAAACCGGATTTCCGCCTCGATTACGGCGATATCCGAAGCACGCTCGGTGCCATGGGCGTTGAAACAATCACGATTGGAGCGGTAAGCGAAGCGGTTTGCCGCATCAGGCGCAGCAAACTCCCCGACCCGGCCAAACTGGGCAATGCCGGCAGCTTTTTTAAAAATCCGGTCGTTTCCGAAGAAGTATTCGAAAAACTGCGCGCACTATACCCTGAAATGCCCGGTTACCCCTCAACACCCGATATGGTTAAAATCCCCGCGGGCTGGCTCATCGAAAAATCGGGCTGGAAAGGGCGGCGTATCGGTCAGACCGGATCTCATGAAAAACAGGCCCTGGTTATTGTGAATTATGGCCAGGCAACCGGCACCGAGATACTCGATCTGTCGGCCGGCATAGTTGCCGATGTTTCGTCAAATTTCGGCATCACACTTGTACCGGAAGTGAATATCTGGTAGGCAAAAATCAGCTATTCAACATTAATTATTTATAATAAATTCAGATAAAATTGGTTTATCTACTGCCCCCCATTGGGCTACCGATAGTCATCTTGAAATGATCTTGAAATTATATTTTTTGCACATATTGCGTTACGGTTACTTTCTGTTAGATTGTAAGAAGAGTCCGACAGAAACATCAGAAACGAAGCCGGACTTGAGGTTCGATACCGTCCGTTGTCGGGGATCTGCGTTAATTCACAGGTTCCGGCGCAAGTCACTTCGGTAGACAACGGTTTAAAACGAATGTATCGGATAACAGCCTTTTCCGATTGGGAACAAGAGCTGCGGATCGGTCGCAAAATCTACGGATGTTGTGGCTTATATGAGGAAATTGAGTTCGAATAGATCTTAAATCTTCTGCCGGAGACTCCTCACGGGAAAGGCTTTTTTTTTTTACCCTTCTTCCCCCAGCCAGTCTTTCCGCCAACGCTGCCTCCAACGCTCGCCGCCTTGGCTGCACCTGGCCGCAACTGGACGCCTCATTCCGCAACATGCTGAATTGGAAGCACCTGGTCCCGACATCATGATCCGTTTTAGGTGCTGGCCACTTAATGCCGCATCCTGTTCATTACACGAATTGTTAATGCGTCGATAAACCATGCCTGTAATCCGGCACCTGGCAGCCCTGTCAATATTGATTCAGTAGGATGGCACCCGGGATAATCCCCCAATTTTTTTTTGGCGCTTTTGAAGCGGATTCAATAGCCTGATTATTTGGAATAAATCCACATAAAATGATTACCCATTGCTACCCAATAAGCTAATAAAGATCATGTAATAATAACTTTATAAGTCTCATTTCCCGCACATATTGTGACCGGAATTTTTTTCTTTAAATTACTCCCAGAGTCAGACACAGAAACATTGGAAACGGAAACTGACTTGAGGTTCAGTACCGTCCGGTGTCGGGAGCCCAGGGTTAACTCTCAGGTTCCGGCGAAAGCCAACAAGTTCGACCCGGTTTAAAACGTACGTATTGAATAACAGCCTTTTCCAGCGGGAACAAGAGCTGCGGATCGGCCGCAAAACCTACGGGTTTCGTTGGCCTATATGAAGCGATTGAGTTCGAATAGAATTTGATTCTTCTGCCGGAGACTCCCCGGGGAAAAGGCTTTTTTTTATTTACGCTCTTCTCGATCCTCCAGAACATCGTTACGTCGATACATTGTTACGTCTCAGGAATCGTTACATCAAAGAGACCCGTTTTGGCCGGCGGCGCGCCTTTTTGATATCCGATTCATGAGACGTAGCGACCCGGCGATATTCGATCCGGGGGGAACATCGCTACGTCGGTAATTCGGTACGTCTTATGAATCGTCACATCAAAGAGACCCGTTTCGGCCGGCAGCGCGGTTTATTGATTTCCGATTCCTAAGACGTAACGACCCGGCGATATTCGATCGGGTGGGTGCCTTGTGTCTGAATCAGGATACTTCTAAATAAAACCGTCTCGTTTCCGGATCACATCGTCTTACGCGATTTCAACTACCTCTATGTCGAAGATCAGTTCTTTACCGGCAAGTGGATGGTTTGCATCCAGTTTAACAATGCCGTCGGTAACATCGCTGATCACAACCGGTACGGGCTGCCCATTCGGCTGCTGTACCTGCAGCTGCATGCCCACTTCAGGCTGGATGTCGGCGGGAAGCCGGTCTTTCTCAACGCTCAGAATGAGCTCTTCGTTAACTTCGCCATAGGCTTCATTAGCAGGGATGGTCACCGTTGTGGAATCACCCACCGTCATCCCGCTTACCGCTTTTTCAAAACCGGGTATGAGCTGGCCGCTGCCAAGCTGAAATTCGAGCGGCTCACGGTTTTCGGATGAATCAAATACTGATCCGTCATTCAGTTTTCCGGTATAGTGAACTTTTACGGTGTCGCCGTTTTTTGCTTTCGACAAAACAAAATCCTTTCAATTATAATCACATTATTTTTTGCTTGCCTCAAAGATAGGTAATTTAGGCTTTGATTTAAACCGATTTAGCCCGGTTAGTCAACTTTCCGGGCGTAACTCATTAAATATGGAAACATCCGGCACCGGCTTTAAGAAGCCACCCCTAATACAAAATGAAGAAGGAAACGAGAGGACCATCGGGCTCGAACTGGAGTTGAGCGGCCTCAGGCTGGATGAGATCACGCGGATCATCCGGGAGGTGTATAACGGAGAGGTTGAAAAAATCAGCAATTATGAAGCTTTGGTAAAAGAGACCCGGTTCGGTGAGTTCCGCGTCGAACTGGATGCAGAACTGTTCAGTGAGTTGAAGGTGAAAAACTATTTTGAAAAAATCGGCCTTGATGATCTGGAACCAGGCCTGGGCGACTCCATCGAAGACTTCATGGCCACCGCTGCAGAAACGGTGGTACCGTTTGAAATCGTTTATTGATGACTATATCGAATACAACCCAACCCGGAACCGACCGCTCGACATGCTGCCCATACTGGCATGGATGGATGAAGACAGAGTTAGGAAAGCCCTGCCCGACCAGAAAATCGGCCGAAGGCCCACCTTGCATTACCGCCTGCCCAACAGCAGGATCGACGAACCCGATTGGAGCTTCACCACGGAATGGAACAAGTGGATGCCGGTCGAAAACCTGGTCTCCGATCCGGATAAACTCGATTCAATGGCCCGGAAATACCTGTATCATCTGGAGCACCCGATACTGAGCAGGGCCAAAACCTGGATGGAGGAGATCAAAAATGTTTTCGGGTCGGAATAAACCTAAAATTGGTGTTACTGGTCCCGACCGCGGCGGGTACCCGGCCTGGTTCTTTACAAGGATTGCCGTTTGGAGGGCCGGTGGCAAGGCTATAAGAATCCGCCCCGGCAAAAAGGTAGATCCGGAAACGCTCGATGGCCTCATCATTGGCGGGGGAGCCGATATCGACCCCGGCCGGTACGGCGATACCATCGATGATATTGCCGAACACCATGAAAAAGGAAAAGAGGATGAAAATGAGGGCGGGGGGATCATCGCCTGGCTGATGGCCCCGGTCATCATGCTCATTCGCAAACTGTTCAGCCTGGGCAGCATCCCGGTCGACCTGGAGCGCGATGAGCTGGAGCAGGAGTTCCTTGAGAGCGCGGTTCGGAGAAAATTGCCGGTACTTGGCATATGCAGGGGAGCCCAGTTCCTGAATGTGTTCTGGGGCGGAAATCTGCATCGGGCTATCATCGATTTTTACACCGAGGAGCCAAAAATTGAGAGCGTCTATCCGCGTAAAAGAATAAAGGTGATGAAAGGTACCCAACTGGAGGGCATCCTGAAGAAAGAGTCGTGCCTTATTAACAGCCTCCACAATCAGGCTGTAGACCTGCCAGGACCCGAAATCATGGTTGCAGCCACAGACCTGGCCGGCGTAGTTCAGGCCGTGGAACACAAAACCTATCCCTTTGCCCTGGGTGTGCAGTGGCATCCGGAGTACCTGCCCCAGGTAAAATCACAGCAAAGGATTTTCCAAAAATTGGTTAGATTGGCAACATCACAAAATAAAAATAAACAGGAGTAGACTATGTCGATTGTTGATTTTATTCTTTTACTGATCATTGCAGGCCTGTGCGGTGCAATCGGCCAGGCCATAACAGGATTCTCAAGAGGGGGATGCCTTGTATCCATTGCCGTCGGCTTTATTGGAGCCCTTATCGGCGGGTGGATTGCCCGTGAAATGGCGCTCCCCGAACTTTTTGTCGTCGAGGCGGGTACCTTCTCCTTCCCGGTGGTCTGGTCCATTATCGGTTCAGCGCTCTTTGTGGCGGTGGTCAGCCTTATAACAAAGCGCAGGTAGCGGGCACTGCGCATCCGGTTTACGCTTTCACATCCTGGTTTACTATTTCAGCATCTCCAACCCCTGCAGTGCCGATTCGTCGCCGGGGCTGTAAAGCAGCACTTTCTGAAATAGTACTCGTGCCTCCCTGTTGCGCTGCAATGCCAGCTTGTTCCAGCCAAACAGGATCAGCGAGTCGTAATCGAACGGATACAGGTTAACCACCTTTTCGATGTAGGAATCGGCCTTTTCGTACTCGCCCCGGTTATAGAAAATGAGGCCGAGCCGGTAGTTAGCAATGGAATTCTGAGGATCAGTTTCCAGAATCCTTCCGTAAAGTACAATCAGTTCATCTGATTTGCCGGCTGCGGCAAGCGGCAAGGCGAGCCCGAAACGCGGTTCAACGGCATAAGGCTTCAGGGCAACGGCATTGCTGTAATACGCTTCCGATTCATCAAAAGCCCCGGCACGGTAGTACAGCCAGCCAAGCCTCAGATTGATCTCATAGGAGTCGCGCTGATATACCTGCTGCAACCGTACCGCCGCATTTGTGTAGTTACCCTGATGTTCCAGTTCGTAACTGACCCGGAACGCCTCAACCAGTGCATCCTGGCCTTGTACAGGTACTGTAACTGCCATTGAGACGGCAAGCAGAAGAACCGGCAGGATGGATATTGTTTTCAGAAGATCCATGAGATTCCGAAGGTTAATGAGTACGAATTGTATAAAACCCGGCCGGCCGAATCTGAGGCTCCGGTTGTTGTAATGTAGGTGCTTTCATTTTCAAAACGGGTGTAATCGATGCGAAGCAGCCATTTCTTACCGGGATAAAAAAGGGCCCTGCCCCCCAGACGCTGTGATATGATATCGCTGTTGTTGTACACCACAAGACCGCTCTGGGTTGTAAAATTGTGGATGTTGCCCAAACTTGCGTATGCCTCAAGCCAGAGAAACGGAAATAGCCTGGCACCGGCAAGCTGATCGGCAACCAACCTGTTTGCGCGTGACAACCCCGGCAATGCCCCGTTTTGATGCGACAATGTTGTGAGAAAGTACAGATTCAGATTGCCCATGGGGTAAAAAACAGCCATAAGATCCTGCTGGTACTGCACACTGTTGTTCAGGTTGGAAATCTGAGGGGAATAGGAGAGGGTGAAGCCGGTGAAATGGCGGCGTATACCGGCAAAAAACAGATAATCGTGTTCGAAATTTCTGGATGTTACCGAATAACTGCTCCCCCGTCTGAAAACGGTCTGTTCAGCCGGGAAGCTGATGTTCAGGTAATGGAAACCCGTGTAAAGCTCAAGGTTACGGGCCGCACGCCAGGTACCCGAGAGGTAGTACTGGTTCAGGTAAACTGTACTTTTTTCCCTGCTCAGTGGTAATCCCGGCGTATGGAGGTACAAATTATTCTGCTTGATCATCCCGCTGTAGGCATGGTAAAGCCAGAACCGGTCTGAAGCCTGCTGCAACAGCCCTATACTGACAAACCCATGTCCCCCCGCAAGCGACTGTGAACCACCGGCCGCAGATTCACCGCCGGGATCATGGCTGCTCACCAGCTTGTTGCCGGCCCCGTTGTTCAGGTTCAGGAACAGATCGAGCCTCCTGATACCTGCACCCGGCTCCGTTCCTGTTTTTCGTTGCAGAGACGGTGGAAAATCGCCCGCAATAAAGGCGGCTTCAATTCTTCTGCCGGCAAACAGATTCGCATAGTAAAGGTACTCTTTAAGGGTGATGTCGCTGAAATCAAAATCTGCTGCTCTTTCAAAATGTCTGATCGCCAGCTGATAATTCCTTTTCTCATACCATGCCACACCCAGACGGTAGCGCAGATAATAGAAATCGATCCCGTTGCGCAGGGCCGATCGTCCTTCGGCAATGAGCCCGTTCCAGTCGCCCGACTGCCATAGCGCATAGGTCCTGGCATCCACTTCGGGCATGCCGTAGGGTGTTTGCCCCGCAACTGTCGGGGCGGTAAGCACCACTAATATGAGGATGCAGATTTTTCGGTACATGTCGCGTTGATTTTTCGATGGTCCCGGTCAATGATGAATTCACAAATACCCTGATTGTTGATCAGAAAACTGAAACGGATTTCATCCTTTTTCCTTCCCATTATTTTTCTGATGATGCTGCCGCTGAGCCTGTAGGTGCTGTCGTGCAAACCGGCCTTTGATTCAGGGTATTCAAGAGTGTATTCACCGCTCAAATAGCGGAAAAACGGAGCAACAAAGTCCTGAAGGGGAATCAAATACGGATTAAAAACCATATTCACGGGGTAGGTATCCCTGATGACCAGCCCGGAACTGTAACCCGCCGAAACCCGGTAAGCGGCCAGATAAAAGTAGTAGAGCAGGGCCGAACGATCACCATCAAAATTCGTGAACTGCAGCATTACATCATCCACTCTGAACCAGGCTTTTGAGCCGGTCGCCGCGCATTCGATATAGCGGTTCTGCCACACATCACGCTTCACTTCCCAGGTAACCTCACCATCATCTGTTTTGAATTCAAGAATTTTGCCGGGAATCAGATGAAAAGCCCTTCGAAGGGGGGCCTCCGGCATTATGTTTGAAACGGTGTCTTCTTTTGCCGGTTTGCCGATGGTATGCAGACTGCGTGTACCGGCATGTTCTATGAAAATGTTACTGAGGGGATAGTCGAGCGTTCGGGACCCCACATAAGGGGTCGACTGTATCTGAAAATGCAGATGCGGATAGGGCGAATTTCCCGAATTACCGCATCTGGCCAGTTCATCCCCTTTTTTGACCGTATCGCCTTTTTTAACCGAAAAGGATCCGGATTTCAGGTGGCTCAGCTTCGAATAGATGAAATCAGAATGCTTGAGAACAATGGTATTCCCCCAGTTATCTTCCGGGTTTCTCTCCCCGATGATGTTGTCTTCAATGCCGTCGGCGATGATTTCAACCACTCCGTCGGCCGGAGCGATAACCGTTTTGCCGTAACAATAGTAATCTTCTGCAAAGTCACCCCGGTTTTTGAACGTTTTTCCGTCATCGTCGGTAATTTCGAAATCCCAGGCATGGCGCCAATCCCCCTTGTGGGTATATTCGCCGTCGTGTGCCTGGGTTACTTTCCATCCGCCAAAAAACGGCAGGTGGACGTCGACCGGACTCTCCTTGCCGAACCGTTCACGGTAGTTGACATATGAATAGAGGTTTTTCTCGGGTGAGTTCAGCTGAACAAACAGGGTACTCAGATCTGCCCTGTTATCGGTTCTGAATTTGAGCGCATACAAATAGGTGAGTACCAGAACGTTGAACGGCAGGGCATACACCGGCAGGCCGAATGGGGCCATGATGGCCGTGAGGCTCACTGTGATCACAGCCACTATCGGGATGAGTACCAGCAGCGACAGGTAGGAATTCCGGTTGGGAATCACGAAAAAGCCGCCTGTCGCTATGGCCGTGAGTATGTAATTGAAGCCGATATAACTGTAATTCACCTCCGATAACTCTGCACCAATCAGTTCATAAAACAACCAGGCGATATAAAAACCGGCCAGGGAGAGTGTAAAGGCTATTCTGGAATAGATGAGGAGGCCAATGGCCAGTAATACCCCCGAAAAGACGCTGTACTGAAACAGAATCGCTCCCAGCGACAGCAGATACGATCTAAGTGAAACGGGGATGTACAAACCGTTCCACCATTCATAGAGATTCACGAGTGGCTGGCCGCCCAGTATGTAGAGGTCATTCAGGGTGTAGATCCATCGTTCGTTGAGCCCGAGAGCGGTGAACTCCCGGGTCGCGAGCACAAGGGCCCAAAGGGCAAAAACGAAGGGCAGGCTTAGATGGGGAAGCGCATACTTGCCAATGACCCCCTCCACGGCAACGGCAATGAGCAGGGTAAGGATACCGGCAATCACAACGATCAGAACCAGCAGCATGCCGGGCTCGAAATAGATGCCCAGCCCGAGGCCCACCAACAGCGCGTTGAAACCGTAATAGCCTTTCGAAATTTTGAAGGTATCCAGGCCGATCATCCAGGCCGTCAGATTAGTGATGAGTACCGCCATCAGTCCGAACAGCCCGGCATAAAAATCCATGAATGTTACCGGCACCAGGATGGCCGCGAACAGCCTGTTATCGGAGAAAAAAATCTGCGAGTAGCTGTTAAGCATGCTTTGCCATATCCATGCCATCTTGCTCATGGTGTGTTATTTCGTGCGTTGAGTTGTTCCGTTGTCCGTACTTTCGAGGTGTTCGGGTACACTTTCAAGATCGTTGATGGTATTCAGGGTTTCACCATGCCGTATGATGTGCGGCGTACCGGTTATGTCGATCATCACCACATTTGGCCGGAGTGTGATGAACTGCAGCCATTGTGTATTGTTGTATGCGCCCACCCGCCTTATCACATACTGGTCACCTTTTTTGAGCAGCGGAAACTGTATGCTGCCCCTGATCACATCAATATTCATGCAGAGCGGGCCGTAAATGGTGGTGTCTTCCGTCTGATCTGATACGTTCACGGCCGGCCGCAGATCGTGCTCGTACCAGAATGAGGTAAACAGCAGGTTCACCCCGGCATCGATAATCGTGGCCCTCCGCCCGTCGGCAAGCCGTTTATTGGCGATTACCGTTCCGGCAAGATACCCGGCATCATCGATCAGGGCCCGGCCGTTTTCAAGGATCAGCATCGGCAGATTTTCTGGTTTGATCTCAGATTTCATCAGCGATGAGGTGATGGCCTCTGCATAGTCGTCGAACGAGGGGGTGGTGTCGCTGCCCGGATAATAGGCACCCTTGAGGGTGTTTTTCGAAGCAAACCCGCCTCCCATATCGATGTAGCTGATCACATGGTTGTACTTGCGTTCCAGTCCCACCGCAAGGGCCGCCAGCTTATCTGCGGCAATATGGTACGAACCTGTTTGCATCATATAGGTGCCGATGTGGGCATGCAGACCCAACAGGTCCATCTTGCCGCTCACCATAATGCGGTTCAGCGCATCCCAGGCCTCCCCGTTCTCGTAATTGAAACCGAAACGGTCCCACTGCGGGTATATGCCGGTATCCATGTTCACGCGAATGGCGACTTTCGGCCGCTTAACCGACGTCCCGCAGAGGTCAATGATTTCATACAACTCATCGAAGTGGTCGATGTGGATGAGCGACCCGTTGGCGATGGCTTTGGCCAGGTCGTCGCGCGATTTGTCGGGTCCGTTAAAAATAATCTGTTCGCCCGGCACACCGTTGGTTATAGCCTTGTCGTACTCAAAACCCGATACCACCTCCGCCCACGAGCCTTCCTGATGAAATACCCGGCAGATGGAATTCAGGTAGTTGGTCTTGTACGACCACGCGAACTGAACCCTGGGGTACCTGGTTGAAAAGGCACGCCATGCTTCCTTATACGTTTTGCGGATGGTGGCTTCGGAGAAAACAAACACGGGTGACCCGAATTCCTCAATAAGCCGGCGTACAGGAATTCCCTCAATGTCGGTAATCGGCTCCATCCGGCTGCTTATCCCGAATTTACTGGGCAATCCCGCGTTGATTTTCTGTATGACGGGGCGTTCAAAAGTCAGTTTTTCCATAGGTCAGTCCGTTCTGTGGTTCATAATTCGCCTTTGGTGGAGAGCTGCTCGAATTCATCGAGTCCGGTTATCATATCGTAGGAGTAGCGGATGAACATCACCCCGGTTTTGTAGTCCGTCCAGGGCTCAACGCTCTGACCGATGGCAAGCCTCACCAGAGCTTCGGGCAGGTTCTGCCCGGCCGCAACCGCCAGATAGGTCCATGCCGGCAGCCGGGGGTTGATCTCAATCAGGTACAGATCACCGTTTTCATTCCTGATAAGTTCAAGCTCCATGCCGCCGCGCCACTTCGTCGATGAGATAATGTGACGGGTAAGGTCGAGGAGAGACGGGTCGTCGAGGGTGATGCCTCCCCAGGCCTTGCCCTTGTCGGTGATATACTGCTTGCGCATGGGAACAGCACCCACCGTATTTCCGGATCCGTCGCCGAGGGCCACCACATTTACCTCCACACCGCTAATGAATTCCTGATGCAGATTGGCCTTGTGCCTTTCCTCGAACTGTTCCATCCGCGGCAGGAATGTGGTAATTCCCATCTTCTTCAGTACGCCTTCAGATTTCATGAATGCATAGAGCTCCGAGTCGAAATTCGGAATCAGTATATCAATATGTTCGATCCTGTTGATATACCGGATGCGATCAAGCAGCACATCAGTGCCTTCGGAGGGGTAAGGTACCTTGTAGGACTTATCCACCAGATGGTGCATGTAAGCGCCGGGTTCCAGGTTGTCGTAAGCCAGGCCGATAATGCGCGGCTCTATGTACTCCGATTCGCGGAGGCCGCGTATAACCGGGATGCCCGGTCCGGGACTGTCGATATTATTCAGCCCCGACAAGGCAATGGTAAGTTTAGTCTTATTCATTGTCAACGAGCAGATGGTATTGTTTGAGCATCGATGTAAAATCAAAGTAGTAGCGCTCAAAAACACTTTTCTCTACCTGGTACCTGGATGTGATCAGATCTGAAATCTGTTCACTGGTATTGCCCTGCTTGATAAGAAGAAGAATCTCAAGCCCGACAGGGTTAAGTGAAAACGAGTCCCCGGTCGACGGGTCAAAAACAAAACCGGATTCACTGATGGCTATGTTATTCCTGATGTTCATAATGGCAGATCATTGGTTTCGCATTGCGGCCGGTCTCCGCCGGTAATTATCCTCGATGGTGCAATTATAATTTAAATATGCACATTCAATTAGTCGGATAAAACAGGTTTAAGTTTCTGCAATCAGGCAAAAAAAAGGCCGGATACGGTCTTGTATCCGGCCCTTTAGGACTGTAGAAATGCTCAGTAGCTGATCTCTCATTGAACAAGTGGTCTTGCTCGTGTTCTGACGTGCCTATATAGAGCCATTCCAGCGGCCATCCTTACAAACTTTTTGCATCAATTTTTTTACCTGAATTCGTTCCGGTTGAGTAAACAATTGTTATTATTTAGGATTCGATCTAAAAGTATACAGCTGTTATAACCGGAGTTCACTTAGCAGCATACCGGTCTCATTTTTAGGACCTAAAGTTGGTATCTTCGGTCAACTGTCAATTCTATTTTAGCCAATATGCCAAAGGTTCTTACTAACCGTAAAGAGATAGATTTTTTGCTGAATGACCTGCCGGTCATGCCGTTGCCTACCGAAGTACTGATGGTAAAGCCAAATCATTTTTCCGTCGATTATGTGATAAACCCGCATATGGAGGGAAATGTGGGTAAAGTCGACACGGCCAAAGCGATGCGTGAATGGGAGGCGGTTAAAGAGGCGTTTGCCTCAACCGGTCTCAGGGTAAACACCATCGACGACCAGCCCGGTATGCCCGATATGGTTTTCTGTGCAAATCAGAGCCTCCCCTATAAAAACCCGCAGGGCGACCGCGAAGTTGTGATGAGTATCATGCATTCCGAGCACCGGAAGCCGGAGGTACCATATATTGAAGAATGGTATTTGAGCCAGGGGTATACGGTGCATCACCCCGGGTATAAGGTAATCCGCGATTTTGAGGGCATGGGTGATGCAATCTGGCACCCCGGCAGGCGGTTGTTGTGGGGCGGTTACGGTTTTCGGTCATGTTTGCCTGCAATGCCACGTGCCCCGACGGGAAGAACGTACTCATCCAGAGAGGGTGTGTTAACACCAATCAGATGCTCAGGGATGCGGGCTTTAATATCATCGAGCTTGAGACGGAAGAGTTTCTGAAGAGCGGCGGCAGTGTATTCTGTATGAAAATGCTCACCTGGTAAAGGATGAAGCCTGATTTCTTATTACAGTACGTTTTTAGTAACATTAGCGGTCCACGAAACAGGGATCATCCCCCCCGGCGGAAATCCGGGCTGAACCGCAGCATGCATGATCCGTTACCAATCGTGCCGGATACCCGGCCAGATGAATACGGGAATGGAAACTTACCGGTTTTTTGGCATGCAACGGGTTTATCCGCCGGAGTAATAGCCGAACAAATGTATTGCCGGATTCAAACCGGAATACGCCAACCGGAACAAGCAGAACAGAATAAATGACCAACGAAATAAAACCTGATTCGCCTGCAAACGATGAGCTGGCAGCACAGCGAACCTGGTTTACGAGGTTCCTAGATGTTATTGAGTGGCTGGGCAATCTGCTGCCCCATCCGGTTACTCTTTTTGCAATGTTTGCGGGCGGCGTGGTGCTGCTGAGCGGTCTTGCTGGCTGGTTGGACTGGAGCGCGGTTGATCCGAGGCCGGAGGGGGCGAGCGGACGGGCACCCGATGGTATCATCACATCCATCAGCCTGTTGAACGGTGCCGGGTTGCGGATGATAGTGGAAAACCTGGTTACCAATTTCACCGGATTCGTACCTCTTGGTACCGTTCTGGTGGCCCTTCTTGGCGTTGGGGTGGCCGAGGCTTCCGGCCTTATCAGTGCGGCCATCAGGGGCCTGGTGCTCAAGGCGGCGTCATTCCGGCCGTTCGTGCCGGGCAAAAGCGATGGCAGCATTTTTGCCCGCGCGTACCGCCAGTTACTGAAAGTTGTCAACTTTCTGCTGACCCCGAAAATTCTGGTAACCATAACCATTGTATTTTCGGGGGTGGTATCCAACACAGCGTCGGAGATGGGGTATGTGGTGCTTGTACCGCTTGCTGCGGTGGTCTTTCTTGCCCTTGGCCGGCATCCCCTTGCAGGTATGGCGGCGGCATTTGCCGGGGTATCGGGCGGTTATAGTGCCAATCTGCTAATCGGCACGGTCGATCCCCTGCTGGCCGGTATCACCGAGGAAGCCGCCCAGCTTATCGATCCTGGATACCTGGTTCATCCTGCCGTGAACTGGTATTTCATGATGGTCAGTACATTCCTTATCACGATTGTCGGTTCCTGGGTAACTCTCAAAATTGTAGAGCCCAAGCTGGGCAAATACGATCCGTCGATCGCTTCCGAAGACCTGAGCGACGACCGCAGTATGGAACCGCTCACCGCCGAAGAAGTGAGGGGCCTGAAATGGGCGGGAGTGGGAGTGCTTGGTGTATCGATGCTGCTTGTTCTGTCGGTGGCCCCGGAGTGGGGGGTGCTGCGTAATCCGGATACGGGCGATGTGCTCAACTCACCGTTCCTGCGGGGAATGGTTACACTTATCTTCGTCTTTTTCTTCGTACCAGGATTCATCTATGGCAAGGTAGTGGGCACTATGAACAGCGACCGCGATGTGATCGACGGTATGGCGAAGGCCATGAGTTCGCTGGGCCTGTATATCGTACTGGTCTTTTTCGCCGCCCAGTTTGTAGCGTTCTTCGGATGGAGCAATCTGGGACCGATTATCGCGGTTAAGGGGGCCGAATTTCTCAAAGCGATCAACCTGACAGGTCCGCTGGTATTCGTGCCATTTATCCTGATGTGCTGCTTTGTAAACCTGATGCTCGGCAGTGCGTCGGCACAGTGGGCAATTACCGCACCAATTTTCGTACCCATGCTCATGCTGATCGGATACAGCCCGGAAGTGATACAGGCAGCCTACCGCATCGGAGATTCAACGACCAACATCATTACTCCGATGATGAGTTACTTTGGTCTGATCCTGGCTTTTGCCACCCGTTATGACCGCAAGCTGGGTATAGGAACCATCATCAGCATGATGCTGCCCTATACCATATTTTTCCTGATCGGGTGGATCATCCTGTTCTATGTGTGGGTCTTCGGTTTGGGCATGCCTGTAGGACCCGAAGCGCCGACCTATTACATTCCGTGATCCCCAGATCTTCAATCGTCATTGGCTGCCTGATATGTCATCAAACAGTTTCTTCCGGGAGTTCATCGATTTCCTGAAACAGCGGAAAAAATTCTGGCTGCTTCCCATTATCATATTCGCCGTGCTCATTATTTTACTCATCCTCCTGGCCAGCGACAACGCCCTCACCCCCTTCATCTATGATCTGTTTTAGATCGGCAATAAAAATCCTGCCCCGCCTGAGACACCTTCGAGAGTCCGGAGCGCAGCGGAGGTCCTCGAAGAGTGTCCCCCCGCGCCCCCCAATTCACTTCACAATTCAAATGTTCAAATGTTCACTTGTTCTATTGTTCCCTAACTCCCTAACTCCCTAATTCCCATGACCGTCCTCGGCATATCGGCGTTTTACCACGATTCAGCGGCTGCCATCGTCAGTGATGGCGAGATCATCGCGGCTGCCCAGGAGGAGCGTTTCACCCGGAAAAAGCACGACCCGGGATTTCCGGTAAACGCGGTCAGGTTCTGCCTCGACCATGCGGGCGTGTCTTTGGATGAACTCGACGCCATTGCGTTCTACGACAAGCCGCTGCTCAAATTTGAGCGCCTGCTCGACACCTACTACGGTTTTGCCCCGCGCGGGCTCAGGTCGTTTATGGCGGCCATCCCGGTATGGCTGCGCGAAAAGATGTTCATCAAACGCACCATTCTCGAGGAGCTTTACAAGATTGACGCTTTCGACCCGAAAAAGGTGAAGCTGCTGTTCCCCGAGCACCACCTGTCGCATGCGGCCAGTGCGTTCTATCCATCGCCGTACGATGAGGCTGCAATCCTCACCATCGACGGCGTGGGCGAATGGGCAACGGCGTCGGTCTGTATGGGCCGGGATACATCGATCGAGGTGATCAGCGAGTTGCATTTCCCGCACTCTATCGGGTTGCTCTACTCCGCATTCACCCTCTACACCGGCTTCCGCGTCAATTCAGGTGAATATAAGCTGATGGGCCTCGCTCCCTACGGCGACCCTGAATCGGAGCGCACCAAAATGTTTGTGGATGCCATTTACAAGGAACTCATCGACCTGAAAGAAGACGGCTCCATCTGGCTGAACCAGGATTATTTCGACTATGCCACCGGCCTGAGGATGACCCGCGACAACAAATGGGAACAGCTGTTCGGGTTGCCTGCACGCCGGCCGGAATCGGAGCTCACCCAGCCCTACTGCGATATGGCCCTGGCCGTACAACAGGTAACCGAAGAGGCCGTGAGGCGGATGGCGCGTGAAACACAGCGCGTAACCGGAGCACGGAACCTGTGCATGGCCGGCGGTGTGGCCCTGAATTGTGTGGCAAACGGGAAAATTCTGGGCGATGGCATTTTCAATGAGATCTTCATTCAGCCGGCAGCCGGCGATGCAGGAGGGGCGGTAGGTGCCGCCCTGGCCGCATCCCACATCTACTTCGGCGAATCCCGGCCTGACCTCAACGGCCGGATGGACCGGATGAACGGTGCCGCTCTCGGCCCTGAGTTCTCCGGCCTCGACATAGAACAGGCGGCCCGCCGGAATAAGGCGGTCTACACGAAGTTTGATGATATGGATGAGCTTACAGCCATAACAGCGGAGCTTCTCGACGAGGGTAACGCTGTGGGTTGGTTCCAGGGGCGCATGGAATTCGGCCCCCGCGCCCTCGGCAACCGGAGCATATTGGGCGATGCCCGGAATCCGGAGATGCAAAAAAAGCTGAACGTGAAGATCAAATACCGCGAAAGTTTCCGCCCGTTCGCCCCCTCGGTGCTGGCCGAGGATGCTCCGGATTACTTCGATCTCGATACCGGATCGCCCTATATGCTGCTGGTGCGGGATGTGGCCGCGGATCGCCGCAAACCCCTGCCGCCGGGTTACCATCAGCTGCCGATCCGGGAGAAGCTGTATCACCTGCGCTCCGACATCCCGGCCGTTACCCATATCGATTATTCGGCCAGAATACAGACCGTTCACCGTCAGTCAAACGAAAGGTACTGGAAACTGATCGCTGCCTTCAAAAAGCGCACCGGCTGTAGCCTGCTTGTAAACACCAGTTTCAACGTGAGGGGTGAACCGATTGTGTGCACCCCCGACCAGGCCTATACCTGCCTGATGCGCACAGAAATGGATGCCCTGGTGATGGGCAATTATCTGTTCCTGAAATCACAACAGCCGGAATACAAACATGCCGGAGAGTGGCAGCAGGAATTCCCGCTGGATTAACGGCAAAGCCCTCTATCCTGTCCGGCTGCTGATCAAGTGGCACAGCCGCTAACCCTGCCCGGCGCCACATCAAACGACATTGCCGTAATTCTGCACGGCGGCTGGACAAACAGCAAAGCCTGCCAACTGCCTCATGACTGGTCAAATGCATACCGGTTAAATTTTCATAGAAAAATCGCATTTTTCCCTAAAACATTTGATTCGAACTCATTATATTAGGAAGATTTTAAACCCGAATTTCGGGATCGACCCCGGCACTGTGATGAAGCGCCGGCAAGCCCGGTTCACGTTTAAGCTGAATAATGGAAATTGTAAGGGATCTGTTCAATTTTGTTCGTGAGCGGAAGAAGTTCTGGCTGGTCCCGGTCATTTTTTTCCTGTTAATACTCGGCTTCCTGATCGTAATCGGTGGCGGGTCGTCGGTCGCACCGTTCATATACACACTTTTTTAGTTGATGACCAGAGAAAAACAACTTGAAACAATCCTTGTTGTAAGTACGGCCCTTCTTTTATTTTTTCTCATCTTCAACGTATCCTGGCTTCTCTATTCCGCATTTGCGCTAAGCCTGCTGGCGCTCATTTCCAGATCGTTCAGCTATTGGTTTACACGGGGGTGGCTCGGTTTCTCTGAAATACTCGGCTTTGTGATGTCGAGGCTCATAATGACCCTTCTCTATTTTCTTGTACTCACACCCATAGCGTTGTTGTACCGGGCGTTCAACAAGGATCCGCTTCAACTCAACCACAACCGCAATCGATCAGGCAGTTATTATACCCACCGTGGCCATATCTACACGGCAAAGGATTTAAACAACACCTGGTAACCTAAAACGGCAATCAACCGGATGATCCACGAAAAATCAGCTCCCGCACTTCTCGCACTGCAGGACGGCACTGTTGTGCATGGAAAATCGATAGGGCACATCGGCACCACCGGTGGCGAGCTCTGTTTCAACACCAGCATGATCGGGTATCAGGAGATCTTTACCGATCCCAGCTACTTCGGCCAGCTGATGATGATGACCTACCCCCACATCGGTAACTACGGCGTAACCGCCCGCGACGATGAATCCCGGAAACCAATGGTAGCCGGGGTGATCGTACGGGCCTTTTCGCACGAATTCAGCAACCTCACTGCCGATGGCAACCTCAACGATTACCTGAAGTACCACAAGGTTGTGGGTATCTCGGGAATCGATACACGCATGCTGGTGCGTCACATACGCGAAAAGGGGGTGATGAATGCCGTAATATCGTCGGATATTACCGACGCGGATGAACTCGTTAAGCGTGCCCGGAAATGGCCGACCATGGCCGGACTGGAACTGGCCAGCAAGGTTACCCGCAAGGAGGCCCAGACCATTCCCGCCGAACCTTCGCTGTACCGGGTTGCCGTTCTCGACTACGGGGTTAAGCACAGCATCCTGAACAACTTTACACAACGGGGTTGCACACTGCGCGTTTTCCAGGCCGGGGCAGACTTCGCCGATATCGAAGCCTGGAAACCGGACGGCTTTTTCTTCTCGAATGGTCCGGGCGACCCGAATCCGATGGATTACTCCCTCGACACAGTGAACAGGGCACGCGAAACCGGGAAGCCCATCTTCGGCATCTGCCTCGGGCACCAGCTTATGGCACTTTCTGAAGGAATCGGGGTACACAAAATGTTTGTTGGCCACCGCGGGGCCAACCACCCTGTTAAAAACCTGAAGACGGGCATGGTGGAGATCACCACGCAAAATCACGGTTTTGCCGTCGATCCCGACAAGCTCGATACCTCCAAAGCCGGCATCAGCCATGTAAACCTGAACGACGGTACCGTAGAAGGGCTTGAATTCAAACACTTCAACGGCTTCAGTGTGCAGTACCATCCCGAAGCATCACCCGGCCCACACGATTCCTCCTACCTTTTCGACCGGTTTGTGGAACGAATTACTGAATTCAAATCGGAAAAAATCGGATCGTAGTCATCAGCATGTTCAATAGAAATAACATAATCAACATGTTACCCTGGTATTCGGCACACCGGTACCACTGTCTGCACACTGCACCCCACAACCCACAACTCACAGCCTACACCAATCTTCCATGCCAGCTCGTAAAGACTTAAAAACTATACTCATTATCGGCTCAGGCCCCATCATTATCGGTCAGGCCTGCGAATTTGACTATGCGGGTACCCAGGCCTGCCGCTCCCTCAAAGAGGAGGGGTACCGTGTGGTACTCATCAATTCGAATCCGGCCACCATCATGACCGATCCCATCATGGCCGACTCGATCTACCTGCTGCCACTTACCGCAAAATCGATAAAGGAGATCTGCCAGAAGGAGAAAATCGACGCCGTACTGCCGACCATGGGCGGGCAGACCGCCCTCAACCTGGCCCGCGACCTGCATCATGAGCATTTCTGGGAAAAGAACGACATCGATATTATCGGGGTAGATATCGACGCGATCGACATCACCGAAAACCGGCAGCAGTTCCGCGACCTTATGGAGCGGATTGGCATTGATCAATGTAAGAGCAAAACAGCCAAATCAATGCTCGATGCGAAAGAAATCGTGATCGAACTGGGCGGGCTCCCGCTGGTAATCAGGCCCTCGTTCACCCTGGGTGGCATGGGTGGCGGCATCATCTGGTCGGAGGATGAATTTGAGCGCAAAGTGATGCGGGGCCTTGAGCTAAGCCCCATCCACGAAGTGCTGCTGGAAGAGTGTATTTTCGGATGGAAAGAGTTTGAGCTCGAGCTGCTGCGCGATAATAACGACAATGTGGTGATCATCTGCTCCATCGAAAACCTTGACCCGATGGGCGTTCATACGGGCGATTCCGTAACCGTGGCCCCGTCGCAAACCCTGCCCGACAAAGTGTACCAGGAGCTTCGGGATGCAGCCATCAGGATGATGCGGTCGATCGGAAATTTTGCCGGCGGCTGTAACGTACAGTTTGCCGTGGAGCCTGGTACCAACCGTATTGTTGCCATCGAGATCAACCCCAGGGTGAGCCGGTCGTCGGCTCTGGCCTCCAAGGCAACGGGGTATCCGATCGCCAAAATTGCCACCAAGCTTGCGGTAGGTTACAATCTGGATGAATTAAAAAATCAGATTACGGGTGTATCATCGGCCTGCTTTGAACCGTCGATCGATTACGTTGTGGTGAAAGTGCCAAGGTTCAATTTCGACAAATTTCAGGGCTCCGACGAAGTGCTCACCACCCAGATGAAGGCGGTGGGAGAGGTGATGGCCATCGGCCGCACGTTCCCGGAGGCACTGAACAAGGCCTGGCAGTCGCTCGAAATAGGCCGAAGCGGTCTCGGGGCCGACGGCTATGACGTGATCGAGCGTAAGAAAGTGCGTGAACGCCTCCTGAAACCCTACTGGGACAACACCCTGCAAATCAGAAACGCGTTTAAGCTGGGCGCATCCGTCGAAGAGATACACGATATCACCAAAGTGGATCCGTGGTTTCTGCAGCAGATCAGCTATATGGTGAGTCTCGAGAACCGTACCGAAGGTCATACCCTCGAAACGATCAGCCGCGAGGACATCTACGAAATGAAACAGGCCGGCTTCTCGGATGTGCAGATTGCCCATTTACTGAGCAAAAGCGGGACCAGGGTTACCGAAGACGAGGTAAGGGCGATGCGCAAGGAGTGGGGCATTCTGCCTGTGTTCAAGATGGTGGATACGTGTGCGGCCGAGTTCCCGGCACAGACACCCTATTACTACTCCACCTATGAGGATGAGAACGAAAGTGTGGTTTCCGACCGCAGAAAAATCCTGATTCTGGGCAGCGGACCAAACCGGATCGGCCAGGGCATCGAGTTCGACTACTCCTGCGTTCACGCTGTGCTTGCAGCCAGGGATATGGGCTACGAAACCATAATGGTGAACTGCAATCCCGAAACGGTATCCACCGATTTCGACATAGCCGACAAGCTTTACTTCGAGCCGGTTTTCTGGGAGCGGGTGTTCGACATCGTCGAGCATGAGAAGCCGGAAGGCGTGATACTGCAGGTGGGCGGGCAGACTGCGCTCAAACTGGCCAAAAGATTCCACAAACACGGCATCAAAATTTTCGGCACCCCGTTCGAAATGATGGATCTGGCCGAAGACCGCGGGAAATTTTCGGAGGTGTTATCAAAACTGGAGATCCCCTTTCCGGTGTACGGCACGGCCTATGATGTAGCGAGTGCACTCAAGGTAGCCGAACGGATCGGTTATCCGGTGCTTATCAGGCCCAGTTATGTTCTCGGCGGGCAGGGCATGAGGATTGCCGTAAAATCGGATGAACTAACCGAATACGTGAATCGCATCATGGAATCCCATCCCGAAAATGAATTCCTGATCGACCACTACCTTGAAGAAGCCGTTGAAGTGGACGTCGATTCCATATTTGATGGTGATCAGCTTCACATTGCGGGAATCATGCAACATATCGAACCGGCAGGAGTGCATTCGGGCGATTCAACGGCGGTTCTGCCGCCCTACTCGCTGAGCAAGGAGGTAATCAAAACCATGGAGGAGTACCAGCTGCGCATCGCACAGGCACTTCATGTACGCGGTTTTGTAAACGTGCAGTATGCCGTAAAAAACGGAACCGTTTACGTACTCGAGTCGAACCCCCGGGCTACCCGAACAATTCCGTTCATTGCCAAAGCAACGGGCCGCCCCGACGCTGAAATCGGTGTGAAAGTAATTCTGGGTGCAAAACTCTCTGAATTCGACCTCACCTCAAAACTGAAAAACTTCGCCATAAAAGAACCGGTTTTCCCCTTCGACAAATTCCCGGAAGTAAAAAAAGAACTCGGCCCCGAAATGAAATCAACCGGCGAAACCATCTACTTCCTCGACGACTTCAGCGACGAACACTTCAAAACCCCCTTCGAATTCAAAAGCCTCTACCTCAGCCGCTAAAAAAACACAAAAATCATCCTGCAAGAGTGCGAAGCACCTTGCAGAGTTGATTTTTGTGGGGATACGCCAGTATCCCCATGGTGGCGTTTGGCATCAATCTCAAGCTTTGAATTATAATCAGTAGCCCCACGATGCAGAATCTGCAGTTCTGCAGATTCTGCGGGCACTGACGTACCCTGCGCGGCACTCTTCGAGGTCCTGCGCTGCGCTTCACTGCGTTCGCGCCTCTCCGGACTCTCGCAGGAGCCGCGTGACGTGCAGGAGCCGCGTGACGTGCAGGAGCTGCGTGACATGCAGGAGCCGCGTGACGTGCAGGAGCCGTGTGAAGCGCAGGAGCTGCGTGACGTGCAGGAGCTGCGTGACGTGCAGGAGCCGCGACAGGGAACGCATATGGAATCTTCACGATCTCTTCACAAAAAAGCGGTTAATTTGCACAGCATAGAACACATAAACAGATTACCGATTTAATGAGTCAGAACGGCCGGAAGAAAAAAGTTGGCATCGTATTAATGAACCTTGGCGGGCCTACAGCCGAGGATAATATCCGGTATTTCCTGTATAACCTGTTCAGCGATCAGGATATCATCAGGCTTGGGGGCGGTTTTTTTCAGAATCTGCTGGCAAAAACCATCTCCAAATTCCGTGCCCCCAAAATCGCGGTGAACTACAAGGCCATCAACGGGTGTCCCAAAGGATGCATGGGCAGCAAATACTGTCTGAACCGTCAAAACAGGGTGGTCTCGACCTGTTGTTCCCCCATCAATTCCCTCACCGAGCTGCAGCGCCGCACCATCGAGAAAAAATTGCGTGCAGAACTGCCTGAATTCGACGTGAAAGTGTACACGGCCATGCGCTACTGGCTGCCCTTCGCGTCAGACATCATGGATGAAATGCTGAAGGATGGCATCGAAGAAGCGGTTCTGATGCCGCTCTATCCCCAGTTTTCCTGGACCACCAGCGGCAGCAGTTTCCGCGACTGGGAAAACATCCGGCAGAAATTCAAAAAAGAGGGCAGGGAGATCACCTGGAACGAGTATGTGATCAAATCCTACCATCTGAATCAAAACTATCTGGATGCTGTAAATGAGCGCATAGACCAGACCCTCGAACGTTTCAGCAAGGCCGACCGCAGCAAGGTGCACATCGTATTTACCGCCCATGGCACTCCGATTGTGGAGGTGGAGAGTGGCGACCCCTACACCCGTCAGATGAACGAAACCGTTGAGGCCATCATGGAGATGAGAGGCCGTAAGGAGGATTACTGGATAAGCTTCCAGAGCCGGGTAGGCCCACAGAAATGGACGCAACCCAACACCGAAGATCTCGTAATGCGCCTCATCGACTACGGCGTGCAGTACCTGCTCATGGTTCCGATCGCGTTCGTTACCGATCACATCGAAACGCTGATGGAGCTCGACATCGAACTCCGCGAAGCGATCGAGGAGGAGGGCAAGCATATTAAACAGCTCGAAGTGATGCCCGGCCTGAACGACCACCCCCTGTTTATGCAGGCAGTGGCCGACGAAATCTATTACAGAACACAACATTTTACCGGCATACCCGAAAAAGTGGAAATCAAACGCGTCGAAGAGACCCTTTCATCTGTGGATGAGTAGCATCAGCAAACATATTACCGACCAGTATATCGTAATCGGGGTTAATCACCATCGTGCTTCGGTACCGGTGCGCGAAATATTCAGCATCACAGGAGAGGGCCGCCTGCAATTGATCCGCGATGCCGAAATAATGGGAGTTCCGGCGGTTATTATTCTTTCCACCTGCAACCGTACCGAGATCCTTGCACGGAATATTCAGCCCGACGCGCTCATCGATCTGCTGATCCGCCACAGCCGGGGCAGCCGCAAACAGTTCGACGACAGCGGATTTGTGATGAAGGGCATCAGCGCCATCCGGCACTTCTTCAGGGTGGCAACAGGCCTGGAAGCCCAGATTCTCGGCGACCTTCAAATCATCCGCCAGGTGAAAGAAGCCTATGAAATATCCGCAGAGATGGATATGGTCGACCGGTTTACCCATCGGCTGATGCAGGCCGTATTCCGCACTCACAAACGGTCGCGCAATGAAACCAGCCTGGGCATCGGAGCCGCGACCACCGCCTACGCAGCCGTACAGCTGGCCCGCCGGCGGATGAAATCACTGAAGGGCAAAAAAATTCTTCTCGTAGGTGCCGGAAAAATCGGCAAGGTGACCTGCAAAAACCTGATGTCGCTCGGTGCAGGCGAAGTGGTGGTGATAAACCGGAACCAGGAACGCGCCGACAAACTGAGTGAACGCTTTCAGGTAACCGTCGAACCGTTTGAAAAGATGGCTGAACGCTGTGCCTGGGCCGATCTGGTTATTGTTGCCACCTCGGCCGATGAGCCCGTTATAGATGCATCCCACCTGAGCGGATGGATAACGAACGGCAGCCACAAAGTGCTCGTCGACCTGTCTGTCCCTAGAAATATCGATCCGGAGGTAGAGCTGATCGAAGGCATAGAGCTCATCAATATGGATATGCTCAACGATAAAACCGACAGTACCTTCCGTGAGCGTCAGGCCAACATCCCGCTGGT
Organism: Rhodothermaceae bacterium; assembly: GCA_020201275.1. Lineage (GTDB taxonomy): Bacteria > Bacteroidota > Rhodothermia > Balneolales > Cyclonatronaceae > RECM01. The sequence continues at coordinate 5,867 of JAIVHB010000148.1, read as the reverse complement.
TGAGGCCATTATCGACGAAGAGCTGGATGTGTTCTACAACTGGGTGAGGGACCAGCGCGTGGTTCCGACCATTCGCGCGCTCAGCGACAAGCTGGATGCCATCGGGGCCACCGAACTGGAGCGCATCCGCAAGAAAATTCCCGACGAAACTATGCCGCAGGTTGAGCAGCTCACCCGCCGGATCATGAAAAAGATCATGGCGCACTCTATTGAGCACCTCAGAGAGAGCCACGACCGCCACGACGAAGCCGCCGATATGCTCAATACCCTGTTCAAACTGGAACCGGAGAGGTCCGTTGACTGACCGTGTACTTCGAATAGGCACGAGAGACAGTATTCTGGCTACCTGGCAGGCCGAACATGTTTCCGGATTGCTCCGCCGCCTGGGCCATCCGACCGAACTTATCTTCATCAAAACCGAGGGTGACCTCGTACTCGACACACCGCTTCCCATGCTTGGCGGCAAAGGGGTATTCACCAAAGCCCTCGACGATGCGCTGCTAGAAAACCGCATTGACCTGGCCGTGCACTCCTTTAAGGATATCCCCACGCGGCTGCCCGGCGGGCTTACCGTTGCCGCTGTTACCGAACGTGAAGACCACCGGGATGTACTGGTTCTTCGCAACGGATTAAACCTGAACGAGGATGATGATTTGCCCGACGGTTCCGTTATCGCCACAAGCAGCCACCGCCGCGGCGCCCAGTGGCTGGGCCGTTATCCCGGCCATACGCTCACCGACATCCGTGGAAACGTACACACGCGCCTTAAAAAGCTCGATGCAGGCAGCTGGACAGGCGCCATTTTTGCCGCTGCCGGTCTGAAAAGGGTGGGTCTTGCAGACCGCATCAGCCGGGTGCTCGACTGGATGCTGCCCGCACCGGCCCAGGGTGCACTCGCCATCATGACCCGTTCGGGTGATGATCATCTGGACGCGATTTTACAGCACATCCACCACCGGGAGACCGAACTCTGCACCGGTGCAGAAAGGCAGTTTCTGAACGTTCTTGAGGGAGGCTGTTCGGCGCCGATCGGGGCCCTGGCCACTATACGTGAGGGCCGGATTTTCCTTAAAACCTCTGTACTGAGCATCGACGGATCCATGAAAGCCGATACGGAGCAGGATCTGCCGCTTGATGAGGCGGAATCGATCGGAAGAGTGGCGGCCGATCACGTCCTGGCCAGCGATGAGGGGAAACGCGTGATTGGCAGCCTGAGGGGGCCGGTATGATCCCGCGTCATCTCCACGTAATTACGATTCGGGGATGTACCGGTAGTGATACCCGATGCGTATGATGCCGTCGGCCTTGCAAAGCGGATATTGCTCGACACGCAGATCACCGAACTGATCCACTGGTGTGGCTTGAGGCGGCGTCCGGAATTCGGCGAACGGCTCGGCGCCGCGGGCGTACTGGTGCATGAGGTTATTGTCTATGACACACTCCCGGAAACGGATATCACAGTACCTTCCATCAAACCGGATGCCGTCCTTTTTTACAGTCCTTCGGCGGTAGAGGCCCTTTTCGAAGGCGGGCCGTTGCCCCAGTGGTCCTGCCCGCTCATCGCTATCGGTCAAACAACAGCGGATGCACTGCAATCGGCTGTTGCTCCCTTCGGATCAGCCGGAATCTACACCGCTGCCAGTGCAACCCCCGAGGCCATGATGGAAATGGCCGTAAACCTCAACGAATTTGCCGATGACTGACTTTCCCGAAATGAAAAACGACCTGCTGCTGCGAGCACTGCGCGGTGGTGAAGTCACCCGCCCGCCGGTATGGATGATGCGACAGGCAGGCCGGTACCTGCCCGAGTACATGGAACTGCGCGGGAAATACAGCTTTTTTGAACGGGTTGAAACCCCCGAACTGGCCGCTGAAATCACGATGCAGCCTATCAGGAGGTTCTCGCCCGATGCGGCCATTATTTTTTCCGACATCCTGGTGGTACCCCAGGCGCTGGGATCGCATGTAACCCTGGAGGAGGGTGAGGGTCCACGCATCCTGAACCCAGTACGTTCCGCCGAAGACGCGCTTGGCTATGCTGTTCCCGATGTTGAAGACCGGCTGCACTATGTGATGGAGGCCCTTACGCTCACCCGGAAAGCCCTCTACGGGCAGGCATCGCTGATCGGTTTTGCCGGCGCACCCTGGACCCTGCTATGCTATATGGTGGAAGGCCGTGGTTCAAAGGATTTCGGCAAGGCCAAAGCGTTCTGTTACAGCCATCCGGAAGCGGCAGCCCATCTGCTGCAGGTAATTGCCGACACCACCGTACGCTACCTGAAAGCGCAGGTGGCGGCCGGTGCCCAGGCGGTTCAGGTGTTCGATTCCTGGTCGGGTTTGCTCAGCCCGGAGGATTTCAACGTGTTTTCTTTCCCGTACCTGAAACAGATTGCGGATGCCCTGGCCGGCGACGCTCCCGTAATACTTTACGCCAAAGGATCCTGGTACGCGCTTGAAGCCCTCAAACAGCGCACCAAAGCATCTGCCCTCGGTGTTGACTGGACCGTGACCCCGGAATACGCCCGTGAGGCGACCCGCAATGAGATCACCCTGCAGGGTAACCTGGATCCGTCGAGACTGCTGGGACCAACCGACGGTATTGTCAAGCTGACCCGCCGGATGATCGAACGGTTCGGCGTTCGCCGCTATATTGCCAATCTCGGCCATGGTATCACTCCCAATGTTCCTGTCGATAATGCCAGGGCGTTTTTTGACACGGTAAAAGAGTATGGGACAGGACCGGGTAGTATCGTCTGAAAAAATGGACCCGACCGGGTTTTACCCGCTGAAAAGAGTTACATCCCGGTCATAATCTCTCAATAAACCGCGATACAACATGCGTGAACAATTCACAGAATGGATTCATGATCTGCAAAACCGGATATGTTCGGCCCTCGAAGAACTTGACGGGGTTGAACGTTTCCGTGAAGACAACTGGGAGCGTCCCGGAGGCGGTGGCGGGCATACCCGCGTAATCGCCAACGGAGGGGTGTTTGAAAAGGGCGGGGTCAACACGTCGGTGGTGCACGGCGAACTGCCCGAACTGATCCGCAAACGTTTCAACGTGGAGGGCGGATATTTTTTCGCAGCAGGCATCTCACTCGTTCTGCATCCTGAAAACCCGTATGTACCGACCGTTCATGCGAACTTCCGCTATTTTGAGATCAGGGATGCCGAATCAGGCCCGGTCAGCGATTCGTGGTTCGGCGGCGGGGCCGACCTTACGCCCTACATCCTGTTCGATGAGGATGCCGCACATTTCCATACAGTGCTCAAAAAAGCGTGCGACCGGCACCACGCCGGTTTTTATCCTGAATTCAAGAAGGAGTGCGATACCTATTTCCACAATACCCACCGCAGGGAGAGCAGGGGAATCGGCGGGCTGTTTTTCGACTATCTGCGGGCCGGTGACTCCTTCACCAAAGAAGATCGGTTTGCCTTTGTGAGGGATGCCGGTGAGGCGTTTCTGCCTTCGTATCTGCCAATTGCCGAACGCAGGATGCATCATGGCTGGACGGAAGCGGAGCGTTACTGGCAGGAGATCCGCCGCGGCCGGTACGTGGAATTCAACCTGATTCACGACCGGGGAACACTATTCGGCCTCAAAACCGACGGCCGGGTCGAATCTATACTGATGAGCCTGCCGCCCAGAGTACGCTGGGATTACGATTTCCGGCCCGAACCGGGTTCCCGTGAGGAGGAATTGATCGCGGTACTAAGGGAACCGCGCGAATGGGTAATTGAAAAATAGTTCTACGATGAATAGTAATCATCTTGCGGGTATCTATTTTACAGAAAGGGATGGGCCGTTTTGAGCCGTCCGAAAAAATCGTCTTAGAAGTTCACACCCGGAAAACATAATCACTGGATATGACATTGCTGATAAAGTTTCTTTACCCGCTTATTTTACTATTTCTAATGCTCCCGTTGTCGGCCTCGGCTGACAAGCCTGCATATCTTATTTACCAGAAAGACGGCCGTACGGTACCATTCAGTGCACTTGCTGATGTTGCCCTCACATATCCGGTAATCATGTTCGGCGAGCTGCACAACAACGCGGTGGCACACTGGCTGCAGCTTGAGCTCACAAAATCGCTGGCATCGGATCCGAGGCCTCTGGCCGTAGGCATGGAGATGTTTGAGGCCGACAATCAGGTGCTGATCAATGAGTATTTTTCCGGCCTCATCAGCCAGAACAATTTCGAGCGGGAGGTGCGGCTCTGGAACAACTATGCCACCGACTACAAGCCCATACTGGAATTTGCACGGACCAATGATGTGCGGCTTATAGCTACCAACATCCCGCGGCGGTATGCATCGGCGGTGCACGGTAACGGCCTGGAGGTTCTGGAACAGTTTTCGGCTGAAGCGCAAAAATGGATGGCACCACTCCCCATTACCGTCGATACGGAGCTTCCCATGTACAAAGCCATGCTGGAGATGATGGGCGGACACGGAACTCCGAATCTGATCTATGCCCAGGCTGTGAAGGATGCAACAATGGCCTGGTTTATCCACAGGAATTTGTATGGCGGTGTCCGGTTTCTGCACCTGAACGGTTCCTATCATTCCGACAACTATGAGGGCATAAACTGGTATCTGAAGAGGCTGGTGCCCGAGATCAGGATACTAACCATAACAACCATTGAGGCGGAAGACCCGGCCGATGTACAGTCTGATCAGCTTCAGAAAGCCGATTTTACGATCGTGGTTGCATCGTCGATGACCAAAACGTATTGATGGGAAACGGGATTGTATCCCACGCTTTATATTGATATTATTGACCTGACCTGAAGAGGTGCAGAAGTCAGGTACCCACCGGTAGGTGTCATACTCTTGATAATAAAGAGTGCCGATGACCGGTGGCAATGGGACTTCCTGCCGAAATACACACGGTGAATGACCGCCGCTGGTATTGGTTCCGTGGGCTGAATCCCCGGAATTGTCACGATTCGTCTTTACTGTAAAGGCTTTCGTGGAGCGCTTTGGGTGATTGGCTCCTCAAAAGCTTTTCGCCTTCATCATTCTCCACAGAACCTTTCCATGAGGGCGCATCCGGCTCCACCTTTTCGGGTAAACTGTTTTCTGTACCTGAAAAATCCGGAGGCGAATGAAAAAACCAAACCTGTTACATTGCGGCATACCCGCCGGGTGTGCATCCTTTAATGCTGATCCGGGCAGTTGTGATTGCGGATTATCAGGTTCGGGCAGCTGTGGTTACCTTCAAACGATCTTCCCGACCTGTGCTGCACATTATAGATTGTATGGTGAGGTGGCTCTGTGAAGATCGCCCTGCTTGGAAAAGGCAAAACCGGCCGCCACATCATTGAACTCGCGGAAAGCCGTCCAGGTCTTACCGTAACCGTATTTGACCGGGAGCACAGACCGGATGCGGGGCTGCTTGAGGGTCACGACTGCATCATCAGCTTTCTGCCGGGAGACGCTTTCCAGACATATATCCCCGATCTGATCGCATCCGGTGTGCCGGTGGTATCGGGTAGCACCGGTTTCAGCTGGCCGGGCGGGCGCGTGGCTTTCTCTATGACGCTTGCCGACAAGGGCCTTTCATGGATATACGGGAGTAACTTCAGCCTTGGCATGAACCTTATCTATTCCATGATCGATGTGATGCGCGATGCGGAGGTCCTGCTGAACGGTATCAGCTACGATCTGCATGAAATTCATCACACATCAAAGAAAGACAGCCCGAGCGGTACGGCCCTGGCATGGAAGCAGCGGCTGCGCAGGGATGTGACCATCACATCCGAAAGGACCGGCGATGTGAATGGATTACATGCGCTCACCCTTGCAACACCCCATGAGAAAATCACCCTCACACACGAGGCTCTCGACCGCAAGCTTTTCGC
>JAIVHB010000147.1:2933-16481 GCA_020201275.1 Rhodothermaceae bacterium | reverse complement strand
GGGGGGAGCGGCTTTAGCAGCAATTTCCATCAGGATCTGCCCGTACAGGTAGTGCCCCTCCGCGTTTTCCGGATTTCGCGAAACCTGGTGCCCGGCCTGATCGGCAGCCAGTTGAAGCTGGCCGGATTCAAAAAGTGAACGGGTTTCCGTAAGGTCGGATGGCGCTTTGCATCCAAAAAAGAACCCGAAGGCAAGGACAAGCCCTGCCATTCGGGTAAAATTGATTTTCATAAAAAAAAATGAATAGGTAATCTGATTACAGGCCTGCTTTGCCCTGTGCTTCCTCGGCTTTGTCCATCATGCCAAGAGTGGTGTACACACGGAATAACGAGAGCCAGAAATCGGTATTGTCGGGCTCAACTTCTGCTGCCCTTTCGTAGTATGGAAGCGATTTATTCAGTTCAGACATGGCCATTTCGTTGTACTGCATAGCCTGTTCATTATCTTCGGTTATGTTGCGAAGATCAAAATAGGTGGCCGCTCTGTTCTGGTGAATCACACCCATAAAATAGTTGGCTGTAACGTTGAGGGGCTCTATTTCGATTGCCCTGGTAAGCTGCTCTTCCGCAACATTGGTAGTCTGCTCAACATCGGCTCTTTGCTCCTCGATTGTAGTTTCAAGTTGATTGATTTCTGCCTCTAACTGATTTATCGCATTCTGATTGGGAGAGCCCTGGCTTTTGGCCTGGTTGAGTTCCCGGTTTTTGTTATAGAGCAAGTCGAGATTATTGGATAACTCATCGTTGATTGTGAGTACATTCTGATAGAGCTGGGTTCCGTAAACGACCCGGTATTCGGCATTGTCGGGCTGCCTGTTGATCAGGTCATTCACTATATCGGTTGCATCCTCGGTTCTGCCGACCCTCATATAGGCATAGGCCAGTTCCTGAACCACTTCGATATCATCAGGCCAGATCTTATATGCCTGCGTCATGATATCGATGATTTTTTCGGGCTCGTTTGCCTGCTGATGGAAAAAGGCAAGGCGGTAGTAGCGGCTCAGATCGTCATCACTGGCAACCTCGATGGCCTTGTTAACTGAGCTGATGGCATTGGGAAGATCGTTGTTTCTGAAGTAGAGCTCACCAAGTACATCGTAGGTCATCGCACTGTCGGGGTTGGCCGTTGCGGCATTCTGAAGGTGCCGGATCGCCAAGTTCAGTGTGTCGGGATGTTGCTCGCGGTCAAAATCGACCAGTTCGATTGCATCATTGTACTCCACCCGCCACATGAAATCGATAAGTACCGGTACATTCTTGAGCTCGCTGGTGCTGAGTTCCTGCTCCTCATAGAGCTCCTTTGCCTTGAGCAGATTTTCGCGGCTGCTGGCAATAAATTCTTCTCTGTCGTAAACGGATTCAAGAAGTGCTTTTTCACTGTATGCAAGACCGATGTAATAATAAGCTTCGGCGTTTTGCGGGTTGGCTTCAATTGCTGTTTGTGCAGATTCGATTGCTTTGTTATAATCTTTATTGCGGATGTTAAGTTTTGCAGATTCAATATTCGGGTCGCCACCGCAACCTGCTATGAATCCGACCAACAACAGGGCCAGAACGGCCATTTTTGTATATGATTTCATGGTAATATTATTCTGTTTTCAGGTTAGAAAATCTAACATAAAGGTAATGATAGCTTTGGCTTTGTGCAATATAATGCCCAAAGTCAATATCTTACCTTATACATTCACATTACGGTTTCTGGGACTGTAACGAATAAGACAGCAGGTAGTATATAATCGGGCATCTTGGTTTCCGATCGGATATATTCAAATGCAGCATACACTTCAACCGGTGTGGTTGCATGTTCAGGTTCGCTGTCGCCATCATACCAGAAGAGCCATTCTTTTTAACCGAAAGAACAACCACAGATCGCATGTCAAGAAAAACAATTACTGCAACTGATGCCCCCAAAGCCCTCGGACCCTACAGCCAGGCCGTTGTGCACAATAATATCGTGTATTGTTCGGGCCAGATCGGCCTCGACCCCGCCAGCGGCGAGTTCGCGGGAAGCTCAATATCGACTCAGACAAGGCAGGTGATGCTGAACCTGAAGGCGGTACTGACCCGGGCGGGATCGTCGTTCGACCAGGTACTGAAATGCTCCATCTTTCTGGTCGATATGAACGATTTTTCGGTTGTGAACCAGATATACGGAGAGCATTTCGGAAGCAATCCTCCCGCCCGGGAAACGGTAGCCGTAAAAACACTGCCAAAATCAGCACTTGTCGAGATCAGCTGCGTTGCTGCTACCGGATAGGCAAGCGTTTGGTGTTCGCCCGGTTATCTCAGGTCACCAGCGGCTACCAGGGCCTGGCCGGTGTCGGGCATACCCGGAGCAGCTCAGTTATTCACAGTAAATTCGGCCCGGGTGCGGTTATTGAATGCGTCACCAATCTCCACACGTAGTGTGTTCACCCTGCGTGGCCTGAAACCGGGCAGATGATATATGAGCACGCTGCCATACGGATCGTATTCTGCGATACCACGTACACCATTTACATAAAACGTAGATTTACGGTAATCGACTCCGCTCAGATCGTCTTTTACCTGTACAGTAGCAAACCATTTTCCGTCGGCCCTCCGGTAGATGCGCGGGTTTGAGATCTCCGGTGCGGTGGTATCGGGGAGCACGTAATAGGATCCGAGCTGCCGGGGTGTGGCAGTGAGTACGGTGCCGTTACGTTGTGTTGAAACATAACCGTACGAGTTGCGCCGGCTGTTGTGAGAGTAGAAGCCCATCTTGTGCATCAGTTCATCCGGGATGCCTTTCAGATCGAAGCTGAGCCTGAAACTGGTACGCAGGGGCTCGATATCGGGCATTACCGAAACCGAAGGCAGGCCATTCTTTTCAATCCTATAGCTTATGCCCACCGACATTGAATCAAAAAGGGCATTCTCGCTGAATCTTGCCCAGGCTTTCTGGTCGAACGTAGAGATGGCGTTTACCACGCCTGGATGCATCCGGTGCAGTTCGTAGGAGTAACCATCGGATGTGGCCAATATGGCCGATCTGGCTTCTTCAAGTGAAATCCAGGAATTCGAAATGGCGCTGTGAAACGTGAACTTTTCGGCCTTGTTGCCATTGTCGCGCAGCAGGGTGATCTCGAGCGGTTTTGTGACGGTACCGGGGGCTATCCAGTTACCGTTCCAGTGCCATCGGGTGAAATCGCGTACATCCCCGTTCATGGCGATGATGGGCGGCGGCGGGATGAAACCCTGCTGGATGGGCGTACGAACAGGTTCTTCGGTGATGGTACTCACTGCAAACCGTCCCTGTGCTTTCGATTCGTTTCCGGCATAGTCACGCGCCAGAACGGTAAATGTATGGGTACCCTCGGGCAGCCGGATTCGGCCCCTGCGGGCGTTCGTTCTATAAAAGGGCAGGTTGTTACCGGTGCGTACGAAAAGACGCTGAAATCCGCGTCCGGTAGTCCTCAGAAGGGGGTACACTCGGTCAAGAAACATCTGCCCGGCCGAATTGTAGGAAAAGCTGTCGACCCTGGAGTAGAAATAGCGCTCGCCTTCAACAAAAAGCTCCAGTTCGTACACGGCATAAACGTTATTGGCATTGTCGGCCCTGTCGGATACATCCACAGCGAGCCCGATTTCGCCGCTTACCTGAATGGTACCGAAATCAAACACACCGCCCCTTATGGCCGGCACGGCAGTGTGTATACCGCGCTTTCCGTTGATCATCGCATCGGGGCTTAAAGGTTCCACCGACAGCCCGTTGAACCGCGGCGGAATATTGTCGGGTATCGAGATACCGGCAAGCTTGGGATTGAACGGCCTGTTGTCGGGCGTGCGCAGTTCGAAATGCAGGTGAGGGGGGCCGATCCCGGTTGATCCTGTGCGCCCGATCACATCCCCCTGTTTGTATCGGATATGGAAACGTTCCATGTTCCGGTCAAAATCGGCATTGAAATCGCGCAGCCTGATGGAATCGACAATAGCCCGGATTTGTGGTTCAAAATCCTGAAGGTGGGCATAGACAGAAAACGAGCCGTCGTCGTGCTTCAGGTAGATTACATTGCCGTATCCGTACGGACTCACGCCAATTCTGTGGAGGATGCCGTCGCGTGTGGCATACACATCGAACCCTTCGCGGCCCCAGGTGCCGATATCGACCGCGGCATGAAAATTGGATGAACGTGTTTCACCGAAAGTTGCCGACAGGTAGGTGCTGGCATTTGTTGGCCACAGGTACTGCACATCGTCGCTCAGAAACGCCGGGCGTTGCTGGGCAAGGGCAGATGAAGCGGCAATTAGTACGATGGCCGCGAAGCCTGCGATGAATAGTAATCCTTTTTTGGGGAACATCACTCTGTTCTGCTGCAAAGCAGTTTAGGTTATCTGGTCACATTAACGCTGAGGCGGGACTTTCCAAGGGCAATTGAGGCTTCGATCCTGTCGCCTGCCACCACCTTGCTCACCCCTTCGGGTGTTCCGGTAAAAATAAGATCTCCGGGATGCAGGGTGAAATAGTCTGACAGGACCGATATGAGAACATCTACAGGAAAAAGCATATCGGCAGTGGTCCCTTTCTGCCGTATTTCGCCGTTCACACTCAGTACTATATCAATAGCCGTCGGATCATCAATTTGTTCCGCAGTAATAAAATTACCCAGGGGAGCGAACGTATCGGCGCCTTTTGCGAGTTCCCAGGGTTTACCCTTGTCCTTGAGTTTGTCCTGTATGTCGCGGGCAGTCATATCGATGCCAACGGCGTAGCCGGCAACATACTTCAGGGCGTCGCCTTTGGGTATATTTTTCCCTTCACGGCCAATAGCGACCACAAGCTCCACTTCATGATGCACATTACTGCTCTGGGGCGGCAGTATTACGGAGTCGCCGTCGTAAATGACGGTTGTTACCGGCTTGGAAAAGATGACCGGTGTTGTGGGTATCTCATTTTTCAGCTCCCTTGCATGTTCGGCGTAGTTGCGGCCGATGCAAAAAATGGTATGTATGGGCACTTCGGGTTCAAGACCCCGGATACTTGGATTTTTCATACCCTCAAGATAAAAAAAAAGCCCTGATTCCAATGGTATCAGGGCTTGTGCAAACGTAAAAATCTGTTAGTTGCTGACTACAGCTACGAACCTGCGCGAATTTTTCCCGGTCTGGAATTCGACAGTACCATCTGCGGTAGCAAAGAGCGTGTAGTCGGTGCCACATCCGACATTTTCGCCGGGATGAAACTTGGTACCGCGCTGACGGACGATAATATTTCCGGCTTTAACAACCTGGCCGCCGAATTTCTTTACACCGAGGCGTTTTGACTGTGAATCGCGGCCGTTTCTGGTTGAACCACCACCTTTTTTATGTGCCATTTTTCAGTTCTCTTAGGTTAGGCTGTTATTTTGTCAATTTTAATCTCGGTCAGATGCTGACGGTGACCGTTTCTTTTCTGGTAGCCTTTGCGGCGTTTTTTCTTGAAGACGATAATTTTATCGGCTTTCAGGTTGCGGACCACAGTGGCTTCAACACTGGCTTTTTCGACCAATGGGGTGCCAACGTCAATTTTTTTCCCGGTGTTGACCAGCAGTACGCGATCAAAAGTGAGTTTATCTTCGGCCTCATTTGCCTGGCGGTCAACGAAGATTACATCATTTTCGGCTACTTTATACTGGTGGCCACCGATTTCAACAACTGCGAACATAGTGTTTCTCAGGTAATTTCTGTTTGTTTTCGAGCTTGAAAATATATCACATTTTTTAAAGAGGAGCAATAACCCATTGCGGGTTAATATCTATTCTGATGGAATGGGGTGTTTTGAGCGGGGAGTTTCTTATTTTTACTGTGACACTGCCGGCCGGTTGGTGTCGTATTCGTGAGTTATCGGGCGAGGGCTGATCGCGTTTCTGATTAAAGTACGGTGATCAAGTGTTCATTTATGAGCCCGGAACCACGATAAGCCGACCGTCAAATAAAGATGAAATCAAAACAATTTTCAGGCGTCCTGTTCCGCGCCATATAAAACGGATATGGAAAAAAAAGTGCTACCAACCCTGCATCTGCAGGCCATGAAGATCAAAAACAGAAAACGGTTTCAGCACGATGGCGGCCGCGCCTGGATTAAAGACAGCCAGCTGCACGATGCTGTGAAGGGGATGAGGGAGCGTTTTGAAACGGTGAAAAAACCGGAAACGGTAAACCCCGGCACGTAAAACCGGCACTTGATTTTTTATAAAGCCGGTTGCCCTGTATGCGTCCGTCCGGGTTTAAACCGGAACGGCATCCCGCAATATCCGGTAATCAGTATAGTGCCATCGAAAACCGCCGCCTGTACTTTATGCTGAGGGGGTGATGATCGGTTAATATGGTGAAGATGGCAATGAGCGCTTTTCTGGCCCCGTCGTTGTCGAGTTTCCTGTCGCGTATCATGGCATCGAGAAAAGATTCGATCGAATGTTCATAGTCGCCGCTGAACAGGGCCTTTATGCCGTTCTTGTAGGATTCTGCGGCGGCCGGATTCCCGGCGTCAGCTAATGTGGCGGTGTCGGACATTTTTAGATGCCGGATTGTATTCAGGGTCTCTTTTTCAATTTCAAACTTCTGTTCATCCTGCAGGCTTGCAAGCATCGCTTCGGCCCGGGCGATTTCTCCGGGTAGGTTTAGCATGGCCACACGGGCCCTCAATTCGGGGCTGTCTGCCTCCTTGAGTTGTTCTTCGCATATTTCGAGCGCCTTTTCCCGTTCGCCGGCTTGCAGCAGCGTCTGCAGCATTTCGGTTTCCATCTCACTGTCCTGGTCGGCGGGCAGATGGTCCTGAAGCCATTTTCTGACTGCGGGCTCCGGCAGTGCGCCCTGGAATTCTGCAATGATGGCACCATGAGAGACCATTTTAACGGATGGGATGCTGCGTATGCCAAACTGGGCTGCAATCTGCCGGTGCTCTTCGGTATTTATTTTTACAAGCTTCCATTGTCCGCGGGCTTCGGCTGCCAGTTTTTCCAGAACAGGGGTGAGCGTGCGGCAGGGGCCACACCATTCTGCCCAGAAATCTATAACGACTGGAGTGGTTTTACTCTGAATCACCACATCGTTGTTAAAATCCTGTAATTCGTGTGCCATGATAAATAATGTCTGTTGAATGATGTCAGAATTTAAGGAAAAGCGTGGTCACAGGGGATTCAAATCTCTGATCAGTGCCAGATTACCCAGGCCGCAAATGTGAGGATCATGCTGAGCTGAATGAATGCCTTGAGAAAGGTGCTTCCGGCCAGGCCAATGAGGGCGCCGAGGCCCGAACGAATGGCCATCCGGAGGGTTTTACGGCTGATGAGCCACTCGGCCAAAACAGCCCCGATAAACGGACCGGCTACCAGGCCGGCAAATGGAATGAGGAAAGGGCCGAATACCAGACCAACCAGGCTGCCGTAAACGGCGTTATTTGAACCACCGTGCATACGAACAGCATAAAGGCTGCTCAGATAATCGGTCAGGAAAGTGCATAAAATGAAAAAAAGCTGTACAGTCCAGAAGAAGATTCCAAAGTGATCGAAGGTGAAGCAGAAACCGTATGTCGCGATTCCACCGATTACAAGCAGAAAACCGGGTATGAACGGATACTTCAGGGCCGGGAACGACAGGATGAACAGTGTAATTATAAGTACCCAGCAGATAAACCCGATCATGGCGGTGTTGTGATGGCGGTGTTATGTCAGTGGTCGGTCGACCTGAACAGACCGTTCCGGTTCACATGGCCTACATAGCGCCCAACAATTTTCACCTCTTCAAAAATGTCGGGTTTAATCACGATATCGCTGTAAGAATCATTGGCTGGTTCGAGCCGCAGGCCGTCGGTACTGAAGAAAACCCTTTTCAGGGTTGTTTCCCCGTTGTACATAACGGCGCCAATGTCGCCATTGCTGATGTCGTTATCTACAAGAAGAACAAAATCCCCGTCGCTGATACCGGCGTCGGACATGCTTGAACCTGATACGCGCAGGGCAAACATCTTCTCGAGATGGGGGAAAAGTTTCTGCATTCCGATATTGCCGAGGTCGGCCTCCACGGCTTCCTGCAGAAGCCCCGCAGCGATGATACCCCTTATCGGAATCCCCGATGAGTTCTGATTGCTGTACCCGTCGTCGAATCGTGGGTTTATTTCATACTCGTTGTCGTCACCACGTATCAGATAACCCTTGTTGAGCAGGGCCTGCAGGTTTTGTGTGACACTGTTGGGCGACTTGAAACCAAACTCATCGGCGATTTCACGGTATGTGGGCCATATATCGTTTTCGTTGCGGTAATTAACGATATACTCGAAGAACTCTTTCTGTTTTCTGGTCAGCTGTGCGTTATCCATGATGTACTGTGTGATTTATGTGTAAATAATGAAATTCGTACATCAGTGTCAAGGGCGATTGTGGATTTGTATTTAGATATGAGATATATGACTTGAGACTTGAGATATTTGCATGCTGGCAGGATGGCTGATGGCCGGTAACCATTTTGTTGTGAAATAGTTGAGGATGCGGCCGGAATTCCATTACTTACATCATGTAGCTGATACTTTGAATAGCTGATTTACTTTCAGACTTTGTTCGTCACAGATATGTTTGATACGTACGGCAGATATCCGACAGCCGCAGGTCAGGGACTCACTGGCTGTGGCGTTCAATGCCACTGAAACAGGTCTGATTGCGGTGGTAAATTGCAGTATGACTGAAATAATGAGGAGAAAAACTATGGTTTGGACAGTTTACCTCGCCGGCGAGATTCACACCGACTGGCGAAACGAAATTATTGATGGTGTAAAAAGACTCGAACTGCCCGTTGAGTTTACAGGTCCGGTTACCGATCATGATGCGAGTGATCACATGGGGACCAGGATATTTGGCGATGAGGAGAAGAACTTCTGGAAAGATCAGAAGGGTGCTCGGCTGAATGCCGCCCGGACGAGAACCCTTATCGAAAACGCGGACGTGGTGGTTGTCCGGTTCGGGGATAAGTACAGGCAGTGGAACGCCGCTTTCGATGCGGGATATGCAAGTGCACTTGGCAAGGCGCTTATCGTAATACATCCCGAAGAATTCATACATGCGCTCAAGGAGGTAGATGCCGCGGCCAGTGCTGTTGCTGAAAATACGGATCAGGTGGTGAGGGCACTCAAGTACATAACAACCCATCCCTGAGCAGTTATTTGCATAAAAAGTGCAGGTCAGCAGCCTTTAAAAAAAACTTCAGAGGGAAATCTGCTGGATGATAAGCGGCTGGATGAGTGCAGGGTACATCCCGGCAATCTGCGATGAGATCGACCAGGCAGGGGGTTCATTCACGGATGTGCCGCTGTCGAGCAGTGCGGTCAGCTGGTCTCTCTGTGTTTCAAAAGCTAATTTCTGGGATTCCTGTATCGGATCGGAAGATGGCATCTCAACCCGGTGGGGGTCAACCGGCTTCCCGTTCTGCCAGAACCTGAAACAGAGGTGCGGTCCGGTAGCAAGACCCGTGCTGCCAACATAGCCGATGATCTGTCCCTGTGTTACATTTGTTCCCGGCCTGATTCCGTTCGCGATCCTCGACATGTGCAGATATCCGGTTTCGTAAACGCTGTTATGGCGGATGCGAACATTATTGCCATTGTTCCTGTCGTAGGCCGACCGGGTAACAACACCATCGCCAACAGCCCTGATGGGAGTTCCGGTGGGGGCGGCATAATCGGTTCCATGATGGGGAATATTCCTGCGCAGTATAGGGTGGAACCTGCGGTTTGTAAATCGTGAGCTTATTCGTGTATACTCCAGCGGCGCCCTGAGGAATGCCTTTCTGAGCGAATTACCTTCAAAATCGAAGTATTCAACCCGGCTGTCCTGAACGAAGTGGATGGCATTGTACTCTTTACCGAAGTGTAAAAGCTGGGCCGCCTTAATTTTACCGATGCTTACCGGAATGCCCTCTATCAGTTCCTCCTCGTAAAGAACCCTGAATGTATCGCCCCGCTGGATGCGGTAAAAATCGACCTGCCATGCGAATACATTTGCCATTTCACTGACCAGTGCGGGATCGGCCCCCTCATCCATCAGTGTTGCATAGAGAGATCCGTTTATGACCCCCTCAACATAGCGAAGGCGTTTTTCCAGTTCTTTCTGTTCAGTTCGTACAGCAATGTCTTCGCCGAGGGTAAATACCACATAATCGCGGTAGGACTGCTCGTAAACTACATGTTCAACATTCTGCAGGGAATCGGCCGTGGTGTAGATATGCATGGGGCGGCCGGCAACAATTCGGCGAACATCAAAAATGCCCCTGGATGCACTCACAATGCGGTTCACGGTTGGGTGAGATATGCCGTACTGTGTCAAAATACCGGACAGGTTGTCGTTCCTGCGTATCCTGTAGGTGTGAACGTCGAATTTGCCGGCTTCAATTCCGAAGCTGTCAAATACAGGTTCCTCCACAATGGCAACTTCCGTAATGACCGGAATTTCGTGGTCGGATGGTGTTTTGTTGACGTCGGTTATGCAGCTTGCCAACAGAAAGCTCAGAGGGGCAAGCATCAAAAGGCGGACGCCGTCAGCGTTGAACGTCATTATTAAACTCTTTAAGCGTTATTTGCAGGTTAGAGGGCCAGAAATATTAAATTCCGTTTAAGTTATCAGCTTATCTTTACAATTCAAAAAGCCGATTGTTCCTAAGAAAAATCCGTTCGCCAATGTTGCCGTCTAACTTGTCTGCAACACCTTTAGCGGGATTACGTATTTACCATCATTATCCTTCAATAATTTCATCAGTCTTAAACGACTTCATCATTATTTAAAAATCCGGTACTATGGCACGGCTAACAAAATCTCTGGACAAAATGCTTTTTGGCGTATGCGGTGGTCTCGCAGAATATTTTAATTGGGATCCGGGCACTGTCAGGATTATCTGGGTTATACTAACCCTTTTTGGTGTGGGATCGCCCATTCTTGTATATATGATACTTGCGTTAGTAATGCCGAACCAATAGTTGCGGTATTGATAGCAAAACCATCACAAGCGACCTTATTACCGGTACCACAACACCGGGATGGCCCGTCAGGTTGGTGAGCCCCGGATTTCCACCGGCAAAGGATGGGAAAATGTAAACATCCCCGTCCGTCTCTGCCTGGCCGGGTCAGTTCGTCGTAAGCGGCTGCGGCGATAAAAAAAGTGTGGACTGGTTCAGGAAGTACCTGAAGAGTTTACACATATGTGATGAAAACTAAAATAAATGGTCAGTACTATGTGTTGTTTGTTGGAGTACCCCTGAAAAGTAATTTCTTACAGAAACAGAAAAGCAGGCGAACTATGGAAGCGGTTATGGAAAAGAAGAAAACAGAATCGATACTCATCATAGAAGACGACAGGGACATAGCCGAGCTTATCCGTCTGAACCTAAGTGAACAGGGATACCGTGCCGAGGTGAAACATAACGGCCTGGCAGGCCTGGAAAGGGCGCTTGAAGAAAACTGGTCGCTGGTGGTGCTTGATATCATGCTGCCGGGCATGGACGGGTTTGAGGTCTGCAAATCGATCCGCAGCAGCAACCGCTCCATGCCGGTGCTAATGCTTACGGCAAAATCCGATGAACTCGACAAGGTGCTGGGGCTGGAACTGGGTGCCGACGGATACATGACCAAACCGTTTGGGATCAGAGAGCTGCTTGCCCGGGTTAAATCCATTTTCCGGCGCATTGAAGTAGACCGCGAGCAGAACAACAGCAAAACGTACAGGGAACTCACTTTCGGCGATCTTCAGATATTCCCTGAGAAGCGGAAAGTGTTGCTGCGGGATGTATCTCTGGAGCTTACGACCAAGGAATTTGAGCTTCTGCTGCTTTTCGCTGAAAATCCGGGAAGGGCCTACAGCCGTCAGGAACTGTTGGATGTGGTCTGGGGATATCATTACGGCGGGTACAGCCACACGGTGAATTCGCACATAAACCGCATCAGAAGCAAGATTGAAGATGATTCATCAGAGCCCCGCTACATCAAAACCGTTTGGGGCCTGGGTTACCGCTTTGCGGAAAAAGGAGAGTTGGGGTGATGGCTGGTATTTTCAGAAGTTTTTATGCCAGGATCGCCGGGCTTTTCCTGGTGCTGCTGGTGCTCATGGGTGCCATCATGCTCACCCTGTCGGTAAATTCGGTGGTGCGTTATATGGATGAAAGCGAGCAGAAACTGAACCGGGATCTTGCGGCACACCTGGCCGCCGAGTTTGAGCCGCTGGTACAGGATACTATCGATACCGATCAGCTGCGGGATAAGATTAACCAGATGATGGGCATCAACCCGCGTATACAGATCTATCTGCTCGATAACGACGGCCACATAAAGGCCTCGTTCTGTCCGCCGGACAAGAAAGTTGAAAAGACCAGTGTAGACCCGGAGCCTTTGCAGCGTTTTCTTACGAATGCCGAGCTCCCCATACTTGGCGACAACCCATTGAAGCCGGACAACCGGAAACCGTTTTCGGCAGCAAAGCTTGAAATTATGGGTGAAAGTGGATGCTACCTATATGTGATTCTGGGTAATGAGCGGTACGATTCCATGTTCGCTGTTGTCCGGAACAGCTACATCATGCAATCGACGGTGATGATTATTGCACTCACGGTCGTTTTTACGGGTATTGTGGGGCTGGTGCTGTTCAGGGTGCTTACCAGCCGCATCCGGGAGATGAATGATGTGGTCAATTCGGTAATTGCGGGCGACTACAATAAACGGATCAACATCAATTCGACCGATGAGATCGGTGAACTGGCCCGGTCGTTCAACCATATGACCGATACCGTACAGGCCAATCTCGAGGCCCTGCAGCAGGTCGACAAGCAGCGCCGGGAACTGGTAGCAAACATTTCACATGACCTGCGGAGCCCGCTGGCATCGGTGCAGGGGTATCTGGAAACACTCACAATGATGGGTGACCGGCTCACCGGGCAACAGAAAGAGCATTACATTCAGATTGTTATCAACAATACGAGAAAACTCGCACGTCTTGTGAGCGAACTTTTCGAGCTGTCGAAGCTGGATGCCGAACAGGTCAGGCCGCGCTTCGAAAGTTTTTGCATAGCGGAACTTGTGCAGGATCTTGTGCTGCAGTACAAGCCGGATGCGGCCAAAAAGAATATCCGGCTTCTGGCAGAGCTGCCGGAAAACCTGCCCGCGGTTTATGCCGACATCGAACTGGTAGAAAGGGCCATCTCGAACCTTATCGACAATGCCATCCAGTACACTCCTGATGGCGGGGAGGTTCATATAACCCCTGTCAACAGTTCTGATTACGTGAAGATCGAGGTGAGAGACACCGGTAATGGGATATCTGTTGAGGACCTGCCACACATATTCAACCGTTTTTACCGGGCAGACAAAAGCCGTAGTAACACCGACGGCACCGGAGCAGGACTCGGGCTTGCTATTGCAAAGAAAATACTCGAACTGCACGGTTCCGACCTGAGTGTGTCGAGCCAGCTAAATAAGGGAACCTCCTTCAGTTTCAACCTGAAAACCGCTGCTGACTGAGGCCCACCTCCGTCATGCTGAACATGTAATTTTACCAGCCGGCAACACTATTTAAGAGGTGA
>JAIVHB010000147.1:0-2832 GCA_020201275.1 Rhodothermaceae bacterium | reverse complement strand
TTCGCTGTTCAAATGTTCTATTGTTCAATTGTTCCCTAATTCGAAGCATACCAACACCCCCATCGTTGTCACCTTTTAAATTGTGTAGAACCGAAGGGGCGAAATTACCTGCTCATCATGTCTCAAAATCTGAAAATCGGAATACTCGGACCCGTGAGCCGGGCTGTGGTGTGGGAGAAATACCTGCGTCCGCACCCCACCGTGAGCGAGGTAGTGATCGCCTCCGACATACCCGCCCTGGCGGGAGTGCAGGCCTGCATCCTTCTCGACGAGGGACCAGACCGTTTTGCAACAGCCCTGAACCTGGTGAAACAGGGCTACCATCTATTCATCGTGGGAAGACTTCCGATGCAGGTAGCCGAGGCCGAAAAGCTTTTCTATTCGGCAGAAGAGTCGGGCATTTCAATACAGTACTCAAACTGGGCGGTATTCTCCGAGGGCACCCGGTGGATGCGCCGTCACCTGCCCCGGTTCGATCTCTATCAATCGGTGAGAGAGCTGGAGGGGATGCCGATTGAAAAAGGGACAGAGTCGTTCCTGGGTTACATCCTTGAAGATATAGCTCTGGCACATAACTGGTCGGGATCGAATGTGAACCGCGTGCAGGCGCACATGGCCGTATCAGAAGCCGGCGATCCGGTCTCCATCCAGTGTTTTCTAAGGTTTGAGAACAGTTCGGCGGCGTCGGTATTTTTTATTGCCAACAGCCGGAAGAACCACCACAGGCGGTTTGCCTCGGGCCGGGCCGGCAATGTGTTTGCCGATGTGTTAGCAAGAAAAGCCGCTTTCCGGACATTTGAAGGGGAGGCATCGGGCGATACCGATTATACCTATGATGAACCCGAACCGGCGCATTATGCCGTAACCCAGTTTCTCAAAACAATACAGTTGAAAAGGGATTCCGAGTTCTCGGGTTACCACGGCCTGCAGTTGGCGAGAACTATGCGTATAATCCGGGAGGCCCTGCGACGTTAGTATACCCATGAAGCTGCCGGCCCCGGGAACAGACCCCCGGAACGCGATTGGAACTGCCATTTAACCCCCTCAGAATTTGATGTTGAGTGTTAGCTCAGGATTCGATACCATTTGTCGGCTTATAACTGAAAAGTAAATTATCAAACAAAACCATGACCAGATTCAATTACCTGATTATTATTATCACTTTAACAGCCTTTGTTTTTTCTGCCTGCGCAGAGAAAGAGGCACAGCCCGTGCTGCCCGAGCTGCCCGAAGGCCTTGAAATCGAAGACCTGGTGGTCGGCGATGGCGAAACAGCCGGTGAATCCGATTTTATTACGGTCCATTACAAGGGGATGCTCTCAAACGGCGATGTTTTTGAAGACAGCCGCGACATTGGGCAACCCGCCACATTTCAGCTGGGTGTAGGAATGCTCATTGATGGCTGGGATATCGGTCTGCAGGGAATGAAAGTGGGCGGACAACGCCGCCTCGTACTCCAGCCGGAACTTGCCTATGGTGAGCAGGGTGCGGGCGATGTGATACCCCCGAACGAAGAACTCACCTTTGAAATAGAGCTGCTGGAAGTGAGAAAAATGCCGGTTTCATGGGAGTATGACGAAGCCGATGTACAAACCATGGAATCAGGTCTGATGTATGTGGTAATGGAAGAAGGTTCGGGCGACAAGCCGGAATCCGGAGACCGCATACGGGTCAACTACAGCGGATATCTTGAAGACGGAGAGATGTTCGACAGTTCATTCATCCGTGAAGATTCTTTTGAATTCAATGTGGGTACAGGTGCCGTGATCCAGGGCTGGGACCAGGGTCTGCTCGACATGCGGCCCGGTGAGAAGAGGAAACTGATCATTCCGGCCAGCCTTGCTTATGGTGAAAGAGGTATCGGAAATGTGATCCCGCCAAATGCTACACTCTATTTTGATGTGGAACTGGTTGAAGTGGTAGAATAACCGCATCTGGAAAACATGAGGCGCTGCGATATGGCTTTTTTAAATTTTACGGAGATCGAGATTATTATTCTGTAATTATTTAACTTGCGCTATAACGCCGAACCGGTTTTTTCCGGTAAAAATTCACTCATCCCGACAAATTATCATCATTCATGAACAGTGTACGTATTTACCAGGTCGATGCATTTACCCGAAAACCCTTTTCCGGCAATCCGGCAGGAGTGGTACTGAACGCAGATGGACTGAGCTCCGATCAGATGCAGCGTATTGCCAACGAAATGAATCTTTCGGAGACCGTCTTCATGCTGAAACCCGAAACTGAGGATGCTGACCTGCGGATCCGCTGGTTTACTCCGATGCAGGAGGTAAGCCTGTGCGGGCACGCCACCATAGCCCTGTTTCATGTGCTTGCCGAGCAGGGTGAGTTCGGTCTTGAAGTGAATGAGCCACAGTCGTTTGTGGCCGAGACCAAATCCGGGCCGATTACCATCGACCTCGAATGGAAAGACCTGAATCCCTACGTAAAAATGAGCCTTCCGATACCCTCATTCTTCCCTTACCCCGACGACTATTCGGTGCTGTGCGCGGCCCTCGGGGTATCAGAAGTGGAACTCAGTCAAAAGGCCAAGCCTCAGATAACCGGCGACGGATACTGTTATGTGCCGCTTGCCAACTATGAAAGCCTGGGTACCCTTGAGCCAAATGTACACCTGATGAGGAAGCTGAACGAACGCCATGATCTGACAGGTTTTGCCGTAGTGACAACAGATACCGGCGACCGTGATGTAGACTGGCACATGCGGTTCTTTGCCCCGTCTTTGGGTGTTTCGGAAGATCCGGTTACCGGATCGGCAAACGGGCCCATGGCCGCGTTTCTGTGGCATAACGGATTTCTTGATAAGGG
>JAIVHB010000220.1 GCA_020201275.1 Rhodothermaceae bacterium | reverse complement strand
GATTGTGAGGCCGCTTCACCCGAAACTTCCCTGAAAAGCGTTTCGTCGTAATAGGGCTCGTAGCCTTCAGCGTATACTACTTCAATATCATCACCAACAAGGTTTTTAATCCCCTCAAGAGGCGTAACTTCGTACAGGGGTTTAACCTGTGAACTGCCTCCTCTTTGGGCAAAAAGCCTTGTGGCATTATGGCCGATAACAGCAAGGGTTTTTATCTCTTTTTTATCCAGAGGCAGCAAACCGTCATTTTTAAGCAGCACGATGCCTTCCCGTGCCACTTCCAGTGCCGTTTGCTGGTGCTCTGCAACATTCCTTTTCCCCGGACCGTGGTCGCCCATGGCGGTGGTACGGTGCATCAGGCGTAAAATGCGCCGCACTTTATCATCCACAACGCTTTCATCGATTTCGCCGCTCTCTATCATTTCTCTGGCAGGCCGTGCCAGGTAAAACTCATCATAATCAGGATTATTGAAGTCTCTTACCAGTTCCGTACCCATCTCTATGTCGGTTCCGTACATCAGCGCTTCCCGGGTATCCTTTACCGATGCCCAGTCGCTGATCACGGCCCCATCAAAGCCCCAATCGCCTTTCAGCACAACATTGTTGAGGTATTCGTGATGCGTGGTGTACTGGCCGTTGATTTTGTTGTATGCGCCCATGATGCTCCATGCGCCGCCATCCTGTACCACGGCCCTGAACGCGGGGAAATAGATTTCGTGCAGTGCGCGCCTGCTGATGATCGCATCAATATTGTGGCGGTCCGTCTCCTGGTTGTTGGCGGCATAATGCTTTGCACAGGCAGCCACACCCTGCGCCTGCAACCCTTTCACATAGCCCACTCCCATCACTCCGGCAAGGAAGGGATCTTCGCTGAGGTATTCAAAATTTCTGCCGTTCAGCGGGCTGCGGATAATGTTGATTCCGGGTCCCAGCAACACATGCTTGCCCCGCTCTTTGGCCTCGTTGCCCAACACTTCGCCATAAGAATACCCCAGGTCTTTGTTCCAGGTTGAGGCAAGGCAGATGCCCACAGGAAGGTAGGTTACGCTATCGTCGGCATCCTCAAGGGCATACCAGCCGCGGCCATGCTCATGACGTACACCATGCGGACCGTCGGACAGCACAAGTTCGGGAATGCCCAGCCGGGGGACCCCGCCCGACGTAAAGGACGAACTGGCATGGATCATGCCTATTTTTTCTTCAAGAGTCATGAGATTAATCAGGGAGTCGAGAGTTGCTTCTGAAACGTTCACGTTGCTTTTACCTTCTGTTGCATGATTTGTACCATCGGTTGTATGATTACGGTCCGGATTGCAGGAGATGAATAAAATACTGCCTGCTAAAATGGGAAAAATAAATAGTTTATACATTTTTGTACATGAATTGATGGGGAGTGATTTAATAGAAAGGATGGGATTGAGGATTCATTAATTCAAGTCCAGTTACTTTAAAAGCATCATCGAGCGGTGTACGGTTTTTCCTCCCGCGGTGAGGGCGCTGATGTACACACCACTGGCCAGTCCCGCCGCATCCCATCGAACTTCGTGCGTTCCGGCCTGACCCAGCGTATTCACCAGTTCGTGCACATGCTGCCCCATGGCATTGTATATCACCAGGTGCACATGTGTGCTCTCGGGAAGGTGGTAACGCAGCCTGGTCTGATGATTAAAAGGATTGGGGTAATTGGGATCAAGCCGGAGGGTAAGGGGGAGCTGGTCCGGCCCGGTCGCGATACTACTGGGCAGTGAATCCAGCAAAAAGCCGAGAATTTCGTCCATAAGCGCCAGCCGTGTACCGGCAGGATAGACGGTTTCGAAGGGGAATCCCATTACCAGGACGACACCTTCTGCACCCGCTGTACTGCCCGGGAAGCTCCCTTTGTAGCCCGTGGCCGCGCCGTTGGGCGTGGGGGCGCCGGTGTAGCGCATCAGTATCTCTCCGCTGTTAATGCCGCTAAGTACATCCGGCCAGCTCACGTTCCAGGTTCCCTGTGTGCCGTTATCGAATTGTATGCTGCTGATCGCGGCAAACGGACCATCCGCAGTGCCTTCGGCGAGGTACCAGGTGTTGCTCTGGTTGCCGGGTGCATCCGCCATATAGGCAGATTTAAGGTAATTATGCATAAACGCGCGGTCTGCGGCAGATCCCCGGTGGTCCAGGTCCCATCCGATCTCCGACCCGCTAACAAAAAGGCTACCGCCCCCATCAAGATAGTGTTGAACGCGCGCCTGTTCTGCAGTCGAGAACGTTTCGTCTGCGGTACTTTCTGCTCCCAGAATCCAGATGACGGCGTCGTAGGCATTCAGGCTTATAAGTTCGTCGGCTACGGCTTCGTTGGTGGCACTGTCAAAAGCGTAGCCGTTTGCCACTACTTCCGGTACGTAACGCCGCACAAAATCGCGCGTATTGCCGGCTATGGGACGGTCGAATCCGTTCACCATCAGCAGCCGGGGAGGTGTTGATGAGGGATTTCCGGCCAGAACTTCGGAATAGGGACCGGCATGGTCCGACACTACCTGTACGCGCAGGTAAACAGGGGTTTCCGGTTCGGTTTCGTCCAGTAATAACGGGTCGCCGGGCTGGAAGGACTGCACCCGGCTGAAGGTGCGGCCGTCATCGCCGAGATGCACGCGGTACGAGGTGGCATCAGGCACTTCGGGCATCACAATCTGCAGCATACCGGTATCGGTGCGCAGAACACCCCATGCATCAGGTGTTCGAAGCGTGGTTTCGAGCGGATAAAACGGGAATTCGATGGGGCCTTCATCACTCAGCAGTATATGCAGATCGGGGTGGCTCAAAATATCCCGGATGCCGGCCGGTTCCCCGTTGATCAGCACGGTATCACGCACCGCCCGTATGCCGTGGCTGTAATCGGCGTAGGTTTCCGAGTGACCACTGTACACGGGCTGGATGGGGCTTCCGTCCGGATTGTGCCAGCCGTAGATCACGACACGGCCGGGAGGGGGCTGATTGTGGATGCGGTTCGAAAGGATCACATCTTTCTTGTGCCCTGCAACGAGGGTTCCCCGGGGATGTGTTTCGAGAGCGGCTTCCCGCTGCTCCAGCACCATCTGATGATGCGTGTACATGACTGGAATGGTGGTCATCTGGTCGCCGGGTGGAATGGGTTGCGGAGTGAGTTTCAGGGGTGCGGCCTGCCAGATCTGGTCAACCATCCGCCGTGTGGGCAGGCTGCAGGAAAGCGCGTTGCAGATGCGCTGGGCCAGCAGCGGAGTCATTGGCATGAGAAAGTAATCGTCGTCGCTGCCCAGGGCCAGATAGTCGGGTAGCACATCGTACTGCAGTGTATATTCGGTGCCGTTGACGGAGCGCGTGGTGCTCACCTCAACCATATCACGCAGAAAATCCGGGATGTTACCGGACATGATTTCGTTAAAGATGGCATTTTCGCGGTTCTGGAGCGACAGGTTTCGCAGCTGCTGTTCGAGCTGGGAGCCGGTGGGGGCATCGGCCGGGCGCACGGGCAGCGGAAATCTGTGCAGAGATTGTTCAGACTGGAATTCTGACCCGGTTACTGACGGAGTTTTGGCTGTCCCGTTATGCAACGGCAGCAGTGGTATCCAGACTATGATCAGCAACTTGATGAAACTTTGCATGATGCGGGAAGGTTAGGATTGGCCTATTCAATATAATGCGCCAGTCGTTTCAGGATATATAAAAATCACATTCTACGAGCGATTTTACGTGTTAATAGTTATTGTATCAAGCTTTGTTTTAGCTTTTATGTTTGAAGACAGCTGCAATACCAATAAATCAAGTATTGTGTATGTAAATACCAAATATTTCAACTATTTACGTATAGTATGGTCAGTACATATAGACTATATATGGAGCAGTAATCGACATTTAAACCATTTTAACTAAAAGTTTAGTCTTTTTGAACACTATAGTACTCCCCTCACATCCACCAAAAAAGGATATTATATGGCCGCTTCCGACACCATTCAAACATTTTATTCCGCTTTTAAAGATGGGGATGCCGCAAGAATGGCTTCATTGTACCATGATGATGCAGAATTCAGGGATCCTGCATTTGGAAAACTGAAAGGCAGTGAAGTAAAGATGATGTGGAAAATGCTTATCGAAAGAAGTCAGGGCAACCTGGAAATAGACTTCACCATTCTTGAGGTAACAGGCAGTGCTGCTTTGGTAAAATGGGAAGCCAGGTATCCATTCTCTCAAACGAATCGGTCTGTTCACAATAAAATCACAGCCCGTCTAACCC
>JAIVHB010000146.1 GCA_020201275.1 Rhodothermaceae bacterium | reverse complement strand
ACCATAAGCGGACTAACCAGTTTGAGCAAGCCTTCGACTATTCGCTCTCCAGGGCGATTTTCCTGCCTGTTGCCGGTTAGAAGTGATGGTCTCAGAACATGCATGCCCCGGTAGTTCAGGTGTTTAAGGGCGTTTTCAACCTGTCCTTTAACCCGGATATAGAAACTGGATGATTGTGCATTTGCACCCGCCGATGATATCAGCAGAAATTGCCCGGCACCATAATCCACACCGTACTCTGCAAGGTTCAGGACATATTCAAAGTCAACTTTATAGAAGCCCGGACGGCTGCCAGCTTTTTTCATCGTTGTACCCAGGCAGCAAAATATATCATTGACCTGTACACCAGTAAGCAAACCGGCAAGGTTGTTGAATGGACCTTCAATAGCGGTAAGCTTGGGATGTTCTCTGTCGGGCTTACTTCTCCCTACTGTGATTACCCGGCTGTAGGTGTCATTTGTAAGGAGTAAATCCAGTACGTGTGCACCTGTAAGCCCGGTTGCGCCGGCAAGCAGTGCTGTTCTTCCGCTCATTTGTTGCAGTCAATGTATGGTTTAAGTATTGATGAATCCGCTTTCATGGCACTCCCTTATTAACCTGTTCGAACCTATCGTGAAGAAAGTGGCATATCTCATCAATAAAGTACTGTTTTATAGTGAATTTGTCAGATAATCATAATGAAAGGGGTTTTCAGCATGTAAATAATTGGTTTCCATTGGCAGGCTCCCACAATTTTTTACAAACATTATTAAAATAGTTTAATAAAAGTCGGAACAATCGGTGGACTTCTGGTATTTAATCATTAAATTCTTTTAACCTAAAAGGGAAAAATGATATGGAAGCCATCGAAATCCTGCGAATCTCATTGACAACAATGTCCTATCTGGTATTCACCGGTATTATGGTAATGGCTATTGTGATGCCAATGGTACAGGAAGAACCTGCAGAGGCCTGACGGTAACGTTTTCGGCTATTACACTACCCGTATCATAGATCATAAATCTCGTTTCCCTTATCAGTCTGCTCTGCTGCAGGGCGTTTACCGAGATCAAAATAGAATTTCGTCCCTTTCCCCGGCTTGCTGTCCACATGGATCGATGTTTGGTGTGCGTCAATGATGCTTTTAACCACGGCCAAACCCAGACCAGCCCCACCGCTATCACGGGAACGTGCTTTATCGGTACGATAAAAGCGATTGAACAGGTAGGCGTGATGTTCCGGCGGAATCCCGATGCCGCTGTCTTCCACCGATATCCTGACTTTGCCGTTCAGCACGGTATAGCCAAGACGTATGTACCCGTCTGATGTATATTTCTCGGCATTTGAGATCAGATTATCAAGCACCTGCTCAATCCTGGCAGGATCACCGTACACCTTGCAGAACTGCTTTTCTACACTGAATTCAAGGTTTCTGCCGGCGAGTTTTTCTTTATAGACATTCTCTATGCGGGTGGTTACCGACGACAGATCAAACACCCTTGGGGTAAGAAAATGGTCGTCAGATACAGACCGCTGCAACAGTATCAGGTCCTTGAACAGGCTGCTGATGCGTTCCGCCTGGTTTTTTGTATTCTCTAGATAGTTTTTCCGCTTCTCTTCAGGCAGGTTATCGAGCTCCAGCATCTCAATGGATCCGAGTATGGTATGCAGGGGATTACGGATTTCATGTGCTATATCGGCTATGAACTCCTGCTGGCGTTCATAGATTTTCATAAGCTGTTCATTATCGGCCCGTAGCGTTGATGCCATCTGATTGATCGATTCGGCCAGCACCCCGAATTCATCCGCACGGTTGATGTCGATCTTATGATCCACATCACCCGAGGCAATACGTTTCGACGACCCTGTGAGCTGCATGATAGGTCTCGCCATATACCCTGCAAAGGTGAAGCTCACAATAAGAATGAGACCTATGGAAATAAACATGCCGGTGTAAATGATCCACCTGATTGTCTTAACGGGTTCATAGATCGTCTCACGAAGTGTGCTTATTCGAAGTGTCTGTATGGTTAACTGTTCTGACTGATTGCTTATACCGTCACTGTTATCGTCACCGTCACCGGTTCTGCTGTTCTCCGCCATCCCGATACCGGAGGGCAATGTGTTTTCGGGATATTCGGTTATCAGGGTTCCATCATGTTGATAAACAGAAATATGATAGCCGGTGATGCTGCTTATACGGGCCAGGCGGAGCTGATCTTCAAATGTTTTCCCGACACCCTCAAGCGAAAGTGACATCCACCGCGCATCCTGTTCCAGATTGTATACTGCTTGTTCCAGCAGATACCCGCGGATAAACAGTATTGAGTAGCTGCTGATAGCAGTAACACCGAAAATGAGCAGCAGAATGAAGGTTATGGATAGTTTGGTACGGATTTTCATTCGACTGCCAGCTCCTTGTTCAGACCATAACCCACACCGCGATGGGTTTTAATGAGGTCGCCCCGGTCGTCCAGCTTCAGGCGCAGGTTTTTTACGTGTACATCCACAGTACGGTCAAATACAAATCTGTCGTCGCCGGAAATGTGTTCGAGTATGTCCTGGCGGCTGAAAATGCGCCGGGGATTCTGAAAGAAAAGCTCGAGGATTCTGAATTCGGTATTGGTGAGGTCAACTGTAGTGTTGTTCTGGTATACCTCCCTCGCTTCCATATCCATGCAGGTAGTTCCATAGATAAGCCAGTTGCTCTTTTCAGGGGCCTGTCTGCGAAGCAGTGTTTTTACGTGGGCAAGTATAAGGTTGAGGCTGGCGGGCTTGGCTATATAGTCGTCGGCACCCAGGCTGAGGCCGTCGATCTCATCTTTTTCCTGGTCGCGTGCGGTCAGAAAGATGACGGGTATGTCGGTGGTTACAGGATTGCTGCGGATCTTCCGGCATATTTCATGGCCGTTGGTACCGGGAACCATAATGTCGAGAATGGCGAGATGGATATCCCCGGCTTTTTCGCCCAACAGGCGCAGGGCCTGATCGCCGTCATACGCCACAAAGACCCTGTAACCCTGCATTTCAAGGAAATTGGCAAGCATGTCGGCAGATTCGGCCTCATCTTCTACAAGCAGAATATTGTTACGGTATTTCGGGAATTCGTCCATTTATTGGCAGATCAGATCCGTTCAGGTTCAGCACCCGGTTACTTTTGATAGATAACGGATACGGGGGCACCTTTCTGCACACCCAGCATTTCGGCTGCATCACCCCTGTTTATAACGATTTCGACCATTCCGGAACTTCCGGTTACTGCCGCGGCCTCGCCGGGACTCACATCCGAAAAAGTACGCGAAACCCTTTTCAGAATATGGGTGCCGACATATATTTTCAGGTTTTTGTAGTGTTCGGCGGTGATCAGCTCACCGGGTATATTGGTGATGAGATTGCCGTAGCTGTCGATGTGTACGATCCAGCCCTGTATACCCTCATCGTCTACGATGGCGGTGGCCCAGCGGTAGGTAAGCAGTTCCCGCGATGGTACACCCACGTCCGAAAGGCCGGTGCCCAAAGAAAGGTGGGCTGCAACCGGACTGAACAGATCGCGGCCGTGGAAGGTGTTCGATTGGGTGCCCCGCCAGTAAGCAGAATCGGTGAGTTCAAATACTTCGGCTGAATCAGCGCCCGTAAGAAGGGAGAACAGACCGTTATCGGGCCCGACAAAAAGGTGGTTGTTCATGCGTACGGCAACCGGCCGGCGGTCAGATCCTACACCGGGATCGATCACAGCAACATGAATAGTCCCCACGGGGAACAGATAAGCCGAGTTGCGTAACACCCAGGCTCCGGCCATGATGTCCTGGGGGGGAATACCGTGAGAGATATCGATAATACGGGCTTCAGGGTTAATTCCGAGAATGACAGCCTTCATGGCTGCCACGTAATGATCCTTATAACCGAAATCGGTTGTAAGCGTTATAATAGGAGCCCTGGTGGTCATTAAGCATAGGTATTCAGCATAACAGGCATAACCAGCATAAGCATCTCTACGTTTTCATCCTGTACCGATGGCTTGAGAATTCCCGCCCTGTTGGGTGTAGAGAATTCAAACAGGACCTCAGGATCGTCTATGTTATTGAGTACGTCGCCAAGGTATCGGGCATTAAACCCGATTTCCATAGGATCAGAATTATACTCACATGCGATCGATTCTTTGGCTTCGCTGCTCATATCGATATCTTCGGCGGCAATCACTACTTCATCGGGCTGAAGCTGCAGACGGATCTGACGCGTGGTTGTGCTTGAAAATATGGATACACGCTTTACGGTTGCAAGCAGCTGTTCTTTGCTCACCTTCATCTGCTTGTCGTTGTCGCGAGGTATAACGGTGTCGTAGTTCGGATACTGCTCGTTAATGAGCCGTGTTACAAGTATGGTATTGCCGCTTTTTATGCGCAGATGCTCGTTGGATACGGTCATATCACACTCTTTGCCGTCGAGGGTTTTCATGGCCAGCGACAACGCTTTCTCAGGTACAATAAAGTTTACCGGTACGGCCGATACCAGATTATTGTGGGTAAGGCGCACAAGGCGGTGACCGTCGGTGGCTACAATCTTGCTGCTTTCTACGCCTATCTGGAAATAGACTCCCATCATGGCGGGGCGCAGATCGTCGTGCGATACGGCAAAACTGGTTTTATCGATCGCCGATTTGAGGAGCTCCGTCGACGTTTTAATGGACTGACCGTCTTCCAGTGTCGGTATATCAGGGAAATCGTCGCTGCTCTCACTGTTCAGTTTGTACGTACCACGGTCGGTCTTGAATTTTACAATCTGGTCGTTTGCCTCGAAATATACCGGGATATCGGGGAGCTGGCGCAGCACTTCGAGAAGTCTTTTGGCAGGTATGGCAACAGAACCTTCCGTTTCGATTTCCGCCTGAACAAATTCTACAATACTGATTTCAAGGTCGGTTGCGCTGAGCTTGAGTTTTCCATTCTCGCTTTCAAAAAGAACGGTTTCGAGGATAGGAAGGGTCGCTTTTGTTGGTACGGCTCCGGCAACAGCCGACAGCCCCTTCATCAGCTCTCCACTCGACACATTAAATTTCATGATAATAGGCCTGTATGAGCATTAATAATGTTAAATTTATCTTGCCGTATCAATAACGGTTATCCGCCTGACAGGCGTACGCCCGGCAAGAGGGAATACTAAGAAATCCTGACCCACTCTGCAAGCTGTTAAGGCGTAAAATCGTGGAAAAATGAGGCTTATTTTCAGATATGAAGACTTTTCGTTAGGTTTATCGCAGTTATATTTAACAGTTAAGACTGCTGAACGATATTTGCACACAGAATAAGGAAGAACATGGCGAATAAAATTATTGGTATAGGAGAGTTGTTGTGGGATATTTTTCCCGATGAGCGCAGACCGGGAGGTGCCCCTGCGAATGTGGTGTACCATGCGGGAGCCATGGGGAACGATGCAAGACTGCTGAGCAGGATTGGCAATGACGAACCAGGAGCTGATATTACAGCTTTTCTCAGGAAAAGAGGTATTAATACGACCTGGTTGCAAAAAGACAAACGGCACCCGACCGGAAGTGTTGAGGTTACATTCACCAACAGTGAACCATCCTATACGATCAACCGGAATGTGGCGTGGGATGCTATGGAACTCACCTCATCCTGGAAAAAAACCTGTGCCGGCGCCGATGCATTTTGTTTCGGAACCCTGGCCCAGCGCTCGGAGAAGAGCAGAGGAACCATCAGGGCGCTTGTAGACTCGCTGCCCGAAACAGCACTCAGAATACTCGACATCAACTTCAGGTCTCCCTGGTACAACAGGGAAGTTGTGGACTGGTCGATACATCACTGCGACCTGATTAAGCTGAACCGTGATGAATTTAATGAGATCGGGCAATTATCCGGCCGGAAAGATGTTACATCATGGTTGCTTGAGGATGTGGGTATAAAATGGATCTGCCTCACAAAAGGTGCCGATGGCAGCGAGCTTATTGGAAAGGATTGCCATTTTATCCAGCCGGTTCATGAGGCGGATATATCGACGGGCGACAGTGTAGGTGTTGGCGATGCATTTACGGCCCGCCTGTGTCATCATCTGCTCATGGGTACGGCACCTGAAGATGCGCATATTGAAGCAGGCAGATATGCATCGGAGATTGTGGCCAGGCAGGGTGCCATGCCCGATGTAAGCAGTATTTTGAAGTAGAAAATGGCAATGGAGAAATCGTTAACAACAGATTCAATAACGGATACGATTACGGACATACGTAAAAAACAACCCTGTGTACCCGGTGATGCGAACTCCGGACAAAGTAGAAAGCGCAGGCCGAAATCGCCCCTCGACCGGATACTGGAAACGTATAAAGTCGAACTTGGTGCTGATGGTGATCTGAAAAGAAGAATTGAAATCCATTTCAGTGATTTCTGGTCGGGGTACACCAACGCGTACAAGCCGGATAAAAAAGGCGAAAAACGGATTGATGATATATTCCGGAACATCATCCGGTCGTCGAAGAACCGGCCGTCTTATCTGAAAATGCTCGACCGCAAAAGGGAGAAGCATCCTAGCTGGTTTCAGACCGAGCAGATGGTGGGCGCGATGCTCTATGTCGATCTTTTTTGCCAGAATATCCGGGGTCTGCGCGACCGAATCGACTACCTTAAAGAACTTGGGATCAACATGGTACACCTGATGCCGCTTCTCAAGGCCCGCGATGGCCTGAACGACGGTGGGTATGCTGTTGAAGACTTCCGACAGGTGGAACCCAGGTTGGGCACCATGGATGAGTTGAAAAAGATTGCCCGCGAACTTCATAATGAAGGCATAAGCGTTGTACTCGATTTTGTGATGAACCACACGGCCCGGGAGCACA
Organism: Rhodothermaceae bacterium; assembly: GCA_020201275.1. Classification (GTDB taxonomy): domain Bacteria; phylum Bacteroidota; class Rhodothermia; order Balneolales; family Cyclonatronaceae; genus RECM01. The sequence continues at coordinate 8,916 of JAIVHB010000146.1, read as the reverse complement.
GGTGGGCCCAGGCAGCCCTGGCAGGGCAGAAAAAGTACCAGAAATATTACCTGATGTTCGACAGCAGGGAGGAAGTGAATGAATATGAGGAGCATCTGATTGAGGTGTTTCCCGATTTTGCACCCGGCAGTTTCACCTTCTACCCGCAGGTTGACAAATGGGTTTGGACCACCTTCTATGAATTTCAATGGGACCTGAACTACAGCAATCCGGATGTATTTGAGGCCATGCTGGATGAGATGATGTTCCTTGCCAATGCCGGTATTGATGTGCTGAGGCTCGATGCGGTACCATATATATGGAAGAGAAAGGGAACGGTGTGCCAGAACGAACCCGAAGTACATGAGATTGTAAGAGCGTACCGGGCACTGTTCAGAATGGTGGCGCCATCGGTGCTGTTTAAAGCCGAAGCGATTGTTGGACCTGAACAGATCGTGAAATACCTGGGCACCGGCGGGGCAGAGGGCAAAGAGTGTGATCTGGCCTATAATGCCACCCTGATGTGCCATCTTTGGCATGCGCTGGCCTGTGAAAATACCCATCTGCTCAGAACAACATTAAACTCGCTCCCCGTTGCCCCGAAAGAGGCATCATGGATCAATTACATACGCTGCCACGACGATATCGGCTGGGGGATTGGTGATGATCACGCCGAAGCGGTGCATCAGAACGGATATCATACACGTATGTTCTGTACCGACTTCTATGCCGGCGACATTCAGGGCAGCTTCTCGCTCGGTTATCCGTTTCAGCGTGACTACTGGACCGGTGAGGCGAGGATTTCCGGTACGGCGGCAGCACTGAGCGGTCTGCAGAAATCCCAGGTCAATGCCGACGAAATTGGTGAAGATGATGCCATACGCCGGTTACTGCTGCTCTACAATGTGATATCGTCGTGGAACGGTATACCGTTGATCTATATGGGTGACGAGGTCGGGCAGCTGAACCACTACCAGTACCTGTCTGATATGACCAAACAACGCGATAACAGATGGGTGCACAGGCCGCCGATGCCGTGGGAAAAGGCCATGCTGCGCAATGTTCCGGGAACGGTGGAGTACCGGTTATTCAATGGCATCAGAAATCTGATGAAAGCACGAAAAAGAAGCACAGTACTAGATGCCCGCTCCACCGACCGAGTGATCCTGATCGACCGGGATGCGGTATTCGCGTTCGAGCGCAAATTTGCCGGCGACAAAATGCTGATGCTGTCGAATTTCAAAGGATCGAGCACTCATATACCGATGGATCTGTTGCCGGAGGAGTGGCGAAGTGAATGGTACCATGATATGGTACGCAATGAAACCCTCCATTTTTCCACCGATGAACTGCTTCTGGAGCCCTACGGTTATCTGTGGCTGAAAAAAGCCGGCAAACCGGCCGGAAGCGGATTCGCTCCCACCATTATAAGTATTATTGCTGAAACAGTACCCGGCGAAGATATCTACCTGCTGGGCAATATCCCCGAACTCGGAGCATGGAATCCCGAAAATGCTGTCGGCCCGATGAATCCATATGCATACCCGACCTGGGAGATTGAGCTCGACCTGCCCGCCGATACCTATTTTGAATTTCAATGGATAAAAAAGCGGAACGGCAAGCTTGTGGAATGGTCGGTGAACAAATTCTGGATGGAAAGCGGCAAAGAAATTTTTTATTACTAGTACAGAGTCATAAGTCATGCTGAGCGCACCCCCCCGTCATGTTGAGCGCAAGCCGGAGCGAAGCGAAGGCTGTAGTCGAAGCATGTGGGGGCTTTTTAAAAAGCCCGCGTGCTCAGGCCGTGCTCAGGCCGTGCTTAGCATTACGAGAGGGAAATTCTATTTCAGCAATTTAATTTATTGTAAATTTGATGGTGAGGTGAATATCAATGACTCTATAAATTATCACTTATGAACAGACTCGACGAATTTCGCAGCAGCCGGAAGGCCATGAACGAGAAGATTCTGGATCTGGATAATCTTGGGGTGAAACGGTTTTTTAATCTGGATACGAATACCTACAGGGACGGTGCGCTAAGTGGTAAAGACAAGGAATTGCTGGGTCTGGTCGCATCGGCGGTGCTTCGCTGTAACGACTGTATCGACTACCACCTGGAACAGTGTGCCGATGCGGGCTGGACCAAAGCTGAAATTATTGATGCTCTGAATGTTGCCCTGATTGTGGGAGGAAGCATCGTAATTCCGCATATGCGGCACGCTGTGGGGACACTGGGTATTCTTGAAGAAGAGGGAAGCCTGAAAAGTTGACCGGACCGCAAAACATATACATCCCCGTTCTGCTGCTGGTACAGGTAGTACTGTATCCTGTGATGTTATCTGCACAGCAAACCGGAGCTGCAGCTAATGGTGCCGACGGCCTGTATACCACTCAGAGCCGCCTGGCAGATGACAGTGCCCAGGGCCGAACCGTAGACCAGAAGGAAGACGATGCCGAATCAGGTGAAAGGGATTCAGTTTACGTTGCCATACTTCCCGGCTTAAGCTACAATTCGGATCACGGCTTTTACGGTGCGGTTAAACTGAACCGGTACGATTTCAGAGGTGGCACATTACCCTTCAGAGGATTCCGGGAGCTCAAACTGGCTGCATCCACAAAAGGTCTGATTGCAGGCGAGTTTTTTTCTGATGTTACCCGCACACTTGGTTCGAATGTTCGCACCACCCTTTATCTGTTTGCGTTCCGATTCCCGCAGGACACCTATTTCGGCCTCGGCAATAACTCAGAGTTTGATTCGGGCCTGTGGAAAAGCGATCACTATTTTTTTACATCCCTATCTGCAAGCGGAAATCTCAGAGCTAGAATTCCTGTGATCCGGCCGTCTGGGCAGCGGCGTGTGGATGTTGTTCCCGGCGTGGGCATTAGCTATGAAAGACCCTACACCGATGATCTCACGCTGATGGAAACCGACCAGCCAACGGGTATTGGCGGTGGGTGGTTCAACACGGTGGGAATCGGTCTGAACTGGGAGAACAGGGACAGCGAGTTCCTGCCAACGCGGGGCAACCGGGCCGATCTGCGGGTCGATGCATCACACCGTTTGCTGGGCAGCGACTACCGGGGTGCGGTTATCCGCTCTTCACTAAGCCAGTATATCGGATTCAGGCTGCTGCTCGATCAGGTGCTGGCCATGCAGATTAGTTATAACCAGGCCCTGGGAACGGTACCCTACTGGAAGCTTCCCGCCCTTGGTGGTGAAACGACACTCCGCGGTTACGCCTTCAGGCGGTTTCTTGACAACGCATCGGTTAACTACAGCGCTGAAATCAGAAACTGGTTCTTCCACCACCCGGAAACAGGTATTCAACTTGGCGGTCAGATTTTTATGGATGGGGGACGCGTTTTTAATACTGTGACCCTTGATGATCTGACCCGCGATCATCATATGACCGTGGGATTTGGCGGGGTAATCTCAACAACACGTAGGGATGTGTTTTTCAGGGGGGATCTGGGTTTCAGCAGGGAGATGATACGCTTTTATGCAGGCATTGGATATGCGTTTTAAACGTTTGGCGGAGTAACAGCCCGCAGGACCATAATTCCGGAAATAATTCACATGGCATGCTGTTTCTGAACATACTGACGCTTCTGGTTGTATTCCTGACATCCACCTTTGGATCGGCCTTTCTTATGAAACGATTCGGCTACGAGGTACCCCGATCCCCGCAAACAAGGGAAGATTATATCACAGTACTGATGAAATTAGTGCTGTTTGCAATAATTACACTTCTGATGTTCGCATTGATGCTGCTTGCAGGATTCAATCCCCTGGACCTGTGAACAGTTCTATTCATCCCGTCATGCTGAGCGCAGGTCGGAGACCGGAGTCGAAGCACGTGATGGAAGAAAAAAAGATTTTTTAATTTTTTTTCAATTAGCACTAGTTACCTCCTGCATTTCATGTGTAATAGCAGTGTAATCGAAATGTTAAATAGAAAAAGGTTAATTATGTTAGTTAAAATGTTTGCCCCGTTTGTGATAATCATGGCAGTTCTTGTAAGTTCTGCATTCGCTGTGCCAGCAGATACAGTAGTAGTAGTAGCTGAAGATGCACATCTTTCCGGCTATGTCTGGGATGCTGTCTCTGAAACAGCTGTAGCAGGTATCGAAGTTAAGATCGATGGTTATGAAATGGAAGCTACAACCAATGAAGAGGGATATTTCTCTTTTGAAACCCTTGAGCCCGGTGAGTACACTGTAAAAGTGGACCTCGAAGGCTATGAGGCATATGAGCAGGTAATTACCGTAAACGATGAGCCTGTTACGTTGAATATACTCCTCGAAAGATCAGAATAGTACCTTCAAGAGAGGTAAAATAAACTGGTGTCCGCCAGACCACCAGTAACCCGAGAGAGTGATACATTCGTGACTACGGGTGTATCACTTTTTTTTTAACAACAATCTGCCATGCAACCTCTTATAGTGCCTATGAATAATTAAATACTAAATTGGTTATCGTCAAACCGCCGGATATACAGGTTTTATTCTGCTGGATCTGATACCCATGGCCGCCAGGTTGTCAAATGGATACACTAAATACCTGTAATTTCCGTAGTACTAAAATGGCATACCCGGCATACCATGATTGATGAACCGATCTTGATGGACTCAGAAACTACAAATATTGTTGCTCACTGGAGCAAGGCTCTGAAAGCCTCTGACCGGGAAGCGTTTAAGAATATTTTTAACCACTTCTATGCCATTTTGCTTGCCTATGCAAGCAGAATTCTTGAATCGAGAGAAACGGCAAAAGATGTAGTGCAGGAAGCTTTCATCACCCTTTGGAATCAAAGAAGTGACGTGGATCCGGGGAAGTCTTTAAAGGCCTTTTTATACCGAATAGTATATACCCGGTGCCTGAATCAGATCAGAGACAGACGGCTGGTCGGGTTAAACGAAGAGAACTTCGAGAACCTGACGAGCATGGAAAATTTCGAACCCGACATAATGAATGAAAACACCGGAATTACTGAAATTTTGGAAAAGATCGTATCCAGATTGCCTGAAAGGCAACGAGAGGCGCTTCTTTTGAGCAGGCAGGATGGACTGACACACGACGAAATTGCCGACATAATGGAATGTAAACCCGCCACTGTAAATAATCACATTACGGGTGCTTTAAAAAACCTCAGAATGTACCTGAAGGATATGAATATTGAGGGCTATCAATGAATAATCGCAGACAACAAATACCAAATGAAATAGAGAGATGGATCAGTGAACAGGAGGCAGACGAACAGGCTGTTTACCGTCAACTATGGGTGGAAACTGGAGAGTTGCCGACCCCTGCTCAGGATATTACCGACGATGAACTCAACGAGGCCTATGCCGCTGTGAGCAGTGTTCTGTTTGAAGACGGTAATCATAATAAACTGAAAAACCGGAATCCAGGTCAAATTGCCGGCCGCATCAGCCGGCTTACGTACTGGGCAGCAGCGGCCATGGTTACTATTGCAGTATCGCTCGGCTATATATTTTTTATTACAGGAACCGTTGATGTGAATGCCGCAAATGGCGAGCAGATCTCATATGTTTTCAGCGACGGATCAAGTGTGGACCTGAACAGCGGGTCATCGATATCATTCCGCCGGAGTTTTTCATCATCAGAACGGCACGTTACATTGTATGGAGAAGCTTTTTTTGAAATAGAGGGAGATTCAAGACCATTCATTGTTGAAACTCATAATGCCGTCGTAAGAGCAAGGGGTACCAGTTTTAATGTGCGGTCGCGAAGCGATCATGCAGAAGATGAAACCTCCGTTGTTCTCTCTGATGGTGAGATTGAGTTCTTCCCGCGAGCTCGCCCCGACAATAGTGTATTTTTGAAGCCCGGTCAGCTTAGCAAGCTCAGGGAACTCAGCGAAAGACCGACAGATCCTGAGGAAGCCACCGTTGAGCGTTTCCTTGCCTGGAGGAAGGGTGGGCTGTTTTTTAACGACCAGCCCCTTGAGCTTATATTTTCTGAAATTGAACGCCGGTTTGATGCCCGTATCGAAGCCAATCCCCAGTCGATCAAAGACCAGCGATTTTCAGTACTGTACAGCAGTCCGGAGAGTGCCGAACGTATTCTGCGCGATATTTGCGAAGAGAATATGCTTACGATGAATGTTATTGGCGAGAACCGTTTCGAAATATTTTAGGTGCAGGTCCGGTACGGTACGGTATGCCACTTTTAATCAGGCCTGCCATGTAACTAATTCCCTGCAGTTGACTGGCAGGCAGGCTGATTCGGTAGATGTAATATCGGGGTTCACTGAGAAATTATTGGTACATTAATACCTGAGGGTTCTGGTATTTATCAAGTCATTTTCAATGTTATTCCGGGTGGTGTTACGAAATGCATCTTTAAAAGGTGTGGTAATAATTGCAGTGGCCTGCGGTGCATTTTGCATGACCGCGTCTGCACAAGGCAGATTACAGACTGCAGGATCCGACACGCTCTATACTGTAAGCTATACTGATGCCAGCCTCGATGAAGTCCTAACCGATATAGCTGAAGTGACTGGTATCGACCTTGTGTACAACCCCGACCTGACCCAGGGAAAGCGCATCAGATTTGAAATGACTGATGGCACAGCTGAACAGATTTTGGCCGCGGTTATTGAACAGTCAGGCTTGCAGTTCCGCCGGCTGGATACCGGAACGTATGTTATCACCCGTCCACCAGCTGCGCGCCCACCACCGCCACCGCCACCCGCTGTACTGCAGGGCAGCGTTGCCGATTCGGATACCGGCAAACCGTTGGATAACGTCAGGATCATCAGTGCCGGAAGGCTGCCGGTGGTTTTTACCGATTCAGCCGGGATTTTCCGGTATACCGGTGTTCCGGCCGGGTGGCATCTGCTTGTGGCAGTGAAGGAAGGATATTCGACAGCATTTTCAAAGGAGGAAGCAGTATCTGGTGAAACTACTGATGTATATATTCTGCTTCAGCCAGAGACGATACCTGTTGAAATACCGGATACCACAGTCAAAAGTAAAGTGCCGGTATATCATTCAGTTATTGCCGGAGTGTATAACCAGGATTCAGTGGTTTTTCCGGAATGGAACGGAACCGGCCATGACGCCTGGCTGGCAACATTGCCTGGAATTGTTACCCTGAAACCGGTAACAGGATATCATGGCCTCAGTTTCTGGTCAACGGATAATGCAGGTTCTGCTCAGGGTCTTTTCCTTTTTGCAGGCCAAATTCCTGATTATTTGAACAGAAGCGGCAATATTGATCCCGGTAATAGTTGGTCGTCTGGTTTTACAAATGAAAACCGACCGAATCTGGCCGCCGAAATCAGATTGTCTGAGACCTTTCTGGAAGGCGGCATTACATCGGGTCATCTTCCCCTGCGAGGCGGAATTTTAACGGCCGATGTTTCCATGCGAATGATCAATCCGGTCACATCGGGGAGCAGCAGAATGATCGACGATCTTAAAGGGTGGCTCTACTCCGACACGAATTCGGGGCTGATAGTGACGGGCGGGGACGAACGGTATACTGATATGGATGCCGGCTTGATGGAATCAGGGTTTAATCTGAGTTATCAAGGAAGTGAACGGCTTACCGCCGGGCTGCGTGTAAACACGGGCATGAGTAATCTTGATGTGAACGGTACTGGAGGGGCATATCTTCTTTATCCGGTATCGGACACTTTTGACAGCCGGTTTGCTGAGATAGCTCAATTCATTCGTTATGATGCAGGAGGCAGGGGCGTGTTTTGGCAGGCGTTTCACACCGGCCATTCGCGGTTCATTCATCAGGAATCCGCCAATTTTAGTGCTCAGAGGTTTTATGGCCGATATTCACGCAATGAATTCGGTTTTGAGGCAGGTTACATCCGTGCACTCTCAGAAAGCACCACTCTGCGAACCCGTTATAATTTCGATACCGGTACGTATGATGCTGATTTTGATTCCGAATGGTTCGCTGCGGTTACAGGGGATAAAAACCGTATGGCAGATCACAGGATTAAAGCTGATGCAACATTAAGAATGGTCTCAGGTCGCGTGTCGGTCAGGCCGGGGATCGGGATTGTGATGAGCAACATGGCCGGTTCTCCGGTATTTGATCCCGGCATCGCCATGGAATATGTGCACCCCGGATATCCCGGCCGAGGAGTTCATATACAGGCCGGATGGCATCAGCAGTCACAATACAGGCACAGGTTCCGCTTGCCGGTTCCCCTTGGTTCTGTACCAGTACCATTTTATGATATAACGATGGCATCAGGCACAAGCGCTGAGCCTGTGGTTGTGAACTTCAGTTATTTTGATGCAACCTATAACTTAAATGAAATGGCAAAGTTTAGAATTTTTGCCAGATATGGAATTCGGGAAAAGACACAGAGCCCCGATTTAATTGGTGAGATAAACGAATTACCTCATGCGATTAATGAGCGGATGTATCTGACCGACTCCAGGGAATTCAGGATTGGCGGAGTGTTATACGGGTACAGCACCCGGGCCGGCCTGGAGGCTGCCCTCTCATACAGCTACGGGAACCATACCGGGAAAAGTGCCGATCGCTTCAACGGTGAACGGGTCCAGGCTGCAGGTAATGTGCCGCATCAGGTGCTGACATCGGCACAATGGGCGATTGGCAGTGATATGAAGGTAGAGATGCTATGGGAATCCCGGTTTGGCAAAATGGAGCGGGCTCTGCACGAGAAGTATTATCAGTTCAGCCAAGTAACCGGGGGCATGTTTACTGCCGAAACAGCCCCGGCGCCAGGCGAACACCGCCTTGAATCGTGGCACCGGCTGGATACAGGCCTGGTCAAAGAGCAACGTATCGCAGGAGTTAATTTCACGATCAGGGTGCAGCTTATGAATATCCTGAACAGGAGAAATCACCTGGATACCGTTGTGATGTACGACATGAGTTTGCCGGAACCCCGGTATGTTTACCATAAACGAAGAATGCCA
>JAIVHB010000088.1 GCA_020201275.1 Rhodothermaceae bacterium | reverse complement strand
TCCTCAGCAGCCACATCCCACAACAACTCCCTGATGCCCAGCACCCCGGAAACCTTTTTGGTATAGGATGAAGCCAGTATCCTAATATCCCTGCCACGCTGCCTCAATGATGGCAGCAATACCGTATTGAAGGTCATACCGTAGATCCAGCTGTCGGGCAGATGCCCTGATGCATGCATACGCTCCGGTGTCTCGAAAGCCGTAACGATCACTTTAACCTCAATCCCCCGGGCTGTCCACTCACCGATCCGGTTCTTGACCGCGTCAAAATCGGTTCTGCTCAGTCCGTCGGCATCATCCAGCACGATTACCGCCATTCTGACCCCGGGTGAGGTCTCCCAACCTGATGGGTCCACCGGATTTTCCCCGTGAAATTGCACTTCAGTGGTATCGCCCGTTCGCGCTACAATCATACGTGCGATTCTACGGGCAACGGTGGTCCGGCCGGTTCCGGCCTCACCCATCACCCAACCGTGTACAGGCTGGGTGGCGATAAACCATGCCTTGCTCATGGCCCCTTGCATCACCTCCGATTCGGCTATGAAATCGCTGTCCGCCACCCCGGCACCGCCCTGATGCGGCCCGCTTCGATCCGTTTTGGCGGCTGCATCCAGGGTAACCACTATGAAATGGTTGTTCGCCGTTTTTGACCTGAATATGCGGTAACTGAAACCGAAGGTGACGCGCGTTCCAATTTTGCCTGTCAGTTCACAGTTCTGAAGACCGTTTTCAGAATCAGGGTGGCTCAGTTCAGCAATCCGGTCTACCAGGTTGTTGAGTTCCTGTTGTACGCGGCCATCCGATTCGGATTCAAGTACGTATTCACCCGGCGTATACCCGAGAACACTCTCAATTTCACGGTTGGCAAACATGAGCCGTGCATGATCATTTTCCTCAATCCTGAAGAGCAGGGCGGGTACAGGCAGGTAATCAAGCAGCTCCCGCCACAGGGAATTCGTAAGGGTACCACGTTCTGTTGCCAGCATATTCCGTCAGAGATCGTTTTGATGAGTTTTCCGAGGCGGAAATTAGCAAGCCTGCCGACAATTCAAAAAGAGATTCCTCAGGTCGCGGTCTGCCCGCTTTTATCGTACAGGGCATACCCTTCCGGATCTTCCTCAAAATCACGCAGATAGTGTACGCATGCATAGATGACCGGCGTATCGAGCAGTGCCGCAAAAAATTTGAAGATGTAGGAATTGAAGATTAGGATAACAAGGGCACCGACGGTTGTGATTGAATCGCCGAGGTTACCGGCAATGTACAGAATGGTGAGGATGGCCGTTGAATCGACGAGCTGGCTGATCATGGTCGAACCGTTGTTCCGCAGCCAGAGGTGTTTACCGGCCGTGAACTTTTTCCAGAAATGAAAAAGGCGCACATCGATGGTCTGGGCCACCAGATAAGCGATCATGCTGCCAATCGTATTCCCCACCATAAATCCGTACACCCCCTCAAACAGATTTATACCTCCGCTCACTCCGTAGGTATTGGGCAGCCAGTGGTTGATGGTCATAACGGCAAGCAGAAACACGTTCATGAAGAATCCCACCCATACCAGCATCTGCGCTTTCGCCCGTCCGAACAGCTCCGATATCAGGTCGGTACATAAAAATGTGACCGGGAACGCGATCAATCCCACCGGTACGCTCATGGTATACAGTCGGTCGGCGCGAACCAGCTCGGGCACCATGGGCAGCATCCACTCCGGCAGGCTGAGTTGAAACAGCGTCACAAATTTGGTGGTGCCGATGATGTTGCCCATAACGAGGGCCGTAAGAAATACGGCACACAGGCTCAGGAAGAGCAGATCCCTTTTATAGGCGACGGTTGGATTTTTAGACATCAGTCAGATCATTTAAGTGCTCGGGGCAAATTTGTCAATTTTTGGGGAGACATCCACATTATTTGTTTACATCATATATGTTGGTATAAGCAACGAATATTATCAGCATCATGTGCAGCGATATACTGCAGGTATAGACCTGCATGACCTGCATGAAAGAGAGTATGTCTTTGACTATTCCCGTTTTTTCGGAGAATTAAACATCAACACACCGGCAATGACCAATCATTCCTGGCAAAAGGCAACAATATGCTGGATGAAATCGTGGTAGATTACAACACTGAGTGAACGCTTGCACCGGCCTTCAGGTTTTGGGTGCCAGTACATACCTACCGTAAAATCGTTGAGACCATGGATACCACCACACTTGAAATCCGATACAGCATTGCACAGGCTGCGGTTGACCTGTACGAACAGAACCCCGGGCAGTTTACCCTGAAAAATGTGGGAAAGAACATCGGGCAAACGCCATCGGACATTTACGGGCATTTCGACAACAAGGAGGAGATCCTCCGGTTCTGGTATGAGTCGGTTGTACACCGCTACCAGCTGATGGTTGCGGAGCTCGACGAATACGAAAGCCTGACGCTGGCTGAAAAGATATCGAACTTCATTTACGCCTCGCTCGAAATGATGGGCGAGCACCGGCAATTCGTGGCAGATACCTTTGATGAGCTGATGTACAACCACGGTAAAACCACGGGCATGATCACCGAAATCGAAAAGATGATCACATCCTTCATCGAAGAGGATGACCGCGTGCCCGGTTTCAACAGGTTGTTTACGGGCTCGCTGCTGTACCAGTTTCTGGCCGACGAGTACCTGCATATTGTCCGGTTCTGGATAAGCGACGAGTCGGAGAACAACGAAAAAACCCTGGAGCTGGTCGACAAGCTGACCACCTTCCTTGAGGAACTGCTGTACAACGCCGTTGTGACCAGGGGTTTCGACCTTGCGCGCTTCCTCTACGAACAGGGCGCGGTACGCATCCCCAATTTACTCACCTATACCCGCAGGTTTTTACCCTTCTGACATCCCTATACCCCACTGATTAATACCCCTGAACACCCATGAGCGACTATCCATCATCGAAATTTGAGCGCGGCAGCACCATTGCCAAAACCGGCCTTAAGATGGGCACCAATTACGCGAAGCATCATCTTAAAAATGTGTTGCAGGGCAAGAAGAACAACTTCAGGGAGGTACACCGGAAAAACGCCAATATCATGTTCAACGAGCTGGCCAAGCTCAGGGGTACGGCCCTGAAGATGGCACAGGCGATGAGCCTTGATACGGCCATGCTGCCCGGTGAATTCGCCGAGATCATGACCCAGGCGCAGTACAGCGTGCCGCCCATCAACCGGGCGCTGGTACGTACGCTCATCAAAAAGGAGTTGGGCGAGTATCCCGAGAATATTTTTGCCTCTTTCGAGCCGGATGCTTTCGCGGCGGCTTCCCTCGGCCAGGTGCACCGGGCGGAACTCAGGGATGGACGCAAGGTGGCCGTGAAGGTGCAATATCCGAATGTTCGCGAAACCATCGACAGCGACCTTGCTATGGTGAAGGTGATCTACAAACGCCTGGTGCAGGGAAAACTCGCCGATGAATACTTCACTGAGGTGCGTGAAAAACTGATGGAGGAGACTGACTACCTGAATGAGGGAAAGCAGATCCGCTTCTTTCACGATAAGTACAATCAGGGCGATTTTGTGACCCCCGAATGGATACCTGAGCTGAGTACCGGCAAGGTGCTGACTATGACCTTTATCGAGGGCATCCACATCAACGAATTTTTAAGGCGACACGATGACCAGGAGATGCGAAACCGTTATGGTCAGCTCATCTGGGATTTCTTCCACGCCCAGATCAACGATACCTGTACCATCCATGCAGACGCACACCCCGGAAATTTCCTCTACACCACCGACGGGCGGCTCGGCGTGCTCGACTTCGGATGCGTTAAGGTTTGTCCTGCTGATTTCTTCTCCCGCTACATGGAGCTGTTCGTAGCGCATTTTAACCAGCATGAAAACCGCATGCTGCAACTCTACAAAGAGCTTGAGATCATCGACGATATTCAGGATCTGAATGAAAGCGAGTTAGACTTCGTGAACTTCACCCGCAGGTTGGGGCGGCTTTTCGTGAACCCATACCATTTTGATACGTTTGATTTCAGTGACGACCGGTTCAGCGAAGAGTTCAATGGGTACGCACGTGAGGCTGTCGGATACAAGGAACCGCGGGGGTCGAAACACTTCATTTTCATGGCTCGGGGACAGGTATTAAAAAATAAAGCCACCTGCAGGGTGATGTTCATTTCTGCAGGTGGCTTATTTCCGTCCGGTTTAACCTGTTGATCAGGGATTTTTCAGGAACCGGTACAAATCGCTGTCGGTGGAGATAATAATCGAGGTCTGCCCGTCGAGGGTTTTCTCGAAAGCTTCCATAGTACGCGTGAATTCGTACAGTGCCCTCGACTGTGCATTCCGGTTATAGGCTGAGGCGTAGATCCGGGTCGCTTCGGCATCTGCCCGGCCGCGTATCTCCTCGGCCTCACGGAACGCTTCCGACTGAATCTGTGCCAGATCGCGTTCACGCTCACCATCGATGGCGCTTGCTTCACCCTGGCCCTCAGAACGGAACTGATCGGCAATACGCTTCCTTTCAGAAATCATCCTCTCATACACACGCTCGCGAACCTCCTCCACATAACTGATCCGTTTGAAACGGAAATCTAGAATGCGAATGCCAAGGTCGGACGTACGTTCATTGGCCCGTTCGAGAACGATTTGCTCAATCGCATCACGTCCCACGGAGATATCCTCAAGTGCTTCGATCTCCTGCATATAATCATCGGTAATCTCGGGATCTCGATTGGTTGAGCGCACAATATCGAGCAGATCGTGGCTGGCAACGGCATTGCGTGTTTCACCGTCGAGAATGTCGTCGAGGCGCGACTGACCGCCCCGCTCGTCACGAAGACGCACGAAGAATTGCAGAGGATCGGTAATTTCCCAGCGTGCATAGGAATCTACAAAGATGAAACGCTTGTCGCGGGTAGGCACCTGGTTGGTATCGCCATCCCATTCCAGATAGCGCTTGTCGAAATAGGATACCCGTTGCAAAAAGGGTGTTTTCATGTTGATTCCGGGCTCTGTGCGCGGCTCACCGACTGGTTTTCCGAACTGGGTGACGATGGCTTGCTGGGTTTCATCCAGAATAAAGAAGGTATTGAAACCAAGTACCGCAACGAGTACAGCAAATACGATAAGTATAATTGTTTTTGTACCCATATCAGTTACCTCCGCCGGTTGTGAGCTGCCTGTTCTGCATCTGAAGCAGGGGCAGTACGTTGTTCCCGTTGTCATCCACGATGATTTTCTGCCCGATGAGCGGAATCACTTTCTCCATCGTCTCAAGATATATCCGTTTTTTGGTGACTTCGGGTGCCTGTATGTATTCAGTATAGAGTTCGTTGAACCTGGCAACCTCCCCCTGGGAGCGGTTCACCCGGTTCAGGGCATAACCCTCGGCCCGCTGAATCATTTCGCGGGCTTCACCGCGGGCACGCGGAATAATGCGGTTGTACTCGGATTCGGCCTGGTTGATGAGTGTTGAGCGCTCCTGCTGGGCTTCATTTACCTCATTGAAGGAGGTTTTGACCTTGTCGGGTGGATTCACATCCTGCAACACAACCTGATCGATCCGGATGCCGTTTTCATACTCATCGCAGAGTTGCTGCAGCATCACCTCAACCGTTGTGGCCACTTCCTGCCGGCCCACGGTGAGCACCTCGTTCACGGTACGGTCGCCAATCACCTTTCTCATCGCGGCTTCAGTCATATCGCGCAGGGTTTTCTCTGCATTTCGGACACGGAACAGATACTGATAGGAATCGCTTATCCGGTATTGGATAACCCACTCCACGTCGGCCATGTTCAGGTCGCCGGTAAGCATAAGCGACTCATCCACATAGGGACTTTTGGAATAGGTGCTTCGCGCGCCTGCCTCGACGGTTCTGAAGCCAAATTCCTGCTTCAGCTGCCGCTGCACTGGTATTTTATACATTTTTTCCGCTCCCATGGGCAATATGAAATTCAGCCCGGGAAGTACGGTACGGTCGTATTTACCCAGTCGGAGAACAACGCCCTCTTCTTCGGGGCCGACCGTGTGAATGGAAGTCAATGCTACAATCAGCACGATAACCCCCACGATAATTTTCGTCAGGTGCTTACGCAGCGCCAATATTTCCGGCGGTATGTTTGCACCGGGAAATGGTTGTTTTGCCATTTTTTTCCGATTAGTTATTAGATGTCAGTTGATATTATGCAAGGTACAAGATAGACAATCTACTTGTAGCAGGCACCTGTTGTTCGCCGAATTGCAGGGATGCTCCCGGATAGCCGTACCAGATTGCAGGACTTGCCATTGCTGATTGTCAAGCCAGCCATTGAGCCGTTTTGATGTGATTTTCCTGACGTCACCTCTGGTACTGTGGCCAGCCTAAAAGCGGATTCACATATAATTTTCGATCAGTTTGAAATAACTGTTGCATCGAATTTCAAAAACATCTATCATTATCTATTATGAAAAACAAACCACTTTTTATGATGTGTTGCTGTATGCACCCTAACCCGGGTTCGTGACAGCTGTATACCATATATAGTGTATTAGTTTCCGAACCCTTCCCGAGCCAATTTCGAGAAGGGTTTTTTTACGACCAGCAACATCGTTCTTTGAAACCGACTCTTATCGAGAAAGGCTGAGGGATCAGGCCCTGTGAAGCCTTAGCAACCGCCCTGACCGTTGTGTAACAACAATGGCCGGGGGTCAGGTGCTAAATCCTGCCCGTACCCGCTTTTGGCGGGTCAGGGAAAGATGAGAGAAGACGGATCATTCGCAAACCGCGTTTAAGCCTCTTCTGTCATTATTTTCAGAAGAGGCTTTTTTTTTGACACCCCGTCATGCCGAGCGCAGTTCCGAGCAAAGCGAGGGACGAAGTCGAGGCAGTGTGCGGCTTTCAAAGCCGCACGGGGGGTGAACAGATTTAACAATAATATGAATAACTCTTTAACATATCGTACCAACCGGCGCAAAGCGCCGGTTGGTACACATACTTCGACTTCGCTCCGCTGCGCTCTGTATGACGGGGGCGAGATCCATTGCACTCTGTATGACGGGGGTGAGATCCGCTGCGCTCTGTATGACGAGGGTGGGCACGGCTGCGCTCTGTATGACGATAGGGAGGGTCGCGGATGAAATCTACTTTTGGAAGCTGGTATGAGACCAAAATGTACGCCACTCCGGAGCTGGCGCAGGAGACGGATGAACTGGAAGAGCTGCTCGGTGAGGTGAAGACGATTGCGATTGTAGGCATATCAACCAATGCAACACGCGACAGCCACTTCGTGGGGCGCTACATGAAAAATGCCGGTTACAGGGTGGTTCCCGTTAATCCGGGTGCAAAGATCATTCTTGAGGAGACCTCTTACCCTGACCTGGCGAGCATCCCCTTCCCCGTTGATGTGGTCGACATTTTCAGAAAACCGGAAGACATACCCGGTGTTGTGGATGAAGCCATTGCAATAAACCCGAAGATCATCTGGCTTCAGCTGGGCACCGGCACCCATAACGACTTAATCGGCAAGACAGCAGAACGTGGAATACGCCTCGTTCAGAACAGGTGCATCAAGGTAGATCACCAATTTTTAATACGACCAAAACAGGAAAAATCCATAAAACAAGAAGGTAACCAATGAGTACTAACGGCAAACCCAGAAACTACAAGTTTGAAACCCTGCAGCTGCATGCAGGCCAGGAACCGGACCCGGCCACCAATTCGAGGGCGGTCCCGATTTATCAAACCACATCCTACGTGTTCAACGATACAGAGCACGCGGCAACACTTTTCGCCCTGAAGGATTTCGGCAATATCTATACCCGTATCATGAACCCTACAACCGATGTGTTTGAGAAACGGATCGCGGCCCTTGAAGGCGGCGTTGCGGCTGTAGCCACATCCTCGGGGCAGGCTGCACAGTTTCTGGCGATTGCCACGATCGCACAGGCTGGCGACAATATCGTATCGACCAGTTTCCTGTATGGCGGCACCTACAACCAGTTCAAGGTTTCACTGCCGCGGTTGGGGATCAAGGTTAAATTCGTTGAGGAGGATTCCATTGAAGCGTATGAAGCCCAGATCGACGACAACACCAAAGCCATCTATGTGGAATCGATCGGCAATCCACGCAACAATATCCCTGATTTTGAGCCTCTGAGTGCCCTCGCCAAAAAACACGGCATCCCGCTCATTGTCGACAACACGTTCGGTGCCGGCAGCGCCATCGTGCAGCCGATCAAATGGGGAGCCAATATTG
>JAIVHB010000219.1 GCA_020201275.1 Rhodothermaceae bacterium | reverse complement strand
CCCCTGATCCCGTTCTCCTCGTTGGTGAACAATACAAGACGGATGGTCCGTTTCGGTTGCAGGTCCAGCAGGTGAATCAGACGAAGCGCCTCCCAGGTAACGATACATCCACCGGCATCGTCCATCGCGCCATGACCCACATCCCAGGAGTCGATATGGCAGCCGATCACGACGATTTCCTCCGGAAATTCACTGCCGGGAATTTCAGCGATCACATTGCGCGACATGGCATCCGGCAGGGTTTCAGCCTCCATATAGAGTTCAAGTTCAACGGTCTCGCCCCGGTTAACCATTCGCTGAATCCATTCGGCATCTTCAGGGGTGATGGCGGCGCCGGGTATTCGCGGCACATCCGGGTCGTATCTTAAACCTCCGGTATGCGGGGTTTGCATCGAGAAGGGTGTTACGGAACGGATCACAGAGGCCAGAGCCCCGGCTTTTGCTGCTTCAACGGCACCGCGGCCCCGGTACTGTACGGTTGCCCCGTAGTCGGTGAATGGCACATTCCATACCACGATCCGGCCATCGGCTTCATCCGCACGGTCTTTCAGTTCCTGAAAGCTCCCGACAATAAGTACCTCAGCAGTGATCGGATCTCCGCCGGTTCCCACAGATCCGCCCAGCCCCAGCATGGGCAGCTCTTTCGTTACAGGGTGCAGTACCCGGGCGTGTTCACGTCCGCGCACCCAGTGGGGCACGGGTACATCCTGGGTCCAAACCTTCGGAATTCCGTCTTCGGTGAGGGTTTTTACAGACCAGTCGAGGGCATCTTCAAGCATCTGCGATCCGCCCAGCCTGTGCGGGTAGTAGTCGGTCAGATGCGCGAGCCGGTCCCAGGCGTGGTGGTCGGCCGTTGCCGCCTCAATTATGCGCTCCGCTGCGGCCCGGTATCCGGCAGTGAGATCGGGTTGGGTAACAGGGTTTTCGTTTGACATGGTGGCCGTGAATAAAAGCAGGATGGTTAACAGATTGGTAAGGAGCATTGCAATAGCTTATTTTTGGTTCGGTGGGAAACAGCATCACGAGTTTTGGAAGCAGGCAAGAAATGGTATTTACGGGAAAATTTTGAAAAACCACGTAAAAAAAATGGCATCGAATATTTTGCCATGAACAACCGGGGGGTATTTTCTGCAATTGCTTATCTGCTTATCTGCTTATCTGCTTATCTGCTTACCCGTTTACCCGTTTGCCCATTTGCCCGTCTGCCCGTCTGTCCGTCTGTCCGCATACAACGTAATGCTCTGATTCGAAGCATGCTGCCACCTCAAACCCGACCGAACGATCTGTTAAACTTTATCGAGTGGAAAAGTAATAGCAAACACCGCTCCACCGTCGCTTCTTATGTCCAGTTTCCCGCCAAGCTGCAATGTGAGTGCTTCGATCAGTTCCATACCGAGGGATTTTTTGGAGTCGATCACATCCTGAGAAGGCAGACCCGGACCGTTGTCGGCCACTATGAGTTGCATTACGTTGTCGGCCCGTTTACTCAGGCGGATGGTCAGCCTGTTCTCTTTCAATATCTGTTTCCGGAAGGCATGTTTAAGAGAATTGGTTACAATTTCATTGATTATAAGGCCGAGGGGAATGGCTGTATCAAGAGCGAACAGGGTATCATCAACGCGGATGTCGGATTTAACAGTGCCGGCGTCGTACGACTTCAGCAATCCTGTAACCAGGTTGGTGATATAATCCTGCATATTGATACTGCTCAGGTTATCGGTTTTATAGAGCTGTTCGTGGATCATGGCCATTGTACTAAGTCTGTTCTGGCTCTCCCTGAACAGCTCGCGGTCGAATTCATCACGGATGTGGGCTGACTGCAGTTCCAAAAGGCTGGATGTGATCTGGAGGTTGTTCTTCACCCGGTGGTAGACTTCCTTAAGGAGAACTTCTTTCTCCTTGAGCGAAATCTTCAGTTTCTGCTCCACTTTTATACGGTCGGTAATATCTACAGCGATGCCTCCCACCAGCACCCTCTTGCCGTGTTTGTCGGGAATGGGGAACTTGGCGGTGATCCATTTGGTGGCATGCTCGCCCTCACCGATGGTTTCAATGATGTGGATACCCTTGCCCGAGTCGATTACCTTGCGGTCGTTCATCACCATCTCACGAGCCGTTTTACTGCCGTACAGCTGGAAATCCGTTTTCCCCAGCCAATCGGTTTTGTGCTTCTGGAACAGCCTGGTGAGCAGTTCGTTGGCGAACAGGTAGCGCCCCTGGCTGTCTTTCATGAATGCAACCCCCGGCAGGTACTGCATGAACGACTGGAAACGTTCCTCGCTGTTTCTGAGGGCCTTTTCATAGTTCTTTTGCCGGGTAACATTTTGCACCAGCGACATACCGAATTCGATGTGGCCGTCCTGATTATACAGAGGCAGTACGGTGATCTGATAGATGTTATCTCTGAACGTGAATTCAGAATGGACCTTTTCGCCGAGAAGTGCGGTACGGTACATGGGCAGCAGCATCTGTGCTGTTTCCGGATCCAGCGAATCTTCAAGTTTTTTACCCTCGAATTGTGTACTGCTGTAGCCCAGGCGTTTCAATTCAGTGCCCGCGGCAATGAGAAATTTCAGGTTACGGTCGAACAGATAGACATCTCCGTTCGGAATGTTGTCGGCAAGGGTGCGCAGGCGGTATTCACTCAGCCTTATCGATTCTTCATACTGTTTTTGATCGCTGATATCTCTTGCTATGGCGATTACGACCGCTTTACCGAAATAGGTGCCGCTGTTCAAGGTTATGCTTTTTGGGAAAATTTCACCATTCTTGCGTTTGCCCCACCACTCGAGGTGCTGCGCCTCGCCCCGGTATGCCTTTTCAACTATGTTTCGGATGTTTTCCAGATCGTTTTTACCGGGGGCACTCAGTATTTCCGGCGATCTGCCAATAAGCTCCATCCTTGAATAGCCGTACATTTTGCAGGCATGATCATTCACATCCAGAAATGTTCCGTCTTCTGTCTGTATGTAAATGGCCTCATTTACCGAGTTAAACAGCCCTCTGTAGCTCTCCTCACTGGCCTGCAGAGCTTCCTGCTCCATTTTTCGCTCGGTAACATCCGTGCCGATCCCGATCACCAGATCGGTACCGTTGCCGGCATCGGAAACCGCCTTGAAATCCCAGCTGATCCAGCGCCAGCCCTTTTGGGTCATGGCGCGCTGATTGAATTGAACCTGGTGGGGTGGCAGGGCCAGCTGATGCATGAACTCTGTTCCGGTCTGCATAACGGACCCGGTGTCATCAACCCGGAAGGGTGTTCCGATAAGCTGGCGGGGAGATTTGCCAAACAGTCCGCAATAGGCCTCATTCACATAGAGAAGACAGTTGTTATTGTCTATTACAGTAACCAGATCGGTGTGATTTTCAACAATCTGTTCGAATTTGTCAAACCCGTGCCTGAAAGCCGGTTCAGGTTCTGTGTAATAGGGCCGGTGCTCCCTTCGGGTGATAATAAACAGAAGAACAAGAAGTGCAATTGCGATAAGGATCAGAACAGGGTATCCCCCGGGAACGGACGCAGATTCGCCCGACATAAGCAGAAAACCCACAGGAGACTCTGCCAGAGAAAAATATAGGATTAGTAGTTTCAGATCCACGTCAGATAACAGTAAACTTGCTTAGGTAGCAATAACAAACCGGATTTATGGAAGCCTTTGTGCCAGTAATTTCATCCGGTTTTTTTTGAGAGTACACCCGCTGATGATACTCCCCGTCTTCTCGTAATGAATGTCAATTTAATAAATACAAATGGTACCGGATATGTTTGAATTCATTTAACAGGAATTGTTCCTTTTCGAGGATTATAATATGATAATATTATTCGTAAGATACTGAATTAGGATTACTTAATAAAAATGACAACCGGCTGTTGACAGGTGTTTTATAGAGCAATAACTGGGATCTCCAGAGGTGCTATTTTATCCCCTTGGCACCCTCGTTGATGTTCAGAATGTGATCGCCGATTCGTTCCAGGCGGTTAATGAAATCGAGATAAACGACCCCGGCCTGAACAGAATAGATACCGGATTCAAGCCGTTTGTAATGTTTGTCATCATTTTTTCATAGGAACGTGAAATCTGGTAAAAAATGTCGGCAATACGTTCCAGGTCATTGATCATGCTGAGGATGCTGCGGACCTTTTCGGACGCATTCCGGGTCATGTTACCCACACTGATCCTGCTCAGGTAATCGGCGACCTCCATCTCAATGACATCCGTAATCTCTTCCCGTTTGGCGATCTTGTCGAGGAATTTCTGCTTGTTTTTCTTTTTGAAGAGCAGCGCGCTAACGTTAAAGCTGATCTTGTCGACAAGCTTGGCCATTAATTCGACTTCTTTCTGGGCCTGGGCGATTGAGAGTTCCGGCGACGACATCAGCCCGCTGGTAATATACTTTAGCCTGAATTGTTCGTCGGCTCCGTCTTTAGACGGCTGGAAGCGGATGACCAGCCGGGCAATTAAAGGAACAAATGCGAAGAGGAGGGTCACATTGAACACATTGAACAGCGTGTGAAAAAGTGACAGCGCAAGGGTGGCATTGATGCGGGAAGTCTCATCGAGATCGTAAACCGATGTATGCGTATCTGTAATAAAATGCATTCCCCAGTCTACCAGGTCCAGAAACCAGGGGAAGAGTATCAGCATCCATGTAACGCCTATTATGTTAATGGCAAAGTGGAAACGGGCGGCGCGCTTGGCATGCACATTCCCGATTAAAGCTGCGATGTTGGCTGTAACAGTGGTCCCGATGTTCTCTCCCAAAACCATTGCCGCGGCAATAGGGAAACTGATCCAGCCCTGGGCCAGCATAACGAGAGTGATGGCGGTGGCTGCACTTGAGGACTGTGTAATCAGGGTAAGCAGGGTGCCCACAGCAATAAATATGATGGTTGTAAAAAATCCGTAATCGGTAAAGCGATTCAAAAATTCCAGAATTTCAGGATTATCCTGAATACTGGGTACCGAGTCCTTTAAAAAATCCAACCCGATGAACAGGATTCCAAAACCGATAACGGCTTCAGCAAGATTCCGGAGTTTGGGCTTGCCAAAAAAGAGAAAAGGGAAACTGATCCCGATCATACTTACGGCTACGGGGGTAATGCTGAATTTAAAACCCAGAACTGATACCATCCACGCCGTGAGGGTGGTTCCGATATTTGCACCCATGATCACACCGGTTGCCTCAATAAATGTGAGTAGCCCTGCATTCACAAAACTGACAACCATTACGGTGGTTGTAGTTGATGACTGCAGCATCACCGTGGCAAGGAATCCGGTTAAAATACCGGTAATTCTGGTTGTGGTCATGCCCTTTAGAATGGCTCTGAGCTTGCTGCCGGCAACTTTTTGCAGACCGTCGCTCAGAATTTTCATCCCGTATATAAAAATTCCAAGAGATCCTATCAGCTGCAGGAAATCGAAAAATGAATAGGTCATTAACTAATGGTTAGAAGTCGAATCGTAATTATCCCGGAAGTAATAGTACAGCATGACGTTGTCATGAAAAAGTAATGGAATAATAAAAAAAATACCGGTCAAATGATTCAGGATTGATTTCTGTCTGACAGAGAGTAATAGAGAAGAATCCTGACCGGAAGTGTTTCGAATTAATGCTGGTGGTACT
>JAIVHB010000145.1:32695-39432 GCA_020201275.1 Rhodothermaceae bacterium | reverse complement strand
TGTCTGCCATGCCGGCTTCATCAGGGTGCCCGGTGTCATGCCGTGTCCTCCTGGTCTCATCGCCCTGCACGGAACTGAAACTGTCGAGATCGCCGATCACCACGTCGGGTACCACGTTCAGGTTGAACAGGTTATTCCCGCCGCCGTCCGCACCGATGATCAGTCCGGTACCGGCCAGGCTCTCGGCCAATATCCTTTCAGGCGGGATACCGCCGTTGCACATTACCAGGGCTCGCACAGTTTTTGGTTTTTATTCCAGATATTGTTTTCCATATTTAACGCTTAATTGCAGGGATGCGATTCAGCATCTTTGCCTTACTGTCCGGTGTGTAACTTGGGTATATTCAATACAAAAGTTTGCAGCCTCGGGATACAGTATGCGGCCCCAGGGTACCGGAAATGTACTAAAACGGATTGCATGATACAGACATTGATCAAGAAACTGAAAACCCACCAGAAAATCGCGGTAATTTCGCATGTCCGGCCCGACTGTGATGCTATCGGTTCACAGGTCGCCCTCTGCCTGTGGCTGAAAAAGAACGGAATCGGCGCCATGGCCTTCAACGAGGATGAACTTCATCCATCCGTTGCATGGATCCAGAAAGGCTTTGCCGTTGAACGCCCCGACACCGGCAGACTCGCCAAAGCCGATGCATTTGTATACCTCGACGGCAACTCGCACGAGCGGTTTGGCAGGCCAGGGGAGTTTGCCCGCGATTCCGGCCTGCCGCTCTACATGATCGACCACCATCCCGATCCCGCCGGCTATTTTGAGATCGCGGTATCGGAAGTCTCGGCCTCATCCACCGCCGAACTGGTTTTTCGCATTTTTGAGGAATCGGACCTTGATCTCATCGACAGGGAGGTGGCCGAAGCACTCTATGCCGGTATGATGACCGACACCGGATCTTTCCGCTATGACTCCGTGTCGGCCTATACGCACCGTGCCATTGCCGAACTGATCGATCGCGGCGGAATCGTGCCTGAAGCGATCCATGCAAACATATTCGACGGGAAAAAGCCGGGGCAGCTCATCCTGCTGGGCAAATGCCTCGACAGCATTCAGCTGCATGCGCGCAACATGATTGCCACGATTTCCGTTACCGATTCGATGCTGAAATCTACAGACAGTACCTACGATGACCTCGAGGGCGTGGTCAACTATCCGCTGACCATTGCCGGTGTACGTGCCTCCGTGCTGATGTGCGAGGTGGATGGACGCGTGAAACTCAGTTTAAGGTCGAAAAGCGTGTTCAATGTTAACCTCTGGGCACGTACCTTAAACGGCGGCGGCCACGCAAAAGCAGCCGGCGCCTGGCATGACGGTCCCCTCGAAAAAACCCTTGAGAAAGTGCTTGAAACAGGGATGCAGCAGATGAATGCAAAGCCGGATAAAGATCAGGCCACAGAACCGGATACATATACTGATCCGGATTCAGATCCGGATTCAGATACAAATCCGGATACGTCCCGTCCGGGCCCGACCGTTTAAGGGGGATCCCGATGCCACACTTCATATTTGAAAAACGGACACTATGATATCAGCCAAAACATTGATGTCAGCTAAAAAAACGATTGCGGGTTACCTGTTTATATCGGCTCTGATGGCCGCATCCCTGTTCTGGTCGGCAGGATGTGAGCAGGGTAACGTCCCGCAGCAGGAGATCCCATCGGCAGAGCAGCCGGAAGATGACGCGGATGTGCTCGTTAAAGTCACACCGGGCTCTGTGTCGGCGCAGGGCGATGATTCCGTAATGCAGAGCCGGCAGAACGCGATAACCCGGGCCATTGAGCGGATCAGCCCGGCAGTTGTGGGTATAACCGTTACATCCGTCGAGCAAACCCGGTTTTCCGATCCTTTTTTCGATCCGTTCTTCCTGCCGCATCTGGAACGGGAGTTTACAAGCCTGGGCTCGGGCTTCATCATCAATAAAGAGGGCTACGTGGTTACCAATGAGCATGTGATCGGGCAGAACAGCCGGTCGATCCGTGTGGTGATGTCCGACGGCAAAACCTATATGGCCAACCTGGTAGGCTCCGACGAGTTTACAGATATCGCCCTGCTCAAGATCGAGGCGGACGAAAGCTTTCCCTTTGTAGAACTCGGCGATTCCGACGAGGTGATTGTGGGAGAATGGGCCATCGCCCTGGGCAATCCGTTCGGACTGTTCGACGACGGCAAGCCCACCGTAACCGTAGGTGTGGTGAGTGCGGTTCAGCGTAATTTCCGGCCCGATCCGCGCGACCCGCGCATCTACCTGGATATGATTCAGACCGATGCGGCCATCAACCGGGGCAACTCGGGCGGACCGCTGGTCAACTCCGACGGTAATGTGATCGGAATGAACACCTTTATATTTACCGGTGGTACCAGTGCCGGATTTGTCGGACTCAGTTTTGCCATTCCCAGCAACCGGGCTGCCAAAATCATCAACCAGCTGGCGGAGAGCCATGAGGTGGTACTGTCGTTCGATATGGGCATCAGTGTGCGGTCGATCGACCGGCTGACGGCCCTGCAATACAATCTGCCATCACTCGGCCTGCTGGTAATCAGCGTAAACCGCGACGGCCCTGCGTTTGAGTCCGGCGTACGCCCGGGAGATGTCATCACAAGGATCGGCAACGATATGATATACGGTGAAATGCACGCCCGGGCTCTGCTCGGTGAGTACACAGAGGGCGACCGCATGACCATTGAGCTGGTGAGGGGTGGTACGCGCTACGAGACCAATATCCTTCTCCGCCGCAGGGTTGCCGCCGCCCGGTAGATCAGGCCATACAGCCGGGTCACCATTGCACCTGATCAGACCTGCCGTCGGGTGGCCAATGCATTTGAACGGGTCAGATCCCTTCTCCACCGCAGGATTGCCGCCGGTCAGTGAATCAGTTGCCTGCCCTTTTATTTGCTTTGCCGGCAATGAACGCATCTACACGCCGGAAATGCTCCTCATTGGCCCAGAAACCTGAGAATGTCTTTACCTCCTCCCCGATGGCAGCGCCAATGTCGGGGCCCTTCGCCTTACTGGCACCATCCTTGTAAGCACGTATCATGCGGCGATCTGATTTTCCGGCAATATCGTGCGCCAGCTTTTTTGTAGAATCCAGGATGCGGTCGGAGGGGATCACATCATCCACCAGGCGGTACTCCATGGCGGTGCGGGCATCGATCAGCTTGTGCGACGAAAGCCAGAGAAGTGCCGTGCTTTCCCCTACAATATTTACCAGGCGGGTAAGGCCACCCCAGCCGGGCGGGAGATAAAACCGGCCCTGGGTCAGGCCTAAACGGGCGTGAGCAGCCGTAATGCGGATATCAAAAGCCAGCGCGATCTCCACCCCGCCACCGTAGGCATCACCGTTCAGGCAGGCAATGGTGATGCAGGGTAATTCTGTTAGCCGCCGTAAAAGGGTGATCATTTTCTGCGACATTGTCCTGGCTTCCTCCTCAGAACGGATGGTGTGAAACTCCTTCAGATCACCCCCCGCGGCAAAAGCCTTGTCGCCCGTTGCCGTCAGCACAAAAACCCGCAGCTCCTCATCCTGTTCCAGCCGGGTCACCGCCTGCTCCAACCCGTCCATCACAGCATAATTGATTGCATTATTCGCCTCCGGCCGGTCAATCTCGGCCCACATAACGGGGCCGTCAACGTTGATATTGAATTCGGACACTGGTTTGGTGGGTTTTAGGTGGTGGATAATCGGGTATCAGATTGAGATTTGAGATTTGAGACATGAGACATGAGAAATGAGAAATGAGACATGAGACATGAGATCTGAGATCTGAGATGCTGGTATCAAAAATCTAAAGACAAAATGCAAAACGCAACACCGTGATGCTATCGGGATTAGTTCAATTTTTTGACGCCCGGGTAAAATGTCGCGACTGGGGCTTTTTTTTTAAAAAAAACCACGTGCTTCGACTGCGCCCTTCGGCTACAGCCTGCTCCGCAGTCTTTTGCCGAAGGACTGCGTTCTTTTAGCATGACGTGGTCTGATGTCTGATGTCTCAAGTCTCAGATCTCACCTCTCACCTCCGCTCTGATCCAGTCCAGGTACTCCTTGCTGCCAAATGCGATTGGCATGGCCACGATGCACGGCACATCGTAGCTGTGAAGCATTTTTACCCTTGCCTCCAGTGCTTCCAGCTTTGCCCCGGTGGTTTTGGCAATCAGCACGGTCTCGTGGTCCTGCACAACCTTGCCTTCCCAGCGGTAAATCGATTCCATACCGTCTACGATATTGGCGCAGGCGGCGAGTTTATCGTCCACAAGGGCCTGTCCGATCAGTATGGCTTCCTCATTTCCCGATGTGGTGATGTAAACGAAATAGCAGGTCGTGTCTGTGGGCGGCATAAGATCTCCCTTTTTGGTCCGTTTGCTTAATACCTGGAGGTCATCACCCTTCAGGATACGGAATTTGGACGTTTTTTGTATGCCCCCCGCTGTGTTTGTGTCACCTGCCGGCACAGGCGGCGGTGCAGGATTCTGCAGGCTGCCCCGGCACACGCCGTTAACCTTGGGCTGCCCTTTGATTCCAAATGTGGAAAGCCGTATTTTTCCTAGCTATCACTATAACAGAAAGTTGTTTATTTGCCGGTTCATGCGAGAGTGGTGAAATTGGTAGACACGCCAGATTTAGGATCTGGTGCCCGAAAAGGCTTGGGGGTTCGAGTCCCCCCTCTCGTACCACCCAAATAGATTTTTGCCCCATTTAATTCAGGATAATTATTCGTGGACATTTCAGTTCAGGACATTACGTCGGTCGACAAGGAAATCACCATCAAAGCCGGTGACGAAGACCTCTCCGCTAAATTCGACAAAGCCCTGCGGTCATACCGCAAAAAAATCAATATGCCCGGTTTCCGTCCCGGAACCGCACCCCTCTCCATCGTGCGGAAACGGTTCGGCAAGGAGATCGAATCCGAGCAGATCAATGCGTTCATCCAGGAAGTATTTGAGAAGGAGATCATCCCCAAACACAACCCCGTTGGCGAGCCACACGTCGACAAAATGAATTTCGAGAACGGAAACCTGGAAGTGACCATCAAAATCGGGGTCAAACCTGAATTCGATCTGGTGGATGTGAGCACCCTCACTGTCGACAAGATGGTGTATGATGTGAGTGATGAGGATGTGGACAAGGAGGTTGAATACGCCCGCAAACGCTACAGTGAGCTGGTTGACTCCGATGAGCCCGTTTCAGATGAATCGGTTGTTGTGGTCGATGCCATAAAGCTGGACGACGCCGGCGAACCTGTGCCCGGAGATACCGATGAAAACAAGGAACTCGACCTGGCCTCGGATGAGAATGCCGAATTCAAAGCCGCTCTCAGCGGGAAAAAGACGGGGGATGAAACCACGGTCACATTCGGCGACGGCGACGACAAGGAGACATTTAAACTGGTTCTGAAGGCTGTTAAAAAGCGTGTTGAACCCGAGATGGATGAGGAATTCTTCAAAAAAGCCAGCAATAACCGCCACTCCACGCTCGAAGAGTACCGCAGCTACCTGAAAAGCTCCGTACAGGACTATTTCGACCAGGCCTCCAACGATATGGTTCGCGACCGAATCGTGGAGACCATTATCGAAGCCCACGGTTTTGAAGTGCCTGAGGTGCTGATTGAGCAGATTCTGCACAACAAGCTCAAGGGGATGGCCCAGAAAAATAACAACCAGCTGCCCGAAGGTTTTGATGTGAAAGAATACATGGAGAATTCACGTCCGAATGCTGTTCTTGAGGCCAAATGGATGTTTATCGCATCGGCCTACCTGGAAAAATTCGAGGATCTGGAACTTAAACCCGAAGACGTGGATTCATTCATGCAGAGTGAAGCCGCCAAATACGGGCTTTCAGTTGAGATGATAAAAAATTATTATGCGTCGTCGCCGGAACAACTTGAAAATCTGCGCAATACCATTAAAACGGATAAGCTTTTCAAAAAGCTGACTGATGACATTGGTACGAACGAGCTGAACCGCGACGACTACAAAGCGAAATACAGCAAGTAAAACAAATCAGACCATACAGGATATTCTTATGAGCCACTGGAAACAGCCCATTTTTGACAGTACCGCCTTTCAGCAACTTGCTGATGTACACAGCAACCTTATTCCGATGGTTATTGAAACCACCAGCAGGGGAGAACGGGCCTACGATATCTACTCGCGCCTGCTCAAAGACAGGATCGTGATTATGGGTACCCCGGTCAATGATTCCGTTGCCGCCAATATTGTTGCCCAGATGCTTTTCCTGGAGTCGGAAGACCCTGAGAAAGACATCAACCTCTACATCAACAGCCCCGGTGGTGTGGTTTCTTCAGGTCTGGCGATTTACGACACCATGCAGTACGTGCGCTGCAACGTGGCTACAACATGCATCGGGATGGCCGCATCGATGGGTGCGGTGCTGCTTACGGCCGGTGAAAAAGGCAAACGGGCCGTTCTGCCCAATGCCCGCGTGATGATCCATCAGCCCCTGGGTGGCGTTCAGGGCCAGGCCAGCGATATCGAGATCGAGGCCAGGGAGATCCTGCGTATCAAAAACAGCCTGAGTAATATTCTGGCCAAACATACCGGCAGGACCCTCGAGGATATCACCCGCGACTCCGACCGTAACAAGTGGATGGATGCCAACGAAACGAAAGAATACGGCCTGGTCGACCGCGTGCTGGAACGATCAACCGGAAAAGAGATTAAATCCGAATAGATGTAAAAAAGTAGTGAGTATTGAGACACAAGACA
>JAIVHB010000145.1:0-32676 GCA_020201275.1 Rhodothermaceae bacterium | reverse complement strand
ATTACTAAATCACTATGAGCGATAAAGGTAAAAAGACGATACACTGCTCGTTCTGCGGGCGGGCAAGCCATCAGGTTAACAGCATGGTGGCAGGGCCCGATGTGTATATCTGCGACCACTGTATCGCCGATGCATCGGGGATAGTGAAGAACGACCTGAGCAACCGTGCCACCAAGCGCAAAACAAGCCAGGAACAGGATATCCCAAAGCCCGTCGAAATTAAGTCCCGCCTCGATGAGTATGTAATCGGTCAGGACTTTGCGAAAAAGACGCTGTCGGTTGCCGTTTATAATCACTATAAGCGGATTTCGGGTAGTGGCCTGGAGGCCATGGAAGATACTGAGATCGATAAAAGCAATATTCTTCTGCTCGGACCAACCGGTTCGGGGAAAACACTGCTTGCAAGCACCCTTGCACGGCTGATCGACGTGCCGTTCACCATTGCCGATGCCACCGCCCTCACCGAAGCCGGTTATGTGGGCGAGGATGTTGAGAGTATTCTCTCCAACCTGCTACAGGCCGCCGAATACGACGTCGAACGTGCCGAAAAGGGCATCATCTACATCGATGAGATCGACAAGGTGGCCCGCAAGGGCGATAACCCCTCCATTACCCGCGATGTTTCGGGCGAGGGCGTTCAGCAGGCCCTGCTCAAAATACTTGAAGGTTCCGTTGCCAACGTACCCCCCAAGGGAGGCCGGAAGCATCCCGAACAAAGCTTCATCAAAATCAATACCAGAAACATCCTTTTCATCTGTGGGGGCGCTTTCGACGGGCTCAACGATATTGTATCGCGCAGGATGTCAATCAGCTCCATGGGCTTCCACTCCATCGACCAGGTGAAATTCGACAAGAACGATCCTGAAATTTTCACCCATGTTGAACCTGAAGATCTGCAGAAATTCGGCCTCATCCCCGAGCTCATCGGCCGGTTGCCAGTAATTTCCGGATTGCATTCGCTGGATTCAGCCGCACTCATTGATATCCTGGTGAAACCAAAAAACGCAATCATCAAACAGTACCAGCGTCTGTTCCAGATGGAAGGGGTAGAACTTTCCTTTGAGGACGATGCCCTGAAAAGCATCGTCAAAAAAGCAATTCTACGTAAAACCGGCGCGCGCGGACTGAAGTCCATCCTCGAGCGCTCCATGCTCGATATTATGTTCACACTGCCCAGCATGCGCAATATCGAGCGGTGCGTAATTACCAAACATACCATCGAAGACCTGGCACCCCCCGTTTACGAAAAACGCAAAGTATCTGCCTGAGCTGCATTTTTTTGGAATGTGACAACAACTCTGGCGCCCCCCCTCTATCGTCATGCTGAAGTGGCGCCCCCCACCGCCGTGCTGAAGTGGCGCCCCCCCATCGTCATGCTGAGCGCAGGGCGCAGCCCGAAGTCGAAGCACATGGAGTCAGCGGAAGCTGGGTCCTGCTCTATCAATGCCACACTTTAATGAACACTTCCGCGCTCTCCAAATGAGCAGTGCGCGGCACTGGCTCACATACTTCGACTACGCTCCACTCCGTTCCGCTGCGCTCAGTATGACGGAAGAAATACACCCTGGTTCAATTGTTCTTCCTCTGCTCAATGCCGATTATGATTATATTATCTTCCCCACCCTAATTACTGCTCTGAGGTCTCCTTATGAATCTCTCTTTCAGATCGTACCAGGTAAAGTATGTGCTGGTTTTCATGCTGCTGCTGGTTGTTATCGGTTCGTTCCTCTATAACCATCACCTGATCAACCAGATCAGGGAAAAAGAACGCTCCAGTGTGGAGCTTTGGGCCAAAGCGATAGAGTACCAGAGCAGTGAGCTCTATCCTGAAACACGGCGCTGGATCGACATAATGCGCGATGAGATCATGAATGAAGCGATGGTTTCGCCCGCCCGCAAGCAGCGCTGGTCCGACATCCTCGACCGTGCCGGATCCGATCTGGCCAATTCCGCACTCGATTTTGTTGCATCTGAACTGATCATCAAAGACCGCTTTGAGATTCCCTCACTCGTAGTGGATGAGAACGGACAGATCCTGCACGCCCACAACATCCGCGACAGTGAACTCGACAGCGACCTGATCCGGAACCTGGCCATGGTAAATGAACCGATTCAGATTGTGATCGGAGACGAGAACATTCAGCAGCGCCAGTTTGTCTACTATGGGGAGAGCGGCATCGTCCGCGCCCTGCGCTACTATCCCTATGTTCAGTTCGGGCTCCTCACCCTCTTTCTTACCATAGGCTATGCCAGCCTATCGAGCATCAAGCGGAACGAGCAGTCGAAACTGTGGGTGGGTATGGCCAAGGAGTCGGCCCATCAGCTTGGCACACCCCTTTCGAGCCTTCTTGGCTGGATCGCCCTGCTCAAAGACGGCATCAACGACAGCAATATGCTCAAAATTACCCACGAGCTGGAGAAAGACGTACAGCGCCTGCAGAGCATCGCCGAACGGTTCAACAAGATCGGCTCCTCACCCGAACTAAAGCCCCAGCGGCTGGGGCCGGTGCTGGAAAGTGTGACCGAATACATGGAGAGGCGGCTCCCACAGATCAGCAGCCATATCCGTTTTGAGAAGGATATCGAAACTTCGTCGCGGGTTAAAATGAATTCCGAACTACTAAGCTGGGCTGTCGAAAACCTGCTAAAAAATGCAATCGATGCCATTGAGCCGGATAAGGGCGACGCATCGGTGGGCATCAGGTCAAGAACGGAGGAAGACAGCGTTATTATTGATGTGGTTGATACCGGCCGCGGTATCGAGAAAAAGGACTTCAAGGAGGTGTTCAACCCCGGTTTCAGCACCAAGAAAAGGGGATGGGGACTGGGATTGAGCCTTACCAGAAGAATTGTGAAAGACTACCACAAGGGGGAGATATTTGTGCACAAGTCGACACCCGGCAAAGGCACTACATTCAGGATCATTCTTCCGCAGTCGTTCAATGGCGAAGGTATCGATCAGATCGTGTAACCGGCCGCCTGGCTGCAGAATCAGTCGTTGGTATAGCCCCGTTTGTCGGCGTATTCGACCAACTGGGCGCGTAGCAGATTTCTGCCCCGGTGCAGGCGGCTGCGGATGGTGCCTATGGGTACGTCAAGCATATTGGCGATCTCCTCGTAGGTGAATCCCTCAACATCGCAGAGCAGAACCACGGTACGGAAATCTTCGGGGATGCGCTCAAGAGCACGGGTTACGTCGTCGTCGAGCAGCTGCCCGTACATGATGTCTTCCATGTCGGTTGTGTTGCTCTGCTCGCTGCGTATAGTCTCATAGAAAGTCGATATCTCGTCGTAATCGACCTGGTGGGGCTGCTTCGATTTCTTCCGGTAGTTATTGATATAGGAGTTCTTCAGTATCCGGAAAAGCCAGGCTTTGGCGTTGGTCCCCTTTTCGTAGCTGTTGAAAAACCGGAACGCTTTTACAATGGTATCCTGTACCAGGTCTTCAGCATCGTTTGGATCGGTGGTAAGACGCAAGGCGAAATTGTAGATAGCATCAAGATGTGGAAGCATCTCGTCTTCGAAATCCTGCTGCTTTTTTATTTCCTCGCTGGTTAGTTCTGGCATATACGTAGCTGGGCTGCCACCCTGAAGAACACTGGTTGCTGTTTAATAGATGGATTGATGTGTAACAATTAGAGGATAATACTTTTTACATCCCAACTTAATCAAACTTAACTGGTTGAAAAAATGAAAAATGGTAAAAAACCGCAGTTCCGGTTGTGGTAATGCAGCAACCTCATGACATCTGCTGGTATTATTGCCTCTTAAATTTTGATTATAAGCTGTCTGTAATACTCTTATCATAAAAAGATAGGTAAAAAAACTTAGAACTTAAATGCAGTGTTGTTGCAAGGAGGTCACTATTGTGTCAACCATCGTACAGAAAAAGGACAAGTATAACATCATACAGTGAATGGGTACAGGCGGCGATGCCGAAACCCCTGATTACCAGCAACAGATTGAGTGCAAGCCCGAAAAGGAACCGGAAAATGAAGGAGGCCCATTCGAAACTGTCGCCCATGGATCCGGTATAATGGACGCCACTGAACACTAATGCCGCAAACAAGACGGAAACCGTTACAACGGCTCTCCGGTTCGGAAAGATCAGTTCGCCCGTTTTGATAAGTCCGTAAACTAAAATAACCCGGAAAATCAGCTCTTCGTACAATCCGGCGCCGATGCTGAGGGCCAGCATCTGAAGCCGGGTAACACCCCCACCGACAGCCTGGAACTGGAACAGATAACCTACAAAGTTGGAGATGATGAGTGCAAGTACCAGGGCCCAGACTACCGATTCCCCCACCATGAACGCAAAATAACGGGGATGCCAGGCAATCTCCCTCTTCCGTTCTTTGAAGAAAATGAAGGCACCGAGACCCACTACCAGGATTATGGTAAACAACAGTGTATTCCCCGTGAAGAAGTACATAAGCTGTTTGATCCAGATTTCCGCACCAAGGCGCACAGGAATGCCGCCGGTTGGCTCACTTATAGTGATCAGTACCTCATACAAAAAGAGCAACGGCAGGCTGATCAGGTAACTGTAGGTCAGGCTGCTGCTGGTACGGTGATAGTGTTTGAGCCCGATGGCCGCGATCATCTTTCCTGCACGATGATGGCTGCCTGCCGTGATGATGCGGCATAGCCGAGCGACCGGTAGGCGGCGGCCGACAGGCGGATGCTGTCATCCACAATGCGGTCGTTTATCATCACGTAGATTCCGCGCCCGTTGTCGGGGTTTTGTACGAACACGACCGAGCCAAGCGGCAGAGTGGTATGGGCAGCCGTGAGCTGATCGGGGTTATAGAGCTCGCCGTTGGTCGTTGTACGTCCGGTGTGGGTCTCAGAGTAGCGGGTAACCGGCGTCATATCACTGTCGCCGGCATCGACACCGGCCCGGTAGGGGTTGTGCTGACGTGAAACAGGTGGCTCAAGTACGGTAACAGTAAGCCCCGGCCTCAGGCGGTCGGGATCGATACCCGGATTCAGGGATTCGAAATCGGTACGGTCCATATTAAACCGGGCAAGCAGGTTCTGCAGGTTATCGTTCCGCTCAACATTGTACGTAGTGAAGCGGCCGAAACCGGATGTTCTTTCCGTGCCAATGGATGCCGCTGTGGTCTCCGAACGCACCAGCAGCTCCTGGCCCACTCGTATTACATCACCCGAAAGGTTGTTCAGACTGCGAAGTTCATTTAAGGTCATATTGTGGCTCGATGCGATCCGGAAGAGGGTGTCGCCGGGGCGCACGGTATAATAGGCACTCCCCCCGCGGCGCTCGATAACGAGGGAACGTTCCCGGTCTTCGGCAGGAGGGGTGGCCGGACGGGATTCCGTTGCGGGCCGAACCGGTTCCGCTTCACGTACAACCGGCGGAAGAGGCCGTACGGTATCTTCAGGCTGCGGTGTTGCGGGAACCTCGCCACCGGTCGGAATCGCCAGTACCTGCCCAACACTCAGCGCATCCGACTGCAGGTTATTGGCACGCCTGATCTCGTTCACATCAATCCGATAGCGCCTGGATATGGCCATCAGGGTCTCCCCGGCTCTTACCGTATGCTGAAGCTGGTCGCCGCTGCCCGTGGCTGGCCCGGTTGTGCGGGAGGGCGCAGCCGTGCGGGAGGGTGCCGACACAATAAGGCGCTGGCCCACAATGATGGTGTTGTTCCGGATGTTGTTCCATCGCCGCAGTTCATCAACGGTTATGTTATACTCCCTGGAGATACTGAATAGGGTTTCCCCGGCCTGAACGGTGTGATTCCGGTCTCCCGTTTGTGCCTGCAATAAAACAGGGATGAGTAGTACTATAAGGAGGATGAGGGTTGATCTGAGGGCCTTCATGGTGGTCATTTCGGGTGTGTAAACGAAAATTCGGTTCAAAAATACCGGTTTGCAGTCTGGATTGCCACAGGAACCCGGATGGTTGTAACGTTCGTGTATACCGATAGTGTACATTTTTGAATGAAACAATATCCATGGGCAAGATAGCAACAAGTTCTATGAGTCGCCGCACTCCCCGAGAGCGGTTTCCAGTTCCGACAGGGCATGCAGTTCGCCGGCCTTCCGGGTAACCGCGATACCCTCAATATAGGTCGATCTGGCCATACCGATATCCCCCAGCGATTCGTAAAGCTTGCCCAGGTGGTAGTAAACGCCAACATACGCCGGGTCGTTGGCCAGTATGCTTTTGAACAGCTTTTCTGCCTGGCCGGCGTCACCCATTTTGATGTACTCCAGGGCCAGGGCAAAAAGGGTGAAATTGTCATGCGGATCTTCCACCAGGAATGCCTTCAGCTGCGCGATTCTCGCATCACTCATGACCGGGCGCGGCTGTAGCGTTCACTGATTTCGGCGATCGAGTCGCCGCCGTATTTTTCAAGGAAAGCGTTGGCAATAACCGGTGCGAGCACATTTTCGGCCACCACCACCGCCCTTGGCAGGGCGCACACGTCGGAGCGTTCATAGCGGGTATCCACTTCCTCTTTCGTGTCGATATCAACCGTTTTGATTGGTGTAAGCATGGTGGGAATGGGCTTCATGATGCCCTGTATGATGATGGGCATACCGGTGGAAACACCGCCCTCGATGCCACCCGCCCGGTTGGTCTTGCGCCGGTAGGTGCTCCCGTCCCATGAAATTTCGTCGTGTACCTCATGCCCGCTCAGCTTGCCGGCCTCGAACCCGAGTCCTACCTGCACGCCCTTCATGGCCTGGGTCGACAGGATGGCCTGGGCCAGCAGACCGTCGAGTTTGCGGTCCCAGTGTACGTAGCTGCCGAGCCCGGCCGGTACACCGGTTATTACAATCTCATAGATGCCGCCCAGTGATGAGCCCTGCTTCC
Source organism: Rhodothermaceae bacterium (assembly GCA_020201275.1). GTDB lineage: Bacteria > Bacteroidota > Rhodothermia > Balneolales > Cyclonatronaceae > RECM01. Next base: position 25,832 of record JAIVHB010000145.1, on the reverse strand, counting down.
GTTTTTTCTTGATATGGTCAACCATCTGTTCTGTGAGCTGCGGATCCAGGCAGCGAACTTCCGACTTGTCGGCCTCCCGGAACAGCTTCTCGCCACCGGCTTCCAAAAGAGCAGAGGATGTCTCCCTGATGGAGTCCCACCCCGTGTAACCGATATTGCCAAGCTGAATAACATGTCCGCCGATTTCTATGCCGAAATAGTTCAAAAAATCGCGGGCGATGGCACAGCAGGCCACCCGCATGGCAGTTTCGCGGGCCGACGAGCGTTCTATTACCGGGCGCACATCGTCGAAACGGTACTTCTGAACGCCGATCAGGTCGGCATGGCCCGGTCTGGGTATGGTGATGCGCTCAACGGCCTCATCCACCGGTTCAGCCGACATAACCACAGGCCAGTTGTCGGCATCTTTCTGGAAAGCCCGGTTGGCCAGGCTCATCGATATCGGGCTGCCCATGGTCAGACCGTGGCGCAGGCCTGAAGTGATGGTTACCATATCTTTTTCAAAAGCCATCCGGCCGCCCCGGCCGTAGCCTTCCTGCCGGCGGGCCAGGTGCAGTGATATGGATTCGGCCGATACCGGCAATCCCGCCGGAACACCCTCAACAATTCCCGTAAGGGCCGGCCCGTGCGTCTAAAGTCTGAAGTCTCATGTCTGAAGTCTCATGTCTGAAGTCTCATGTCTGAAGTCTCATGTCTGAAGTCTCATGTCTCATGTCTCATGTCTATCTTGCGTCTCCCCCGAATCCTACAGCGCCGCGGTGATGCCGATTCGGGTAACCCCGCCGAGATCACTGAACGAATTCCGGCTCACATCAAATGTTATACTTTTGTATTTGATGCCCAGGCCGTAGCTGAACCCGGATGTATCGAGCCGGCTGCGGCTTTTCAGTTCGGCATTTTGCAAATGATTGTACCCGAGCCTCAGGTTTACGTTTTCTGAGAACAAGAATTCACCACCGATGGTTGTATGGCGCATCAGTGTGCCGAAAAATCCGGGTTCTTCAATATCGTTTGCATTGGGTATTTGCCACCGGGTGAGATTGTGGAAGGTGAGCGACAGTCGGAGGGGGAGGTTCTCCAGGCGGCGTGTGAACCCGGCCCGCAGGTCAAAAGGCAGGGGTTCGCGTACCTCATCAAATTTGGTGACCTGGGTTCCAAGATGCTGTATGGTAACACCGGCCGAATTGAAGCCGTCGGGGGAATTCCAGTAAGCACCGGCACTGAAAGCAACGGCGGTGGAATTATAGGCAGCATAGGATGATTGGATGAAATGAATGGCGGCACCGGCCTGCAGACCTGTCATCATTTCCCTGCTCAGACCGGTCGAAAGGGCGAAATCGTAGGCACTGAATTCGGAGAGGATATTGCCCTGTTCATCGGTTTCGTCGAAACGCCCGTAACTCATGTAACGGATGCCTGCTCCCAGTGTGCCGATGCCGTCGAAGTGCCAGGCACCGCTGGTGAAATACATGTTTACATCGTGGATCAGGTTGATGTAGGATGCCGAAAAAGTGCGGTGGTCGCGCACGCCGGGATAGGCGGGGTTATCGAAAAACTGCGATATGCCGGAGGCCGGATGCGAAACAGAGTAGCTGCCGAGAGCAGCCGTGCGCGGTGAAGAAGGCACCTCAAGAAACCTGAACACGGTTTTCGTACCCGACTGTGCGTATGCGGTACCACCGGTGAGTATGAAAAAACCGAGCGCTGCGATTAATACAGCCTGAATCCGGATTGTTTTTTTTAATTTGATCACGAGCTAAATATAACTGAAATTTAGGCACCTGAAAATATCAATCACAAGGGTGCAACGTTCAACACAAACGGGCCTATGGACATTTTTATTGATCTTGGTCGCTATACAAGGCTTCTGTATGAAGCCATCCGTTCGGCTACCGAATACAGAACCTACTGGAAGAACCTGATTTCAGAAATGGTTAAAACGGGGTTCGATTCACTTCCTATTGTGATGCTAGCCGGTTCATTTACCGGCGCTGTACTCACCATACAGACGGCATATCAGCTCACATCCCCCCTCATTCCCGCTTCCACGATCGGTGCTATTGTCTCACAATCCACCATAATTGAACTGGCTGCGGTAATCAGCGGGCTGGTACTTGCGGGGAGGGTTGGTGCCAGGATTGCCACCGAACTCGGAACCATGCGGGTATCGGAACAGATCGATGCATTAGAATCTATGGGGTTTAATTCAGTATCTTTCCTCGTGGTGCCCCGGGTGCTATCCGGCATTCTGATGTTTCCTGTATTATATGTGGCTGCTGCTACGTTAGGTGTGGGGGGCGGATTACTTGCGGGAATAATGACGGGAACCGTACCGATTGCCGATTTCATGAAAGGAGCGCGGGAGTACTTCTTTGCCTGGGACATTGTTTTCGGGTTGATCAAATCGATCGTATTCGGTTTTGTCATTACATCCGTGTCCTGTTACAAGGGTTTTTATGCATCAGGCGGTGCCGAGGGTGTGGGAAACGCCACAACCAACGCAGCGGTTCTGAGTTGTATCTATGTATTGCTGGCAGACCTTGCCTTGGCAGCAATATTGCTGTAATTGTGAGATAATGATCGAAATTAACAACCTTAAAAAAAGTTTTGGACCCACACTGATCTGGGAAAACGTTAACCTCACGATCGAGGATGCCGAAACTCTGGCCATCATCGGCAAGTCGGGCAGCGGAAAATCGGTGCTGATGAAACACATAAATGCCCTTATGGTACCGGATGAAGGTACAGTTTCGATCGACGGCAAAAATATCAACGAGCTCAGTTATGTAGACCTGAGGCTGGTGCGGCAGAAATTCGGTATCCTTTTTCAGGGAGCCGCCCTTTTCGATTCCATCACCGCATTTGAAAATGTGGCCTTCCCGCTCAGGTATTTTACCCGCTATAAAGAGGAGAAGATCAAAAAGCGGGTTATGGAATGCCTGGAAATGGTTAATCTTGGCGACATCGGTGATAAAACAACGGCTGAACTTTCGGGCGGGATGCGCAAAAGAGTTGGCCTGGCAAGGGCAATTGTGCTTGAACCCGATTATCTTCTTTATGACGAACCCACATCAGGGCTCGATCCGGAAACTTCCGATGAGATTAACGATCTTATTATACATATGTCGGAAAATCTCGAGATTACATCCATTGTGGTGAGCCACGATATGCACAGTGTGCTCAGAGTGGCCGACAAGGCAGCGTTTCTCGACGAACAAAAACTGAGCTGGTACGGAACCATTGATGAATTACGGATCAGCGATCACAAGCGGCTTCAGCAGTTCGTAACAGCCAGTGAATACAGTATATCAGATGAAAACACCAGGAAAGGCAATCATTTTTGAAACCAATATCTAACGAATTAAAAATCGGACTCACGGTATTTGTTGCGATTATTGTGGGTATTATCGGTTACCGGTTTATGCTTGATACCCCGCTGTTTCGTCAGTCGATGCAGTTTTATACCATCGTTGAACGTGTAGATGGCATCGGCGCGGGTACATTCGTCTATACCCGCGGTATCAATGTTGGATCTGTAAGCCGCATGGAACTGATGGCAAACGACAGTGTAATGGTCTTTTTCTCGGCGAATGTTGATGGAGGTGTACCCATAGGATCGATCGCTTATATCCGCTCCGTCGATCTGCTCGAAAAGGCCATTGTAGTCGAAAAAGGAACCTCCGCCGAGACTATTCCGCAGGGCGGATTCATACAAGGGGTGTTCGATGAGGGTGTTATGGGCCACCTCAGGGACCTGAGCGATGAAGCCGGGTCAAATGTAGTAGAATCGACTGAACGGCTGAACCGCATACTGGGCGAGGTAGACCGTGTGATGTTGGAGGGGGGCAGTGAAGACTTTGAACTCATTCTCGGCAACCTGAATGCCACCACCTCGCAGGTAAATCTTCTTCTGGCCCGAAGTAGCCGGGAAATTGAATCTACTATTTCCCACCTGAACAACATCATGGCTAATGTGGACACCCTAAGCACCGGGCAGAAAGTCCGGATCGACTCTTTGCTCACCAATCTTGAGAGTGTTTCGGCCGATCTGGATGAGATGACCGGTGAACTCAACACCTTCTCGAAAGAGCTCAATGACATGATGCGAAAAATCAACGAAGGTGAAGGCAGCCTCGGAAAACTGATCAACGCTTTCATTGATTATTGTCGGGAATTAGGCTATATTTGCAAGCTATTGCTGAATTTTTCAGCCCTGCAACCATCTTTTTTAACCCCCCTCAATCAAGGATTTTTTACATGGGATTTATGGATAAGATGAGAAGCAGTACCCCTGTCGTACTTTGGGTGCTGATTTTCTCGTTCGGAATTCTTTTCATGCTCCAGGATACCGATTTCTTTTCGGCTATCATGGTTGGCCCGACCGGAATGGGAAGTGTCAATGGTGTGGCAATTGATCAGAATGAATACAACCAGCGGCTGAGTTATCTCACAGAACAGCACCGCAGCCAGACCGGCGAGGCACCAAGCATGGAACAGCGTGCGCAGTATGAAAAACTGGTATGGGACCAGATGGTACTCGATATTGTGCTCGAACAGAAGATGGATGAGCTTGGAATTATTGTAACCGATTCCGAACTCAGAGAGATGGTTCTCGGTCCGCAACCCGACCCCATGGTAGCCCAGCTCTTTATGCGTGAAGACGGAACCATCGACCGCGCAGCACTGAATGCCGCTGTACAGGCAACCGAGGCCACCAATGAATGGATTTACCTCGAAGGCCAGCTTCGCGAACGCCGCTCCCGCGAAAAACTGAATGCGTATCTGCAGTCCTCAATGGTTGTGAGCACGGCAGAAGTAGAGCAGGAATTCATCCGTGAAAACTCAACTGCCACATTCCGCTATGTACGATTCCCCTACTCTGATATGAGCCTGGATGATATAGAGGTTAGCAGCTCAGAGATCCGTAATTTCTACCGCGACAATCAGAAGCGTTTTGAGCGCAAAAAATCGATCCGTTTCCGCTATGTGAGTTTCGATAAAACTCCGACCGGCGAAGATACTGTGCGTGTTCAGCAGGAACTCGCTGCCCTGCGCACAGAGTTTGCTGAAGCTGATAACGACTCCCTGTTCCTGTTATACAATAACAGCGAATCCACCTTCTTCGGAGATTACCTGAGCCCATCGGAACTCCGCCGTGAATTTTCCTCTCTGTATGATCTTGAAGACGGTGAAGTAGGCGAAGTATTCACCCAGGAAGGCAGAGCAACCTTACTCAAGCGGATTGAATCTCGCCGCGCCCCGGAACCCTATGTGAGGGTAAGCCAGATTCAGCTTCGCTTTACCGCAGACAACAAAGATGATGTACGCCGGCGTGCCGGTGAGATAGTGGAACAGGCCCGCGGCGGTGAAGATTTTGCCGGGCTGGCCCGTCTGCACTCAGCCGACACACGCAGTGCCCAGCGGGGCGGCGATCTCGGCTATCTTGCCCGTGGCGACAGGCCCGCGGCAATAACCACCCCCATTTTCAACGCCAGCAGCGGTGCCGTGGTCGGTCCGGTTGAGGAGGGCAACAGCTTTTACATTTTCAGGACTGGTGACCGCAACAATACTGAAATCCGCTATGCCGCCCTCACCCGCTCGGTATATGCCGATCCGACCATGACCGTTGGTGCCCAGGAAAGACTGGCCGACGATTTTGCCGCTTATTCCAACCTCGACGGTTTCGAAGATGAGGCTGAGCGGAACAACTATATCGTACAGGAGGCCTTTGCCACCGAAGATAATCCGGTTATCCCGGGCTTCGGTCAGAGCCAGAACCTGCTGAATGAGATCAGGCACATGCGTACTGAGCAAATATCCGACGTCATAGAACTCGATGACCGCTTTATCGTACTCAAGGTGGATGAAGTTACAGAAGCAGGAGTGGCTCCGCTCGATGAGGTTAGCGATCAGATTACCTCAATTCTGAGAAATGAAAAAAGAAAGACAGCTGTACTCAATCAGGTTAAGGACCTTGTTTCGGGTGCTGCATCCCTTGATGCCTTTGCAGAAGCCGGGGAACACCAGATTCGGGATGCGAACAATGTACGCATGAGCAGTGCAACTGTACCCGGTGCCGGACGTGAACCGCAGGTTGTGGGTGCCGTTTTCGGGGCCCCGCTGCAGACGCTGGCCGGACCTGTGGCAGGTGAAACAGCTGTTTACCTCATTGAAGTTACCTCTCGTACAATGGCAACAGCCGAACAGATTACACCGGCCGACAGGGCGAGCATAAGATCCCGCCTGGAGCAGGAAAAGGGTTCCGTGTTCGGTGAAGTATGGGTGCAGCAACTCCGCGACCGCGCAAACGTGAAAGACTACCGCGGGCGAATGGTTGCCCGATAGCTACTAATTTCCACCATTTGGGAGGTGACACCGATGGTGCTGTTAGTATGCTTCGAATTAGGGAACAAGTGAACAATAGAACATTTGAACGGCGAAGTGATTTGGAAGTATGTCACCGGTTGCTGTTAATTTCGCCCCTTCGGGGCTACACTATTTGGAAGATGACAACGATGGGGGTGTTAGCATGCTTCGAATTAGGGAACAGTAGAACAGGTGAACAATAGAACAGCGAAGTGATTTGGGGGTTGTCACCGGTAGCCACTAATCTGGCCCAAAAGCGGGGCAACACTATTTAAAAGGTGGTATAGTTGCACCCTGTAGAATTGATATAAATCGGTACATCGCTACGTCGTTGAATCTTATGAATCGATAAATCAAAAACGTGCATATCAAACCGCGATTATTCCATCTGAAAGAGGTTGCATGAATAAGATGTAACCGGCAGGTTCGAATTCTGACGTCCTGGAAATGAGCCGTTCTGATCAGCCTCAGAACCAAAATATCCCTATCTTTTGGCAGAAAGTTTATGCATTAGTCCATCCACACACGAAATTCCCGATAAGCACTATGGCTCCCGCCCGTTTTACCGATCAGGACCGCTCATTCATGAAGAAAGCCCTCCGGCTCGCCGCGAAGGGTGCCGGCTATGTGAGTCCCAACCCGATGGTGGGCTGTATTATTGTATCGGCAGATGGAAAGGTGATAGGCAAAGGTTACCATGAACGGTTTGGTAAAGCCCACGCCGAGATCAATGCGCTCAACTCCGTAAGGGACCATGCGGCCCTGGTGGGTGCCACACTTTATGTGACCCTCGAACCCTGCTCGCATCAGGGTAAAACTCCGCCGTGTGCCGTTGCACTTTCGAAACTGCCGCTCAAGAGGGTGGTAACGGCCATGGTCGATCCTAACCCCGCCGTAAGCGGGCGTGGACTGAAAATTCTGGAACAGGCGGGCATCCAAACAGAAACGGGTCTGCTTGAGGAGGAAGCCGTAAAACTGAACGAGGCTTTCATACATTACATCCGGTACAACAAACCGTTTGTTACACTTAAAATCGCACAGACACTCGACGGCTATATCGCAGCTCCCGACGGAAATTCGGAGTGGATATCGGGCGAAGAGTCGCGCCGGCTTGTGCATGAATGGCGCAGCCGGTATGATGCCGTGCTGGTGGGACGAAATACAGCGCTGCTCGACAATCCAAGGCTAACGGTACGGCTCACCGAGGGGCGTCAGCCGCGCCGAATCGTGATCGACGGCCCACTTTCGCTGCCCCGGAACCTGAACCTGTTTTCCGATCAGTTCGAGGAGAAGACGGTCGTGATTACATACAACCGGGAGAAGTATAACGAGACAGCCGACCCCATGCTCAAAATGCTGCAGCCGGACTACTTCCGTGGTGAAACGCACCTGGTGGCACGCCTGAACGGCCACTGCGACCTCGACCACGCCTTCGATCTGCTGGCGGAGTCGGGCATCAGTTCCATCCTGGTTGAGGGCGGCAGGGATCTGTCGTCGGCCCTTATCGGCGGCAATATGGTCGACAAAATCCATGTGTTCATCGCACCGAAACTGCTGGGCGGCGGAACCCGGTCGGTCATGAATCTCGGCATCGACCGCATGCAGGAGGTGATGAACCTGCACAATACCGGAAGACCTCCATGGGCGTGTTGAAAGAGGGCGATCCTGTGAATCTTGAGCGGTCTATGACCATGGACAAACGGCTCGACGGTCACATCGTACAGGGCCATGTTGATGCGGTCGGTACCGTGGTTTCCGTTGAGCAGGAGGGGACCGACTGGCTGTTCGAAATCGAATTTCCGGCCGAATTTGAAACCCTGGTCGTTGGTCGCGGCAGCATCGCCCTCGACGGGATCAGCCTCACCGTTGCCCGTGAGCAGGATAACCGGATTACCGTAGCGATCATCCCCTATACCTGGGATAACACGAACCTGTCGGGGAAAAAGCCCGGCGACCCTGTGAATCTTGAGTTCGATATACTCGGGAAATACGTGTTGAAATATATGAGCAAATTATACCTGAAAGATCAAGTGAACAGTAGAACAGGGGAACAGAAGAACGTTGGAATACAGTAGGGGCGCCTGGAGGCTTTTTAAAAAGCCTCCACGTGCTTCGACTTCGCCCTTCGCTGCGCGAAGGACTGCGCTCAGCATGACGTTGTGAGTATGCTCGCCATGATAGTCACACTTCGCAGTTCCCTTGTTCAACTGTTCCCATGTACTTTCATCTGAACCTGTTTATCGGCGATGAGCCCGACTGCAGCCGGTCGAGGAACGGCAGTTTCTGAATAAGGCCCTGTATCTGGCTGTCGTTTACAGTGAGGCTGAACATGTAGTACTGGAAATCACCGAACGGATTCCACTTGAAGCTCAGGTTCCAGCAGTGGAGCGTGCGGGTAATATTGAACTGGGATGGTGTGAGGTCTTTTCGGATAAAATCATACCCCAGGGAGGTGCCCACCTGCCACTCCGGTGTGAGTCTGAACTGGATGTTCTGGGCATTCAGAATGGCCGATTTTCGGGTGGTGTTAATGTCTACATACGTCCACTGGTATCTGAAATTCAGGTTGATCGACCAGGTGGCCGCGATTGGCTCTACCGGCCCGTCGAAATAGCCGGGATCCACTGCCCCGAACATCGTCTGATCGAGCGGGTCGTAATAGCGGGGGTAGTAGGGTCTACCGGCCTGCATCCTCACTCCCGACCCCGAACTGCTGAAGTTGGTACTCGCGTTCAGTGAAAAATTGGTAAGTCGCAGAAAACCACCCTCATCCCACAGATAAGTATCTATAGCCCGGCCCAGCGAATCGGTGGCATAGGGATTGAAGGTAGCGTTGGCGTTGATGCGCACCTGCCTCAGGATGTTCGATGAGAGACTCGCGTTTACGGGGCTCAGTTTGAAGCTTTCGGCCGCGAAATTGTAGGAAAAATTCACACCCAGGTTGTCGATAATCCGGATGATGTTCTCCTTGCGCTCGCCGGTAGTGTCGCGGCGTACCTGTTTGGTTTCCAGTACGTTCGCAAAACTGAAACCGAGCGACCTCTGCTCACCGGCCGAAGGTCCACCGATAATACTTCTCTGGAAGATGGAGTATTCGCGGGTGTTTCCCAGTGAATCGGTAACAACATCCCTGAAGTAACCCCATGAGGGATCGCTGAAATCGGGACTGAAAGTGAACGATACCGATGGACGGAACGTATGCCTGAATCCCTGCAGATTACCGATCCGCGCATTGGAGATGCCGTACAATGTAGTACCGAGGTTGGCGCCGGTATTAAATGTGCGGGCGGTCGTAAATCCCTGTTCAATACGCGTGTCTATACGGTTCGTTTCGGGGTTAAACGTCTGCCGTATCGTCTCAGGAACCCAGAATTCGGTAATCCGGAAGTTGGCGGTCAGGTTTACAAACTGGCTGGAAGTGAGCTGGGTAGAAACATCCGCATTGTGCTGCAACCCGTACCGTATGTGGCCCATTTCACCCGTCTGCTCCCTGTAAAGGGATGGATCAAAAAGGGCTTCATACCACGACACGGATGCCGAATCGCCGTCGATCGGTCTGTAGGTGAAATTACTCTGAAACCGGTTATTGTAGGATACATTCAGCGTTTCGTACCAGCGCTGGTCGCCCGTACGCTGACTTCGCTCAAAAGGTGCTAGCCGGCGCAGGTTAAACGTGGCATTCGGTCCGCCCAGGGTAACAGTGTTATTCCGGAAGTTTTCGTTGTGCTGTGCCGACACAGAAAAGGTGTAAAGTCCGTCGGGCTGCCTGAAGTTGTAACTCATCGTCGAATTGGTGCTGGTCTCTGCACGGTCGTCGATATTGTAGGAGTTACGCCGGTAGAAATCACTCGTGCGGAGGTTTATATTGGCCGTTAGCGAAGCATAGGGGTTCAGTGTCTGGTTGTGACTTACGGCTATCCTCCTCTGCCGTTGCCTGGTGAAGTCGGGATCGGTATTTTCAAGCCCCTGATCGACCGAAAATGCGAGCTGAACGCTGCCGTTATAGTGGTTGCGTTTACTGTAATTCATACTGCCGTCGGCATAGAATGTACCTGATGTAAAAATGTCGAAACTGGCCTGTCCGGTCAGGTAATCGTTGAAGTACTGAAACCAGCCCAGGTTCTGCAGGCCGATACCCCGCCTTTCCTGTTCCTGGCGGGCGAGCCGGGGTTCAAGCAGGCCCGAACGCTTTTTTTTTAGCTGGGAGGGCAGATAACCGAAGGGAAACGCAATAGGGTAGGGGATGTCGAGTATGTAGAGCCGGGCGTTGGTGAAAAAGACCTCATCCTCATCAACCACCTTCATGCGTCGGGCCTTGATGTAGTAATGGGGATGCGGAAGGTCGCAGGTAGAGTAGCGTCCGTCCTGAATAAAGACAACATGCGGCGATACATTCTTTACATTGTCGCCGGTTACGGTACCCTGCTCGAAGGGGAGCCGTGCATTATCAAATTTTCCACGCTCGGTTATATAGTTGAATTGTATGCGCCGGCTGCGTATTTCGTCGTTCTCACGCTTGAGCACCGGCTCAGACAACGTGTCGGGACTGGCTTCGATCTCGTTGCGCATGGCCAGCCATTCGCGCACGGTAAGAACGGTATCCCTGACGGCGCTTCGCCTGACTTCGGCCTCGGCGTTCATCAGGTTCCGGTCGAGGTTCAGGTCCATCTTGCCGGATGTAAGTTCGCCCGCGGGATGGGTTACGCGTGTGTTGCCGAACAGCCGGGCAATGCGCTCATCTTTCAGTTCGAAGGTGAGGGAGTCGCGTGCGCTGAACAGTACCTGATCGTTAAGGCGCCCCTCATTCTGCCGGGCGTGTACATCTGCTGCAGGGAGCAAGGGTAACAAGAGAATCAGGATCAGTATCAGGACAGGAACCGCGATCGGGATCGGGATCAAAATCGGAACGGGAACGGGAACTGGAACAGTAAAAGTAACAGGAACAGCAATTGGAACCAGGTTCGGGAACGGATTCAACCACAGGTGCCTACGGATATCTCTGCACATCCGTACCATGATCCTCAGTTTACAAAGCCGTCGAATGCAAGAGCCGCCGCACCCAGCATGGCGGCTTCGTTGCCCAGGTCCTCATAAATTATGTCGAAACCCGGATGGAATGGGGGCATCAGCCGCGTGAGGGCCGCTTTTTTTGCGGGTTCAATAAGCAGGCTTCCGGCACGGGCCACCCCGCCGCTCAGAATAATGGTACGGATATCCAGAATGTGGATGTAGTTTACAATTGCATACCCCAGTTTTTTTCCTGCCCAGGCCAGTATAGACCTGGCCAGTTCATTCCCTTTTTTGGCGGCCTGGCTCAGATGGAGTGGCTCCAGAGTACTGAAGTTGCCGTCAAATTGTTTGTAGAGATCATTTTCAGGATTCTCCTTGAGAATAAGAGCGGCGTGATGGCTCAAAAAACGCTGACCCAGATAGGCCTCGATACCGCCACGTGTCACACTGTTCGACTCCGGCCCGTTATAATCGATGATGACGTGGCCGAGTTCACCTGCACCGCCCGTGGTTCCGCGAAAAAGTTCATTGTTGAAGATGATACCTCCGCCCACACCGGTGCCCAGGGTAAGCATGATGAAACTGTGGTAGTTCTTGCCGATACCGTACCGCGCCGAACCCAGTGCCATCAGATTGGCATCATTTTCGAGAATTGCGGAATAACCGGTACGCTCGGTAATCTCCCTTGCCAGATGCACCTTTGTCCATCCCATAAGGTTGGGAGGATTGCTCACCGATTTGCGGTCGAATGAGATCACCCCCGGTGCACCGATACCTACACCCGTTATTTCGGCCCCTTGTGCCCGCCCGGCTGTCATCTTTATGGCTTCCGAAATACGGCTGAGTGTATGCTCAAGGCCCCTTTCGGCCTCCGTATCGATGGCCAGTTGATCCAGTAATCCTTTTTCCCGGTGTACAAGGGCACCCTTGATGGTAGTACCGCCCAGGTCGATGCCAATAGCTAACATAGTTTCAACAAATGGTGGTTTAAGGTGATCTAACCGACCAATATAAACATTTCAGGCTTGTTTATGGCCAGATCATTTAGGCTGGATACGGTAAACGGTTTCGTTTGGCTTGCGCATACCGTAATCCTCCCGTGCAATCTTTTCAAGGTAAGCCGGATCGTTTTTCAAAGCCTCAATTTTTTGGTTTAAAAGTTCGGTTTCGTGCTGCAGCTGTATAGTGCGCTCAATGTAATGCTTCTTTTCCCGTTCAAGGCTGATACGGGTATAGAGGCTGTAGGAGTCGAGGAAACCGAACCAAACCAGCAGAAAACCGATCAGAACAGAAAACAGGAATGATTTTTTCCAGCGGAGGGGGTTGAGAAGTTCGAGATTCATGTATGTGTGCTATTGGGTTCGTTCAAAATAGGGCTTTATTCACATAGGGAACAAGATAGCACTGTCCGTATTATACCAGCCCTCTCACAGGAGGTTATCTGACGATGAAATTATGCGGATGGTCCTTGTTATCCAGAATTTCCCTGCCGTTCAGCTAAGGCTTCATCAATGACTTCATTGAGATAATCTCTCATCTGGATGATGTGCTCAGTTCTGCCTGATATGAAAAACTGCTGGTCGAGCTCATTATTGCCCATCATATCCCAGACTCCGAACATCCCGATATAGCCAATGGAAGTGTGCTCAACCCTGTAATGCTTTTTGAACCATTTTGAGAAGAACTGCTTGATCTGGCTGCTGTTGATCGATCGTTTAATGACCTGATTCATGGTAACCTCCGGTTGATACAGTTATTACTCTGTAATCTATAAGAAAAAAGGAGAAAAGAAATAAAAATCGGCACAACATCACAAATACCAAAAAGCCCCTTCATGATGGCGGATTACGGGTTCTGCATTTTTCTTCAGAATAATGGCAATCACATCGAAACGTACAGGCGCTCCCTCCATCTTCCGCTCGTACAGCCAGGCCTGAGTGGCCTTGTAGAGCTGTTTTTTCTTTTGTTCGGTAACCGCTTCCTCGGGCTCTCCGAAACCTGTTCCCCTTCGTGTCTTTACCTCAACAACGATAATCTGTTTCCCGTCGTAAGCCACTATATCGGCCTCAGCTTTCATGAAACGGTAGTTCCGGTCGATAACGGACCACTTTTTCTCTTCCAGATACCTGACGGCAATTTCCTCGCCCTCTTTACCGGTTTCAGTTGTGGTATAACGCGCCATCAGGATTTACCTCCCGAGCCGGCTTTGGTGTTTGCCGCCATCTGCATGAGCACCTTGAGCATTTTGTGGTTTTTCTCGTTGATATAGGGCAGCATGGTCTCTATGAATGCCTCAAAAAGGTCCATGAAGGCGATGAACTGCTCTATGCGCTCACGGAATTCGGCCTCCTTGGTACCTTTGTCCGAACTGTCTTTCAGCAGCTCGACACACTGGGCCAGATTGTTTTTGATGGGCGATATTTCACGGTGATGCCGCTCTCTGATGATGCGGGCCGCTGTATTCCATACATCTTTCTCTGAAGTGTAAAAATCTTTCCGGCTCCCCTTTATGTGCACTTTGTGTACAATGCCCCACTGCATTAGATTGCGCAAATTCATGTTGGCATTGCCCCGGCTTATGTCAAGGTGCCCCATGATGGTGTCGGTGTCCAGCGGTTCGGTCTCGGCGAAAAGTAGCGCATGTATCTGTGCCATGGTGCGGTTTATGCCCCACTCGGAGGCCATCTCTCCCCAATAGAGAATGAACTGGTCAAGCGCCCTCTGGTAACTTTCTGATTTCATGGTACAGGATTTGATGCTGGTTTACGGCAGCCGGTTATTCAGCTGCCCGCATGCCAATATACCAGATCATAATGTAACCGGTTTGAAAAATGCGGGCGACGCTTGTCGGGTGTAACGGGTCCGGAGAGTCGTTACCCGGGTATTCAGCCGCATCAGGTGTCGCTGGCTGCCGTGTTGCCCGATGGTTTTTCAGGAGTTGCCGAAGTGGCCGGTTCAGCCTTTGAACTGCTGTCTGCAGCGCCGTTTCCATTGCTTTTTCCATTACTGCCGCCACCCTTGTTCTTGTAGTCGGTTACGTACCAGCCTTCTCCTTTGTAGATCACGCCGGATCCTCCGCTTATTATCCGCTTAACTTTCTGGCCGGTGGTAGGACACACTTTGAGAGCTGCATCGTTGATGCCCTGAAAGTGATCGAACACGGTTCCATCCTCACGGGAATATTCGTACGTTGGCATAATTTATCGGTTACTTTCTGGTATTGACTGGTATTGACTGGTAATACATTTAATAGTGCAATTGCTTCCTGAACGGAGAATTTCATGCTATCGTATAATCAGCTCAGCGATGCAAGGGCTTTTTTTAGCCTGCTCATGGCCTCACGCAGCTGATCCATCGAGGTGGAGTAGCTGAGTCTGATTCCGTCGGGCTCACCGAAGGCATCGCCGGGAACCGCGGCCAGCCCCTCTTTTTCCATCAGGTACATGCACAGATCGGTGCTGGTAGTGATAGCGGTGCCATCGCCGGCGGTTTTGCCAAGATAATGAGATATGTCGGGATAGGCATAGAAAGCGCCGCCCGGCATAAAGCATTTTACACCGGGGATGTTTCTGAGCTCTCCGACCAGGTAGTCGCGACGTTTTCTGAATTCGGTAACCATGGCATGCACCTCGTCCAGGCTGCCGTTATAGGCTGCTTCGCCGGCTTTCTGGGATATGGACGAAGGTGCCGACGTTAACTGGCTCTGCAGTTTGGCTACGGCCGATGCAATGGGCAGAGGTGCTGCCAGGTAGCCCAGACGCCAGCCGGTCATGGCGAAGCCCTTCGAAAAACCATTCACGAGTATAATACGACCGATCAGGTCTGGTGCAGCCTGCCCGATGCTTGCGTGGGCCTGATCGAATACGATGTATTCATAGATCTCATCCGAGAGAATCAGTATATCAGGATGTTTGCGCAGAACCACTGCCAGTTCTGCGAGCTCCTGAACCGAGTAACAGCTTCCCGTAGGATTCGAGGGCGAGCAGATAATGATCATTCTTGTTTTCGGGGTGATGGCTTGCTCAAGCTCCTCGGGTTTGATCTTGTAATCGTTGTCGAAACCCGACCGAATGATGACCGGTGTACCGCCGGCCAGCTTGACCTCCTCCGGATAACTCACCCAGTACGGGGCCGGAATCAACACCTCATCACCCGGATTGATAGTGGCCAGCAGGGCAAACGCGATAGACTGTTTAGCCCCGTTCGATGCAACAATCTGGTTGGGGGTGTAATCAAAACCGTTATCACGTTTCAGCTTGCTGCAGATCGCCTCCCTCAGTTCGGGAGTTCCCGTATTCATGGTGTAGCCGTGGAAGCCGTCATTGATCGCTTTAATGGCAGCATTACAGATGAAAGATGGGGTTTTGTAGTCGGGTTCGCCCTGGCTGAGCGATATTACAGATCGGCCTTCCCGTTGCAGTTCTTTGGCACGAGCCGAAATTTTAAGGGTTTCAGAGGGTGCGAGGGAATCCGCGCGCTTAGATATCATGGGAAATAAGGGGTCAAATGATGGACGGTTTATGGATGGCCAAAAATAATAAAAAATCTGCCCGAATACGCTTTCATTTATCATCCCCGATCATCCCCGATCATCCCCGTCATCCCCGTCATCCCCGTCATCCCCGTCATCCCCATTCACCACACATCCCCGATCAACACCGATCATTCCCAATCATTCACTTCATCCCTTTTCATCCCCGATCGAGAAGATGCTGTCTTATCCTGTCGAAAAGATACTGATGAAGCGCATCGGTTGAGTGTTGCAGGTTCAGAAGAAATGCACGGCGCTGCGAGGGGGTGAGAGTGTTGCGCACTTTCTTGTATTGGTCCAGTTCGAATGCCGCAAGTTTTTCAACAACACGGGCAATCGGGAAGATCGATTGGAGTTCAATGTCCATGTCGAGCAGGCTGGAAATGGCATCGAGTGCGGCAACATCCCGATCGTCGTACAGGCTGTTGCCGGGGTGGTAACGGATTACGTTTTCGCGGATGAGCTGATTGATGATTTCCTGGGGCAGGCCCGAACGTGAAGCAAGCTCGCCCGGATTGAGCTTGCCCGGATGTTCCCTGCCCTGCCCGCTCAGTACTTCGCTGAGCACCTTCTCGGACCCGTTGTCAAGTTGGGTGATGATGGCCTGTATGTGGTCCATCGAATAGGATCCGCCGGCCTCCGACCGCAGCCTGGTTATAAGTTTGAGCCGGTCGAGATGCATCTGACCGTAAATGGCCGAGTTCTTCGACCTCTTTTCGGCTTTGGGCAACAGTCCGAGCCGCTGGTAATAGTGGATGGTTGTACGGGGCACGCCCGATTGTTTTATAAGTTCAGCAATTCTCATAACAGGTAATGTTGATCAGCACTATGCATCGGGATTCCTCACTCTGTCGAGCAGTTTACGGGCGATACTTTCGGGCAGAAAATGGGTGAGATCACCGCCCCAGTAGGCCACTTCCTTAACCAGTGTGGCCGAAACGAAGGTCAGTTCCTCGCGTGGCATCAGAAACACCGTATCCACGTTCGGCGCAAGACGCCGGTTCATGAGCGCCATGCGAAACTCGTACTCAAAATCGGACACCTGCCTCACGCCCCTGATCAGGGTGTGCGCACCCACTTCATTCGCATGATTTACCAGCAGCCCGGTGAAGTGGTTCACCTCCACACGGTCGGCCCACGGTTTGTCTTTTATACAGTCGCGGATCATTTGCACACGCTCGTCGGCCGTAAAAACCGACGCCTTTCGCGTATTTACAGCCACAGTTACCACCACCTTGGTGAAAAGGCTGGCCGCCCGCTCCAGTATATCGAGGTGCCCGTAGGTGAACGGGTCAAATGATCCGGGATATAAGGCAATCATTTCGCTGATTTTTTGATGGATGAGTGTTTTTCCTCAGCTTGCAGAGGGTGGTTGAAAAAGATGGTAACAATGGTTCTGCCGTACGGCCGGCTGAAAAAACAGTTCGGATGACCACTGAAATTATGCCTTACGTCGTGCTCCAGAATGAACCAACCGTCATCATCCAGCCAGCCATTGTCGAGAATCACCTGCACCAGCAATTCCATATCGGGATAGTCGTAGGGGGGATCCGCAAAAACAATGTCGAAGGGCTTTGCGGCCAGATTAATATAGGTTTCGACAGGCAGCAGCCTGGTGGAGCTTTGCCCTTCAACACCGAATTTACGGGCCGTCCGTTCTATGTATTCGATGGAATTCCGGTCGGCATCAATGAAGAGAACACTGGTCGCACCGCGCGAAATGGCCTCGAAACCCAGGTTGCCCGATCCTGCAAACAGGTCGAGCACAGTCATGCCGTTCAGACCCTTGTGGATGTCTATCACATTGAACATCCCCTCTTTGGTGCGGTCGGATGTAGGCCTTACCACATCCACGCCGGGGACTTCAAGTTTTCGCCCTTTTAATGTTCCTGTAATGATTCGCATACCACGGTAAGGTACATGATTTGCCGGTAATCCGTAAGGATCAGTGTCCAAGCGATAAAATTATGGCAGGAAAGGCTTCTTCAAGGCTGAAACCATACGTCTTTTCGTCCGCATCCACTTTCATATTGGCAAGGTTGTCCATACGCACGATCGCCGACGCGGGATCAAGGTAGGGTCTGAGCAGGTTTACTAATTTCTGAGTGTCCTGACCGTAAATCAGAATTTCCTCGTGGATGCCCTTAAGCCATTTCAGGTGCACAGACTGCTGCAGCCAAAAGTAGGGAAGGTCTTCAACAGAAGTAAACGGGATATAGGTGGCAGCCCGCATTTTGCCCAGCATAAACGATGCTGCACACAGGCAGTTGTCGTAGAGGGCCAGTGTCATGAACGAGCCTTTGTGCCTGGTATGGGTGAGCCACTGCGACCCGATTTCAAAATCGCTGCAGTACTCGATGGACGGAAACGGCCCCAGCAGCTTGTCAAAAACCGACATCGCCGTTCTGTTCCTGAGTGTTAGAAAGCGGAAATCCCTGCCGCTCAGTTCAAACCAGTACGGCTCCACAGAATCGCGGTTAACGCCTTTTGTAAGTGCGTTCAGATGGGCTTCCCTCTCCACCGAATCGTCGTAAACAAGTTTCGGGAACGTGGTCCAGCACTCGAGGTCGGGAAGCGTTAGCATGCGTACCTGGGCCGGACGGAAGTTGTCGCGCAGACGCTTGATTACCTTGCCGAGGCTCTCGAGCTTTGAAACCTCACCATTGCGGATGGCATCAGGCAGGTCGTTCGCCAGTTCCATGCTGCCGATATGGTGCAGATGGCTGGCGTTTTCCCTGTTCGTCAGCGCGTAATAGAGCTTGTTTCTGTTTATGCAGAGTCCAAGCAGGCCCTCAGGTTGCTCCATAGGAGACCACTATTCCCAGCTTGATGCGTTCAGAAGCGTTGTACGTTCCAGACTGCCTATCCGGTCTCTTGAATCAGGATCAGACAGCAGGTAGATATTTGGCCTGAGCGTATCATTAAGTTCAAACTGGAACCGGTTGTGCGGCGGCCGGGGTGAATAGATCAGGGAGTCGGGGTGATACCTGAGCGGGCGGCGTTCCTTGAAAAGCGAATCCCCGAGCTGCATCATCCTTTCGTCGGTCTTGATGTACACGATAAGGGAGTCGAGCGAGGGAGGAAAACGGTTATTCTGCCGCTGAAACTCAACAAGGGCGGTCCGGACATTGCTCATCCGTTGCCGTACCTGTTCTGTCACTTCTTTGCGTTGTTCAACTTCATCCCATGGTGCAGTAATCGAGCGGTACAGAATGTAGCCCAATACTAATATGGCAATAGTCAGGATAACGCTTATGATGTTATTCCTTTTGTCAATGTTCATCGCGTATGGAAACTTGTGAAACTGTTGTTGGTGGATTACCTGAAAATGATTAGCGAATATATTGTCAACTGGTAAGATAAGCAAACATACAGCACCTGAAACAGAGCATAAAATTTTTTGATGATATCCATCAGATCACGGCAAATCAATCAGTTATGCCGCCGTATTATAAATGTGAGCTGATGTAATGAGGTTAATCCGCGGTTCGCAAAGCGCGCGGGCAGTGGTTCTGCCGTTTTTTTTTTGATCAGGTCGGTGGTCATTATACCGTTAAAAAGCGTCCGTATTTCCGATTCGGGCACAGAAAAGGGCGGTCCGGCCATGTCGTCGG
Source organism: Rhodothermaceae bacterium (assembly GCA_020201275.1). GTDB lineage: Bacteria > Bacteroidota > Rhodothermia > Balneolales > Cyclonatronaceae > RECM01. The sequence goes on along the minus strand of JAIVHB010000145.1, from coordinate 6,311 downwards.
TCTCGTGCATTGCCGGCCCAAGGCAAGCGGGTAATGCAGACCCCGGCCGGGTGGCTAAAAGTTCTGCGGCCGGGGTGAATATCGTCGTATCATCCGCTATATTTGCCGTAAATACAAGACCATGCTACAGAAAACAGTTCAATATATTCAGGATATAGCCAGGATTCCCGGCTTCAGTTCATTTGAGGAGATTTACCATCCCCATCTGCTCGAAATATTCGGCAAATGGGACGGAATCGAACTTCACCACCCGCCGGGAAACAGCCTGATCGTGAGAATACCCGGAGAAAGCGGTCATTCTGTGGCCATATCATCCCACATCGATAAAATAAATCATTTCGGGGAAAATCCGCCGAAGCAGCTTCCGGTAAGCACCGGTGGGGACCAGATAACCGGCCAGATGGATGATGCGGCAGGCGTTGGCCTCTGCCTGGCCCTGGGCGAATGGATGACCCGGGTGAGAACCTGCTCTCTGTACATCCTGCTAACAGAAATGGAGGAGGGCATGGGGCTGCGTGAACATCCCCACCTGATGAAGAAAGGCGGCAAAGATCTCCATCACGGCCTGGGTGCCGAACGGGTGTCGCGGTTCCTGATCGATAAAAATATGCTGCCCGAAGCGGTAATCACCCTCGATACCACTCCGCTGTTCAGGGGAGCGCCCGGCGTATCGCTGTATTCCGGGCACTGGGAATTTACGGAGAAACAGCCCGGCCAGGGCGAAAGAGACCGTACCGGGAGGCTGAGGGATATGCTAATGAAAATCGACCCCGACATGCTCCCTGCGAATAATACCAACGACTATCTGACCTATGGCCGCGAGCTGGGCTCGCTGAACGGCGGCATCCCCTCTGTGGCCGTTGAACCTGCCATTTTCCCCTACCATCAGAAGAATGAGCGTGTTTTTATCGGCGACATAGACCGCGTTCTCAAAACCATGCAGACTTTTCTTGGATCGTATAAGGGGCCGGATGCTTGAATAAGAAGATCCTGAGGCTTGCCATACCCAACATCATCAGCAACCTGTCGGTGCCCCTGCTGAGCAGTGTTGATACCGCAATCGTCGGTCGCCTCGACCATGTGTATTACCTCGGCGCGATCGCGGTGGGGGGCATGATTTTCAACATTATCTACTGGGGCTTCGGATTTCTCAGGATGGGTACAACCGGGCTCACGGCCCAGGCATTCGGCAGCGAAAACCGCAGCGAGGAAGCCTCTGTACTGGGCAGGGCCATGCTCGTGGCACTGGGCGGCAGCATGCTGCTGTTGCTGTTACAGGTACCCATAATCGATCTCTGTTTCAGGATAATCGACAGCTCGGCCGAGGTGGAGGAGTATGCCCGGGTCTATTTCATGGTGCGCATCTGGGCGGCCCCGGCCACACTATCGCTCTATGCCATACAGGGCTGGTTTCTGGGCATGCAGAATGCCCGGTACCCCATGATCCTCACCGTTTTTGTGAACCTTGTTAACATCGGCTGCACCTTTTATTTCGTATACGGTCAGGGTATGTCGGTAGACGGTGTTGCCCTCGGTACCGTCTGTGCCCAGTACAGCGGCCTGGCCATGGGACTGCTGCTTTTTTTCAGGAAATACGGGCATGTGGCACGTTCGTTCAGTATGCGTGCAATCAGCCAGGTTGCCGAACTGAAGCGTTTCTTCATGGTGAACCGCGATATATTCATCCGCACCCTCTGCCTCATCTTCGCCTTCTCCTTTTTTACCGCAAAATCGGCCGAAGCCGGCGATCAGATTCTGGCTGTAAATGCTATACTGCTGCAGTTGTGGCACATTCTGGCCTACGGTGTAGACGGGTTCGCCTATGCAGCCGAGGCACTCGTTGGCAGGTATACAGGGGCCGGAGACCGGAAAAACCTGCGGCTGGCCATCCGGTACAACCTCTGGTGGGGCCTGGGCCTGGGAGTGATTGTTTCGGTGGTGTATGCGATTTTCCCGGAGCAGATTCTGTACATTTTCACCGATAAGGAGGATGTAATCGCCCTGGCGTTAGTCTACTTTGTATGGACGGCCATGGCACCACTCATCAACAGTTTCTGTTTTATCTGGGATGGGGTCTATATTGGGGCTACGGCCACAAAACCGATGCGCGACTCTATGCTGGTGGCGTCATTTTTAATCTTCCTGCCGGTATATTATCGGCTAAAGGATGCACCCATGATGGGCGAGTTGGTAAGGGAGGCGGATATGATACCCGATAAAATCATCAGTTCGCCCGCCCGGAGAGCCAGGGAGACGGCAGAGCTGTTTGCCGAAGGGGCCGGATTCAAAGGAAATCTGATTTTCGATGAAAATCTGTACGGGGGTTCTGCTGAAACCTACAGGAAGATCATCTCCGCCTATTCAGGTTCACAGACAGTTATGCTGATCGGTCATAATCCTGTAATTGAGGAATTTCTGGGCGTGATGTGCAACGGGCACGTTTCGGCGCCGCTTCGTATGCCCACGGCCGCGCTGGCCTGCCTGGAACTCACCGCACCGGCAATCAGCGAAATTTATCCCGGATCGGGGGTACTGAAATGGTTTCTTATCCCGAAGGTGGTAAAAAAAATTCGTGGCGAGCAGGGGTCTGTATCATAACCCTGCTTTGCGTATATTGACGGCGTCTAAAAAAACCTGATAAAAAACATGTTATACAGCGATAAATTTTATTTCATTTGCCGCGTGCCGCTCAGTGCAGAAGGCGCGGATGATGTTGAAGTGATTACAAAAGCCGAAAATACCGAGGATTTTCCCCGTGTTTTCAAACAATATGAGGATCTGAGAAGCCACGCGTTCAACAAGGACGGTCTTTTCAGCGTTATCAGGGCAGATGAAATCTACGCCCTGATACGTACCGGAAATGTCAAGGAAGCCAAACAGCTTGCTTTCGATGAATCCACCGCGAACCTGATTACCAATCTTGAACACCGGGTGATGCAGAACAAGGATAAGGAAGCCCAGGCCATCCTTAAAAATGTGCATGAAGTCGACATGTCGATCTGACCGGAAGCCCCCTTTCCAAAGCCGCCTGACAGTAAGGGCGGCTATATCATTCAGTCCCCCCATCAGCCATGCCGGAAAAAAAAGAGCCCAACAAGCGTTATTTCAAGGGGGCACTGCTGCGCAGAGTGCAGGTTATCTATCAAGATCACGACCTTATTGTAATGAACAAGCCGGCGGGTATGCTTACGGTGCCCATACCGAAAATGCAGTCGCTGAACCTGCTTGAACATCTGAAACAGGAACTCGCCAAAACCAGGGAACAGGCAATTACGGTACACCGGATCGACAGATATACCTCAGGGCTTGTGGTATTTGCCAAAAACAGCAAGGCCCATAAAAACCTGGTCAAACAGTTTCTCGCCCACACTCCGGTCCGCACCTACCTGGCACTGGTACGGGGCAATGTGAAAAACGATTCGGGCACGCTTGAACACTATCTTAAAAAGGTCGACAAAGGCTTCCGGAATGTGGTTGTGCGGGGCGAAAAGGAGGGAGGAGCACTTGCAAGGCTCCACTACAAGGTGATTGAGCGGTTTCCCGATACCACGCTGGTTCACATAAATCTGGACACGGGATTGAAGAATCAGATCAGGGTTCAGTTCGAAACCATTGGCCATCCCATGGTGGGCGACCGTCACTACCATTCAAGGGAAGCCGATGAGCCGCGAATCGACCGGCAGGCCCTGCATGCACTTGAACTTTCGTTCGACCATCCGACAACCGGAGATAAGGTTATGTTCCGTGCACCTGCACCGGGCGACATCCAGAACCTGATCAATTTCTACAGGAAAAACAGGCGTAACACTGGCGTTATACCGTAAAATTCGGGCTCATGTGGGCGCTGAAGAGGTACTCGAGATCGTCCATGTCTTCACTTTCGAAGGCGATTTTCCCCATATCGGCAACGCAGTTCAGGATCACGAGCGCATTCAGGTTGGCATCTTTGCTCACAACAGCGTGCAGTCGTTCGGCGAAGGCCCTGTTCACTTTACCAATGTCTTCGAACAGGTCGCTCAGCCCGTTTAAGCTCCAATCCGGGTTTTCTCCCTTTCGGAACCGGTAATATTGGGCTACCAGGTACATGGAAACAATCCTGAACATGCTCTCTTCAAGGCTGGCAAAAGGCAGATGGGTATGAACAAGTGGCCTTAGTTTGTCCATGACAGGACATCCGCTGGTAACCATATAGAGGCCCATAAGGGAACTGAGTCCGTTCTGAAGGGAGGTCTTTTTAGTATATGTACGCGACTCCGTTACAATGGTCACCTGCACGTCGTCGTATGAATACCGGTTTTTAAAGAAGTCGGCAACATCCACGATGTTAGCTGCAACGGGGCAGTACGGTTGGTCTTCCTTTTTCAGGGTGCAATTTTCGCACTGGCTGTGGGTAAGTTTCGTCCACTCCGGCAAATCCTCATCCTTCTGGCCAATCAGTTTGAGTGAATCCGTTTCCAGATCGATCGCAATGATGCTTACCATTACTATGAAAGTCGAAAGAATGAACCAAATAGCTATTGAATCCATAATAGTCTTCCTGTCATTTGATGTTTGTTTGTTAAACCTGTATACCCTGTATCAATTAAAATGTTCTAATAATATTCGTAAAAAAAATTCCGAAGCAGATAAGTGCGGCTTTAGCTACATTGAAAATTATTTTAAAAAATGCCTCCTCTTATGCTATATAATGGAAAAATCATAATTGAATGTATATGAAAAACACTGCAAAATATGTTGGTATCCTGATTGGAATTCTGTTGCTTTTAGTTGCCGGAACCCTGCCCGGTTATGCACAAGACGCGCCGGCTGACAAACGTGTTATAACTGCTGAGGATCTCTGGGAGATGAGCCGGCCTGGCTCGCCGGTGGTCTCGCCCGACGGAAAAACGGTTGCCTTCACTGTTACAGAGTATGCTATTGAAGAAAATGCTTCAGAGACCAATATTTACCTGATTCCTGCGGAGGGGGGTGAAATGCGCCGGTTCACCATGGGCAATAGTGATTCGTCTCCCGAATGGAGCCCCGACGGCAAATCGTTAGCATTCACCTCGCGAAGGCACGACGGGCCCGCTCAATTGTACATTGTTTCGGTAGAGGGGGGCGAAGCGAGAAAAATTACCGGACTTCCGGTGGCGGTATCGGCACCAAAATGGTTTCCCGATGGCAAAAGAATCGCTTTCTCGGCAAGTGTGGATCCGGGTTATGACGGTGATTTCAAAAAGCTTGAAACGATGATCAAAGAACGCAGTGATAGCAAGGTAACGGCGAAGGCGACCGAAAACCGTACCTATCGGTTCTGGGACCGCTGGCTCACCGATGGCATGTACCCCCGATTGTTTGCTGTGGATGTAGAAACAGAAGCGGTTACCGACCTGATGCCCGGATCGCAACGGTATTTCGCCATGATGGGTGCCCCCGGTTACGATATTTCGCCGGATGGTACCGAAATAGCGGTGTCGGCAAACAGCAGCGAACCACCGTACGATTATCTGAATTACGATATATGGCTGCTCAGTACCGATGGATCAGGTGATATCAGGAACATAACGGCAGATAATCCTGCCGGTGATGTCAATCCGGTTTACAGCCCCGACGGCCGGCATATCATGTACGGAAAGCAGACGAGTACCCACTTCTATGCAGACAATGTCCGGATGGTACGCTTTGACCGGACTACCAGGGAGCATCAGGTACTTACGGAACACATCGACATGAGCTTTTCGCAATGGATATGGTCGGAAGACGGTCGTACTATATTCTTCCATGCCGAAAAAGATGGGGCACAGCCTCTGTTCGCGATCCCGTCGGCAGGCGGTGATGTGCGAACAGTTCACACCGGCGGCACAAACAGCAGTGTAAGCCTGGCTGCCGGTGGTACCCTGGTGTTTACCCACACCACTTTTTCAAATCCGCCCGAACTGTACACCATACGGCGCAACGGCAGGGACCTCAAAAAATTGACCAGCCTGAACGACAAACGACTGGCTGAACTGAAATTCGGGGAAGTTGAAAATGTGACGTACAAGGGGGCTGATGGTGCCGATGTACAGATGTATATCGTCTATCCGCCCGATTTTGATCCGGAGAAGAAATGGCCCCTGGTGGTGAAAATCCACGGTGGTCCTCATGGTATTTTCGGCGACAGCTTCCATTTCAGATGGAACGCGCACCTGTTCGCCGCACCGGGTTACGTGACCATCCTGCCTAATTTCCATGGGTCGACCAGCTTTGGCCAGGCGTTTACCGAATCGATACATGGCGCCCACTCCGAAAAGCCTTTCATCGATATCATGAAGGCGACAGATTATATG
>JAIVHB010000087.1 GCA_020201275.1 Rhodothermaceae bacterium | reverse complement strand
AACCGGGAGATTACCGAACAGGCTGCGGATCAGCTTGCCGGCCGCATCACCAATCCCGGCAACACCTTTACCATGGCCCGGCAGTACCCCGAGGAGGTCGATACCTACCACATCCGCTTTATAACGGAGCGCATCATGCAGCTCGGATTATCGGAGCGGCAGGTGATCGATTTTATGGAGTCGAGGGCCCGCGGCAACATGATCACCGAGTGGAATCGTGAGGACGAAAGCATCGCGCTGCGCCTGTTCACCTCGCGCGACACCGGTTTCGATCCGGGCGATATCAGGATCCCGGTGCGCGGCCGGTCGGTACCGGTTCGCGAAATCGCCACCATATCGCGTGTGCCGGAACTGCAGCAGCTCGAGCGCATCGATCAGGCCCCCGTACTCAGCTACGTGACCAGCCTGAGCCTGGCCGACTGGTGGTTCAACAAGGAGGATATCCGCCGGCAGCTAACCGCCTTCACCCGTGATACCGGCATACAGGTGCGCGTAGGCGGGTCGGCCGTACAGGTCGACAAACTGCTGCGCGACATGGGCACGCTGCTGCTCATCAGCCTCATCCTCATCTACATCATACTGGCCATACAGTACGAAAACCTGAAATACCCCATTATCATCCTGTTCGCGGTGCCCTTCGCATGGGTCGGATCCATCTTCCTGCTGTGGGCGGCCGGCAGCACCCTGAATACCCTGAGCCTGATGGGCGTGCTCATCCTGACCGGCATTGCGGTAAACGACGCCATCCTGAAGGTCGACTTTATGCGGCGCTACCTGGCCGAAACCGGCAACCTCGACGAGGCGATCCGCCAGGCCGGCCTGCACCGGTTCCGCCCCGTGGTGATGACCACCCTTACCACCACCCTCGGCCTGCTGCCCATGGTGATCCCGGTCGGCGACGGCTATGAATTCCGCCAGGCGCTCGGCCTTGCCCTGATGGGTGGGATGATCACCAGCACCCTGCTCACGCTCTACCTGATACCGCTCATCTTTAAATGGGTTGAGACCATCACCTCCGGCAGAAAGATACCGGAAGCGGAACCCATCCCCGAAATTGTTCCCAAATACTGACTCCCTGCCATGAAAAAAGCTGCTCTTACAAAAAATCCCCTGCTGTTGTCCACACGTCTGCACCCGGCGCCCGGTAACAGGCGGTTACAGCATCCGATTGTTTTACCCTGGAACGGAGATGCTCAAGGACGGCATAGTGCGCCCTCGAATGTGGATGCTCTCAGGTGCAATGTTACGCCCTCGAACGTGGATGCATCAGAGCGGCATAATCCGCCCTCAAACGAGGATGCTTTCAGATGCAATAGTCCGACCTCGAACGCGGATGGACCAGCACGGCATAATGCGCCCTCGAATGAGGATGCTCTCAGGTGCAATTTTACGCCCTCGAACGCGGATGCACCATTGAGGAATATAGCCCCCGGGCTTATGCCTGGCCATTTCCATACCAACGGCCTTTTCAAGAATGTATCGCGGATGATGGGGGTTGTTCTGCTGGCCGGGTTTCTCTTTGCCGGGTGCACCAGCGATGCGGATGACGCCGACGCCCGGCCCGACCGCCCCGAGTCGGTGGAGATCCGTCCGGAGGTGATCTTCTCAACCGCCGACGCCCTGCCCCTCTCCTTCTACCTGGAGAGCCAGGGCACGATCGAGCCGAACCGGCGGATCGAAATTATACCACGGCTGAGCGGTTACCTGGAACATCACGCCATCCGTGAGGGGGCCCGCGTGAGCCGCGGTGACACCCTGCTGAAACTGGTGGATGACGAATACCGCATCCAGTTCCGGCAGTCGGAAAACGATTATCACAAGGCCGAGCAGGATTACATGATTGAGCGCCGCCTGCGCGGTTTCGCGGAGGCAGATACGGCGAACGACCGGTCACTGCGTATCCGCACCGGCCTGATGCAGGCCGAACTGAACCGTGAGCGGGCCGAGCTGGACCTGTCGTACACATCGGTGACGGCGCCATTTTCCGGCGAGGTGCACACCATGCTGAACCTGGCCGCCGGGGCCTATATCCGTGCCGGCGAAAAGCTGGGCGACCTGTACGATCACAGCGTGGTAAGGGTGCGGTTCGACATGCTCGAGACCGAACTGGCCCTCGTCTCGCCCGGCATGCAGGTGATGGTGGTGATGCCCGACCGCGAAGAGGTGACCGGCCGGGTTGCATCCATTTCGCCGGTGGTTGACCGTGACCGCAAAACCGGGCAGGTGATCGTAGAGATCCCCAACCGCAACAACCGCCTGAAAACCGGGATGATGGTAACCGGGCGCATCTTTACCGACAGCATGACGGGCCGTGCCCGGTTCCCCCGCTCCGCCCTGCTCGAACGCGACGGACGTCCGCTGGTCTTCAAACTCAACAGAGACACCGTAGAGTGGATCTACATCGAACCCCTGGCCGTAACATCCGAATGGGTACTGATCGACCACCCCGACATCAACCCCGGCGACACCCTAGCCATAGACCGCCATTTCGCCGTAAGCCACCTGCAAAAGGTGAACGTACGAATGAGGCTGGAGTAGACGTGAGACATGAGACATGAGACACAAGACATGAGACATGAGACTTATAACGTCATGCTGAGCGCAGTCCCGGTTTACCGGGACGAAGTCGAAGCACGTGGAGGCTTTTTAAAAAGCCTCCATAGCCCCCATAGCGCCCTATGGGCACGCCTTACCCGCATGCATGCCTTGCCCCCCTGCACGATTATGCAAGTTACCCCCCCCGCGCAGCGCTTCGCGCTGCACACATGGTTCGACTTCGCCCTTCGACTTCAGCCTGCTGCGCAGGCTTGCGCTCAGGGCTGCGCTCACCATGACGGGGTAGACCACTTCGCCGTTCAAATGTTCTATTGTTTACTTGTTCCCTAATTGGCGTGGATGAATATTTCGATGGAGAGCGCCCCGACCATTGAGCTGCCTTCAGTTACGGTTTCGTACAATTGGGGCAGCACCTCGCCGGAGATCATGGAGCAGGAGGTGACCCGGAAGGTGGAACAGCTCGCCTACAGGCTGCGGGATGTTGAGAAGGTGCAGTCGATCACGCGCGAAGGGGCATCCACGGTTACGATCGAGTTCGCGTCGCAGGCGCCGGTCGAATTCCGCGTGCTGGAGCTGCGCGAGGCGCTCTTCAGCCTGCAGGATGCCCTGCCGGCCAGCCTTTCCCAGCCCCGCATCAACCGCCGCATCCCGCAGGAACTCCGCGAAACGCAGACCTTTATAGTCTACTCGGTAAGCGGCGATCGTCCCGTGAATGAGCTGCTGGAGTTCACCCGCCGCAATCTCCAGACCCCGCTCATGGGCATGGCCGGCCTGGCCGATATCGACATCCGCGGTGCCAGTGATCCCGTACTGGCGGTGGTGTTCGATACAGATAAAATCGAACGTTTTGGCATCTCTTCGAATCTCATCATGAACCAGGTGCGCGACCAGCTGGCGTGGCGATCGGCCGGGTTCACCGACCATTCGTCGGGCCGCTATTCCCTGATGGTGCCTCCCCGGTTCAGCACCACGGCCGACATCGAAAACCTTCGGATCCAGCTGCCGGGATCGGCCCGGATCCTGCGCCTCGGGGAGATTGCGAATGTGCGCGTGCAGGACTATCCCGCCAAATCGCTGAAACGGATCAACGGGAGCCCGGCCATCACCCTGTTCTTCCAGAAGGAGGCGGGGGCCGATGCCCTCTCGCTGGCCCGCGACATCCACCGGCAGATTGACGAGCTGACGGCCGCCTTCCCCGACGGCATCCATGTACGGCTTGAGCGCGACGGTACCGAAGCCCTGCGCGGCCAGCTTTCGGAGCTTCAGCTGCAATCGCTGCTCAGCCTGCTCAGCGTGTTCGTTATCCTGCTCATTTTTATCCGCCGGTTCCGTGCCCCTTTCATCATCCTGGGCAGCATCCTGTTCTCCGTCCTGCTAAGTGTGTTCGCCCTTTTCCTGATCGGATACACCCTGAACATCCTCACCCTGGCCGGACTCACCGTAGCCCTGGGCATGATCATCGACAACGCCGTGGTGGTGTTCGAGCAGGCGAACCCGGGTCTGCCCTCCGGCCGGGAGGCGCGGCTGGATCACATCCGCCGCCAGCTGCCCCGCGCGGTGGTACCGGTAATCGGCAGCACCCTCACCACTGTGGGCATTTTTATTCCGCTGATGTTCGCCATGGAGGACCTACGCGTATTCCTGACACCGCTGGCCGTAGCCCTCACATTTACCCTGCTGGCTTCGGTGCTCATCTCGCTCACATGGATCCCCTACGCCCTGGTGTGGCTGGTTCCGCAGAGCCAGAGCGAGGCGATGATGAGCCGCAAGGGCAAACCGCCGGTCAGCCGCCTCCTGCGACGGATCATCCCTACCTCCCTGCGCTTCTTCTACTGGAGACACCGGCTTCGGTGGCTGCTCTACTTTGCCCTGATAGCCGCTATTGGTATCCCGCTGTTCATGATCCCGGAACCCGACTGGCCGGAGGATTCGGTTTGGAGGAAGGTCACTTCACCCTACTTTGAATACCGGAAAGCGATCGACCCGGTGGTGGGCGGTGTCACCTACCGGTTTTTCAATGATACCTACTTCGGAAGCCCGTGGAGGCGGACCTTCGGCGAAAGCATTACCGTTAGCATCCGCACGCCCCAGGGCACGCCCATTGACGAGATCGATAAAATCGTACGGAATTTCGAAACCATCGCCGCTCCCTACAGCGAAGCCCTCACCTATTTTGAGACGGATGTAAGCGAATACTCGGGCGCGCGCATCGTATTCCACATCAAAGACGACTACCTGATTCGGCCCGAACCCTACATCCTCTATGCCGAGGCGGCCTACCTCGCGGCGCGGACCGGGAACTCCGGCATTTCCGTGAGCGGGCTCGGCGACTCGTTCGGTACCGGTTTCTTCGGGTCGAGCTCAAACTTTTCGGTCTCCCTTTTCGGGTACTCCTACGATGAGCTCTACGATATGGCCGCCGACCTGCAGCGCCGCCTCGAAGCGAACCGCCGGGTCGACAATGTGGACATCAACCGGACCGGGTTTTTCACCCGCGGCGACCTGTACCAGTACAAGCTTTCGTTCGATCCGGATGTGCTGGCCTCGAAGGGGCTGGACCGGTCGCAGCTTATCGGCGCACTGCAGCTCGACATCAACCCCGAAAATACATTCGGTCGCATCGAATTCAACGATCAGACCATGTACCTGATGGGCATCAGTGGGGACTTGAGCACCTACTGGGACGATTTCCGGCAACAGAAGCGCCGCAGCGGCGAAATTATGTTCAATGTAGAGGAGGTGGCCTCACTGGAAAAAGAGCGGGTTATGTCCGACATCCGCCGCGAAGACCAGTCGTACCAGCGGGTGGTTGGCTTCGATTTCCGCGGACCCTACCGCATGGGGGCCAACTTTGTTGAAGAGGTGCTGGAGACTTTTCCGCGCCCCATCGGTACACGGGTTGAATTCGGCACCGGCTTCAGCTTCGGGCGCACGGAACAGACCCGGAACCTGTTGTTCGTACTGGCGCTGGCCCTGATCAGCGTGTGGATGATCGTGTCGGCCCTGCTTGAAAAGTGGCGTGATCCGCTGGTGGTGATTCTGGCCGTACCGCTGAGCCTGCTCGGGGTGATGAGCGGGGTGCTCTGGCACAACATCAATTTCGACCAGGGCGCGATCGCCGGTACCCTGCTGGCCGTAGGGGTGGTGGTGAACAACTCAATCCTGCTGATGCACGAAAAAGACCGTCAGCGGCAGCTCGGCATCTTCGGGTTCCGCAGCTGGCGTAACGTGTACAAAAGCAAGATGCGCCCGGTACTCATCACCACGCTCACTACCATTGGCGGCCTCATCCCCCTCATTCTGCTCGGAAGCAGCGAATTCTGGTCGGAACTGGCCATCGTTGTTACCTGGGGACTGGGTTTCAGCACGGTGCTGATCCTGCTGCTGATCGGTATCTGGGAGAGGGACGGTGTGACCATCGGCCGCCATCATTCTGGCAGCGGTCATCCTTCAGGGAGACATTGACCGGGTATTACCCCTCTCCAACGGGAGAGAATAATTGATTTCAATGATATCATTGATCACATTGCCATCTACACAACTCACAATGCAAATCAAAAAATCATGCCAGGTATTACCATTCGAAATCTTGACAAGTCGTTAAAAGAGCAATTGAGAGTTCAGGCTGCAAAACATGGCCGGTCTATGGAGGAAGAGGTACGGACTATCCTGAAAGTGGCACTGGCAACTGAATCTGCTTCCACAGGTAACCTGGCTGAATCCGTTCGTAAACGATTCGGGCCTTTGGGCGGAGTGGATCTTCCCGTAGTTCCAAGGGAACCCATACGTGAACCTGTGAACTTTGAATAATGACAATTCTTGATACAAACGTTTTATCAGAGCTCATGAAACCGAATCCTTCTCCTGAAGTGGTTGCATGGACCGGGTCAAACCTGTGGTCAGAGCTTTTTATCTCTGCCATTACTCAGGTTGAAATTCTGTATGGTTTAGACCTTCTGCCCAGTGGAAAACGAAAAGGTGCATTGCAGACAGCTGCCCGTTTGATGTTTGAAGAAGACTTTAGTCAACGAATTCTCCCTTTCGATCACATTGCGGCTCAACATTATGCATCCATTGTCTCAACCCGCAAAAAATCAGGTAAGCCCATCAGTCAGTTTGATGCTCAATTTGCGTCGATTGCAAAAAGCAGAGGTGCGAACGTTAGTACTAGAAATGAGTCGGATTTTTCAAATTGCGGTATCACAATTATTAATCCCTGGAAGTATAAAGTTTAATCCAGTTCTTAATGATCAGTGAGTTTCTGCATTTTTTGGTTCAGGTACGTTTCATGTGCCTGAAAATCACCGGCAGAAAACAATACCATGACCACCCGCTGAACCGACTTAAGCCCGGGAATTGTATCTACGATCGTATCGATTGCAATGGAAACCGCCTCATCCGGGGGGTAGCCAAAGGCACCGGTAGAAATGGCCGGAAAGGCGATGGAAGTGATGCCCTTCTCATCCGCTAGTTGCAACGCATTGCTGTAGCAGCCAGCCAACAGCTGATCTTCAGGCCGGTCGATGCCGTAGACCGGACCGAGGCAGTGAATGACATACTGGTTAGGCAAATTATGCGCCCCGGTGATCACGGCTTCGCCCGGCTTTATGGGTGCCAGGGGGCGGCATTCCTTTTCCAGCCCGGGGCCCGCAGCCCTGTGAATCGCCCCGGCTACACCTCCGCCTGTGCGAAGCTCAGCAT
>JAIVHB010000015.1 GCA_020201275.1 Rhodothermaceae bacterium | reverse complement strand
ATTCGATCTGGTGGGGAAAAATCGCTACGTCGGTACATCGTTACGTCTTATGAATCGCTACATCAAATGGATCTCATTTCGCACGGTAGCGCGACTTTTTGATATCCGATTCATGAGACGTAGCGATCCGGCGATATTCGATCTGGTGGGGAAAATCGCAACGAACGGGCAGACCTTCTCTCGTGCCTTCATCGAGATATTGTTGCTCACCACCGTTAAGCGTATGGCTGACAAACAGGTGCTTTCAGACTTCTAGTTGCTTATGTTGCCTTGGGACGTAACACCTAATGGTCTGGCAAACAACAGCACAAGCACACCGGCGTAGGCAACCGAATCGGCCAGGATCTCAAGAGAATGAAAAACCCTCATTTCCGCCGGCAGCCAGTACGACTGAAACATAAAAACCCCTCCAACAAGAATGAACAGACTTATACCCAGTCTGAGCCACAGGCTGCGCGGTGAGCCGTGCCATACCATCAGAACCGGCAGACAGGCGATCAGGAAAAGGAGACTCCTCAGAAGCTGTACCTGGATCAGTTCTCCCCATCCGGGAAGGCGGAGTCCGGCAAGCTGCTCTTCATAAAAGCCGATGATCAGAGGCTGAACCATCCATCCGAAAATTACATAAATAACCGGGAAAGCCACCACAGCGATAACCATGAACAACGTCAACAGTTTTGGCTCATACATAGTGAAAAACCGCCGACCTTGGAGCATAAATGGCGGATGTTCTTCTGGGGGTGCAACCATCTTTGCAATTGCAGCGGCACCGGCCAGCCCGGCAATGCCATAGGTCACCATCACAAAACCGAATGATGCCATGGCAGGTGTAAACACGGTGGCTTCCAGGGCGGTATTGATGCCAAGTGTGATCCAGGCAAGGAGTGTAAGGATGAGCCATCGGGCCAGGAACCCCGTATGCAGATGCGGCGACAGAAGTGCGAAAGCAATGGCTACAAAAAAAGAGCTGAAGAGCAGGTAGGTTCCAAGCACGGAATCATCCACACCCGGAGGCAGGGGCGGACTGGCAATGCCCAGTGCCGACGCAACAATACTCCCCGCTATAACACCTGCATAAAAGCAGATTCCACCAACGACAATCTTACCGGCCCAAAGGGCTGCTCGGGATAACCGACCGGACATAAGCGCAGTGTTAAAATGTGAATGACCATGACCAAGGTCACCATCCAGTGATTTTAAGGTTTTTTATCGTTTTATCCATTGGTAAAATGCAGGCTATGCATCAGATGCCAAGGTAAAACGATGTGCCGGAAATATAAGCGACAACAGCCATACATCCCTTCATGGAGGAACCATCGGATGTAGTAAAGAACCTCACCCTCTACTTCATCTCTACATCGGACGCTTCGGGGCGCATAGCAGCTACTGCAACTGTTTGCCGGATGCATTGAATTCTACGGAAGAAACATGAATATTGCCGGTCAAGGAAAACTGTTTTTTTACGAACCGGTATGCAACCCGACCTGCGTGAACAGATTCCGGCCGAGCTGACCAACCCTGATCTAATAAATATCTTCAACCTCAATCACAATCTCAACTGTAACCTCAACCTCAATCGGCTCTAATGAAACCTCAACCTCAATCGGCTCTAATGAAACCTCAACCTCAATCGGCTCTAATGAAACCTCATCCTCATCCTTAACCTTAACCTTAACCTTAACCTTAACCTTAACCTTAACCTCAACCTCAACCTCAACCTCAACCTTAACCTCAACCTCAATCCGCTCTAATGAAACCTCTCTCCTCGCTAACCGGCGGCCTCGTTCAGAGTGAAATCCGGGCTGTTACTGCCCGCGTGAACGCTGTGAACGGCATCAACCTGGGACAAGGTATCTGCGACATGCCGACGCCCGATGCCATAAAAAAAGGCGCAAAAAGGGCCATCGATCAGGACAAATCCATCTACACGCCATACGACGGCGTGCCCGTGCTGAAGGAGCGTATAATGGAGAAAGTGCGCTGGTTTAATCAGATTCCCATCGAAGGCCCGGGCAACGTTATGGTTACGGCCGGATCGACCGGAGGGTTTGTGACCTCCATGTTCGCCCTGCTCGATCGGTGTAAAACAGAGGGCGCTTCCCCTGCATTCGCCGGGCTGGGAGGTTGATTTCGACCGTCTCGAAGCTCTTATCACCCCGAAAACCAGGGGGTTCATCCTCACCACGCCCAACAATCCATGCGGAAAAGTGTGGAGCCGCCGAGAGCTGGAGCTGCTGCTGCAGCTGATGATCCGCCACGACCTGTACGCTATCACCGATGAAGTGTACGAATACATGACCTACGACGACCACCGCCACGTATCCCTCGCCTCGCTGGATGGAGCCTTCGAGCGAACAATTACGCTGAGCAGCTTCTCGAAAACCTTCAACATGACCGGATGGAGGCTGGGCTATGCCACCGGTCCGGAGTATATTATCGAAAAGATGGGCCTGCTCAGCGACCTGTTCTACATCTGCGCACCGAGTCCGCTGCAGTACGGCCTCGCCGTAGGTTTTGCCGACGGACCCGATTATTACGCCGATCTGCTCCGCGACTACGACTCCAAACGCACCCGCATGTGCCAGGCGCTGGAAAAGGCGGGCTTCGAGGTCCCCTGGCCCGAGGGGGCGTATTACGTTTTTGCGGGTTTTAAACCGCTTGCCGGCCGGCCCGGATTCAGCAACGACCGCGAGGCCTGTTTCACGCTTATCGACCGGATCGGCATTGGGTCCATTCCCGGCAGCTCGTTCTACAGCGACCCCGCCGACGGGCGCTATCAGCTGCGCTTCTGTTTTGCCAAGAAAGAGGATGAGCTGAATGAGGCCTGCAGGAGGCTTGAGCATTTACAGGATTGATGACCTGATGGCAGGTACCTTGACTGTCAGTTGCTGATAAATTGTCTTCATTTGGCCTCTATTTGACCGGTTAGCTGTCTTTCACCATCATCAGAAAAATAAACTGGCTGCAGATGAGGAAGCTGGAAAATCCAAGATGCAGCACCTGGAAGGCCGGCGGCATGCTTGCATACGCCAGCACCACACCTATGAACACCTGCATGAGTACGAACGCGAGGATGAGGGTCGACACTTTGCCAAGCAAAATCGATTCTGTGCTTCTTCGCACCACCCATAACAGGTAGCCCGAGGCAATCATCACCAGCCAGGAACTGCTCCGGTGGATCTCGTCGACCAGGCCGGCTTTATCCAGCCAGTTTGCCCGGTCAGGATACATCCCCGATCGGCTGATCACATCGATAGCTTCGCGGACCTGGGTACCGATGCCGATCTGCACGAGGGTGACCAGCAGCAGGATTCCGGATATCCACAACAGCTTTTTCCGCGTGCCAGGGTCGACTTCGATGTTGAAATGGTCGCTCATTGCCCGGTAGGAGGCATAAATGAGCGTAATTAGGATGATCATGGCCGTAACCATGTGGATGGTGATGATGCCGGTGGAGAGTCCGCTGCGCACCACCATCCCGCCGAGCCAGCCCTGGAAGAGTACCAGCACCAAAGCTACGAAGGAGGCGATGGTCACCTCCGGCCTGCTATTGCGGTAACGCAGCGACAGCAGAGAGGTCGCGATGATGAGCAGTCCCACCAGCACGCCGATCAGCCGGTTGATGTACTCGGTCCACGTTTTAAACACGTTGAACTGGCTGGCGTCGAAGCCGGATGGCAGGCCTTCGAGGGAGGTGGGCGGAATCCACAGGCCGAAGCACCTGGGCCAGTCGGGACAGCCGAGACCGGCGCCGGCTGCGCGCACAAGCCCTCCAACGAAGATGAGGAAGATGGTGGCCCCTACTGTTGCGAGGGCGGTTTTTTGGTACGTGTTCAGTTGCATTGAAATAGTTCTGTGAGATGTTCAGTATAAAGCGGCGAACGAGGGTAAATATAATAAACTATTGGGGTCGAAATTGCGTTTACAGGTTCACATCCGGCTACTTTATGGATGTACCGTACATATTTATTTCTTACCTTTACCCGATTATAAACCCGGCCGCACCCCCGCGGGGTTCCGGCCGGTTTCGACCTGATACCCGTTGATGAAAGTAACTTCCGAAAAAACAGTCAGCAGATCGCTGGCGGCTCCCACACTGGCCGACTACGTTGAGCTTACCAAGCCCGGCATCACCATGCTCGTTCTGGCCAGCATGGCCATCGGTTTTCTACTGGGCTCGGCCGGCAGCATCCAGTTTGTGACCCTGTTCCATGCCGTACTGGGCACCCTGCTCATTGCCGGGGGAACCGCGGCCCACAATCAGTACATCGAGCGCGATCTCGACAAACTGATGGTCCGCACCAGCAAGCGTCCGCTGCCCATGGAGCGCATCACTCCGGCCCACGCCCTGCTGTTCTCCACATCACTGATCCTTGCCGGGTTCGCCTACCTCGTTTTCATGGTGAACCCCGTTGCCGGACTCGTATCCGGCATCACCACCATTCTCTACCTGGCTGCATATACGCCGCTCAAGCGTGTCAGTTTCGCCAATGTGATCGTCGGCTCGGTTCCCGGTGCCCTCCCTCCTGTCGGCGGATGGGCAGCAGCCACCGGTACCATCACCGATCCCGGCATGTGGATCCTGTTCGGTATCGTATTCCTGTGGCAGATTCCACACGTTGTATCTATCGCCTGGCTGTGCAACGAAGACTATACCAAAGCCGGCTTCCGGATGTTGCCGCTGAACGACACAAACGGATGGGTCTCCTCCATCTTCGTGTTCGCCTGCCTGATCGTGCTGCTTCCTGTAAGCGCACTGCTCTATACCCTGGGCATCAGCGGTTCCATCTATCTTGCCGGAGCCATTGGCAGCGGACTCTACTTCGCATGGTACGGCTGGAAGTTCCTGATGACCCGTACAAAGGAAACCGCCAAAAAGCTGATGTTCAGCTCACTGTTCTACCTGCCCCTGATCTGGATTTTCATCCTGGCTGACCGGTTTATCGGGTGGTGATACTATGGGGACTGCAGGTGCAGTTCAGCTGCACTGAGCACAAGTGGTTCAACTTTATTCCGGTCACCCAGGCCGGGTACTCATGAGAATCTTCAGGCCGATCGCCTTCCCCACAGGCAACAGCTGAGGCACCTATACGGCGTCCCCGAGGGGATGACACTGGCCTGAGCCGTAGTCCCCGTTTCCCTCTTCGCCAATTTCCGCCTGGCAGCCTGATTGGGGGTAATATAATCAGCGGCACGGGTTTGGCAATATCACAATGCGGCATCCCGTGCGTACCGGCCAGTAGGGTATGTACAACCTGCCGCTTACTTATCCAAATCTCACCAGGCTGAGTTTAAATAGCATAAAAAGCAGGCCGTATCTGGCTGTGAGATAATTAAAAATATCTAAATGAGCCTCTTTTAACAGAAATGTTGCATATCAGGTAAAGGCAAAGGTCAGATTCCGGTTTACCGTATGAAGACACAGTCAGAATTTCAATGTTAATAAACGAAAAAAGCGATGGAAAAAATTTCGTCAGAAAATAACAGGATAAAAATCTATAACAGTAATGTGTTGAAGGCTGCATTAATCTCCGCTATCGGAATTTTTTTTGCGGTGTCTTGTTCTGATTCCGGAACAGGGGTAGACGAAAAATCGCATGCCTCAGCAATTCAATTCGATATTGACGATGCTTACATTGCTATTGATGATATCATTCAGCCTGGCGTAATGGTTTTGGATGGAAATGGCAAAGCGATGGGCGGGCTGACTATTACGTGGTCCAGCTCGCAAAGTAATGTAGCGGAGGTTAACTCCAGTGGCCAGATAACCGGAAAAGCTCCCGGAAGTACAGTCATAGAAGCTTCGGTCGAAGGCATTAAAAACAGTATCCAGGTAGACGTGTTTTTAGGTACCGGTCAGGGTGCTCTGGAATTGCAGGAAATCGACAGGGCAGTGATGGGTTACCTGCAATCTCAGGGCATACCCGGTGGTTCGCTGGCGGTAGTTAAGGATGGCAGGCTTGTGCTTAGCAGGGGGTACGGTTACGCCGATCCTCAAACACAAAAAATGGCTGACCCAACCACCCTGTTCAGGTATGGAAGCGTTTCTAAACCTATTACGTCAATTGCAGTGATGATGCTTTTACAGCAGGGACTATTGCAAATGGATGACAAGCCTTTCAGCATCTTAAGTCATCTGCCGGTGTTACCGGGAGAAACAGAAGATCCGAGGCTTAATGATGTAACTCTCGAGCAGCTGTTAACACATTCGGCCGGATGGAATCCGAACCGCAATGTAGACAACAGAATCTGGCAGGCAGTATCACAGTTAGGAGAGCGGGATAGCGGTAAAATTTTCAGGTATGGCAGAGGAGTAGCATTATCGACTGATCCGGGTACACAATATGCCTATTCCAATTATGCAACAAAGGCAGCCGCCCGTTTAATGGAATTTGTTACAAGTACCGGTTATGAAGAGTGGGTAAAAACAAATGTTTTTCTTCCGTTGGGTGTCACACATGTTAAATTCGGGAAAACGGCTCTTACCGACCGGGATCCGGATGAAGCCAGGTACCACAGGGCAAATGGATATCGCCCGGATACTGATGACGGTGCAATGATTTATTACGATGCTTCCGGAAGCTGGATTGGACGGGCTGTAGACCTGGTGCGACTTTTAAACGGTGTGGAGGGCAAGGGAGGATTGCAGCCATTATTAACAAATCAGTCGATCGAAATTATGACACAACGCCCTGGTTTCTATCCCACCAGCGGCAATTATTATGCAAAATACTGGTCGGTTAACCCGGTTTCGGGAGGGCTGAACTGGCACCATGCCGGCCTGGCCGACGGTGCATTTGCTGATGTATGGCGAATGGCAAATGGTGTTACATACGCAATTCTGTTAAATCAATCACCCCCTGGCCCACGTCCGGATTTAACTTCAGTATTAAACACCGTAAGCAACTGGCCGGAGCACGACCTGTTTGATTTGTACTATTGAAAAAGTGGGCGGGGTAATTCCTGCGAACAGGCGATTTCTCACAAATACGAAAAATGCTGCTTGTGAAATAGTACACTGCGCGACTGTTGGCGACGGGTTGTAATAGACGGGGCTTTTTATTCGCGGGAATTTTCCATTAATTCGATCTGAGCTATTGCAACCCGTACTTATCAATTGATCATGACTGCAGTCACCGAACCAGCCGACGGCCCCAGGTATATTATATCCAGACGTGGATGGATCGTTTTCGGCGCTGCCATCGTGATCATCGGGCTTGGCATCCTGTTCCAGGGGCGTTTTCCGGAGTATGACGGGCATTTCGGGTTGTGGAGTATCGCCCCGCCGCTGGTAACGATTGTGCTGGCATTCTGGACCCGCGAGGTGATCAGCGCCCTGTTTATCGGCATCGCCCTGGGGGGTGTGATTGCCGGTGAGCTGAATATTGTACAGGGTTTTCTGATCCCGTCGATCGGTACGGAAAGCTTCGCTCTCATCATCCTGGTGTACCTGTGGGCACTCGGCGGGCTGATCGGCATCTGGACACGCACCGGCGGGGCCATGCGGTTCGCTCAGTGGGCCGGCAGTATGGTGGTGCGGGGGCGGCGGAGCGCCAAATTTTTCACCTGGATGATGGGCCTGGTCTTTCATCAGGGCGGCACCATCAGCACAGTGCTTACGGGTGCCACTGTAAAGCCGATCGCCGATCAGCACAAGGTCTCTCACGAGGAACTGGCCTATATGGTCGACTCAACCTCCTCGCCGGTCGCCACCATCATCCCCTTCAACGTGTGGCCGATCTACGTGGGAGGGCTGGTAATCGGCACCATCCCACTGTTCAACACTGCCCAGGATGGCATCGCATTCTTCTTCAGCAGCCTCCCGTACAACTTTTACGCCATTTTTGCCGTGATCATCACCTTCCTGTTCGCCTGGGAGTGGCTGCCCTGGGTTCCGGGCCGGCGGATGCGCGCCGCCATCAAACGGGCCAAAGAGACGGGCCGCCTCGACCGCGAGGGCGCCATTCCGCTGGCATCAGGGGAGCTGTCGACGTTGAAAATCCCGAAAGGGTACCGTCCCGGCCTGTCCGATTTTTTCGCGCCCATCGGCACGCTGCTCGCCGTGGCTATCATCCCCTACTTGGTAACCTATTTCATCATGGGCCGGCGCGATGATCCGACGCTGCTCATTGCCGAGGCCTTCTTTCTGGCCCTACTGGCCGCCATTTTCGTGGCGCTGATCAAGGGGATGCCGTTGGCCGAGGTGATGAACGGCTTTCTGGACGGCTGCAAGGGGGTCACGATTGGGGCCATCATTCTGGCGCTGGCGGTTTCGTTCAAAAGCGTGGCCGACGCCGTGGGCACCGCCAATTACGTGGTAGAGGTGGCTGCGGGCGCGCTCAGTCCGGTGTTTCTGCCTGGCCTGCTCATGGGCATCTGCATGCTGATCGCCTTCTCGACCGGCACCAGCTGGGGCACCTATGCAGTGGTGTTTCCGGTGGCCAGGCCACTGGCCTGGGCGGTGCTGCCCGATCCCTTCTTCATCACCCTCTGCTTCGCGGCTGTTACCGGGGGCGCGGTTTTTGGCGACCAGTGCTCGCCTATCTCCGATACCACCATCCTGTCGTCGCTGGCCACAGGATGTGATATGATGGACCACGTCTACACCCAGTTCGGGCTGGCACTGCTGGCGGCGGTACTTGGGGCAATTATGTATAGTATTATAGTGCTGATCTGGATTTGAACAGGTTGAGTTTCACTCGAACATGCCCCAGGCTGTGGATATTCCCGGCAGCGATGGCGATTACCCCATCCAGATTTTCGGGCACCGTGCTCTGTGCCCAAAGCTTTTCATGCCCCAGGCTACGAGGGTCCCCTCGTTGCGTAGTGGCGCACTACTATTTTATCAGTATCATTTTTTGGAAAGATGAAAACAGGCCGGCTTCCATTCGGGTTATATACATGCCGCTTGCCAGGTTACTGGCATTATAGACCATCTCGTGCTTTCCTGCGGGCATAGACTGATCAAGCAATGTCGCGATTTTCCGGCCTGCCATATCATACACCTCAAGTTTTACATGGATTGCTTCGGGAAGCGAATACGATATAACCGTCGATGGGTTGAATGGATTTGGATAGTTTGCATTCAGTGCAAACTCCTTTGGTACAACCTGCACAACCGGATCAACGGGCAGGTAATTTCCGTCACTGTTTCCCCCAATGCCAATATCGCCAAAATGGGTGAGCCCCTCCGCGCATAACTGCCCATCATCAAGAGTTGAGTCGTACGGCTTCCATGGCAGCGATGCCGATCGCCGGTGCAGAACAACCAGCTGCTCCGGGATGTCGGCTCCCGGCAGTTCTTCAATATCCAGGCAGACTCCGTATCTGATATTGTTGATCCCGGTGGACCGGAGCGACCAGTATCGATCAGTGGATGCCATATCAGGGGTCACAATCGATCCATCGGATGATTCGGCGGTTCCCTCTATCGGGCTGACGACCGGTCTGACCCGGTACCGGGTTACATAGAGCATGCCTTCCCCGTCCAGGTTGGAGATGCTCTGCATACCCGACTGAACAGACTGCTCACCGGAATTCGCATTGACCTCAACTTTAATCCCAACCCCATTGATCAGTTCTCCCTTATCATTGATACTGAACGCGGTGGAGTCGATATCACTTTCCCGGGCGATACGGTAGCATTCACTGAACTCACTGGTCAATCCCGCTTCTAATGCCGATGTTATAGTCAATGACAGGTACAGGCTGAGAGCGTCTTCTGAATTACTTTTCAATTGATGATACGGCAGCCCCACGACATTCGTGCCGGGTTCTACTTCCAGTGAAAACATGTATTCCCCCTGCCCGTGCCCATCCTCACAGGCTTGAGACAGGAATCCATCCACTGTTCCGGCAGTGTAGGATACAAACGCCAGGCTTGCATCATCGGGCAGGGCTGCCGCCGCCAGAATATTGGGGATCTGTGGTGCCATGTCCGGGTATTCTTCCTCTGCGTTAAGTAGCATAATCGATGGTCCTTTATTGTCGATAAAACTACTTTGCCGAACCTGGTTGCCGACATCCTCCGGATCGATGATGCCAATCTGCACTCCTGCTACTCCATTTCCCCGGATTGTATTTCCCACCGGGTCTCCACCTTCTGTAACGGGTAATGCCATCAGCCGGTTGCCTGCAGAATTAAACATAAAGACACCACCGTATTGGTTTGGAATGGAAACGGTTGCGGAAGCAGCAGAGCCGCCGATAAGGTTGCCTGCAATAAGAGTGTTTGAAGGTTCAGTGGTAAAGTCAGGATCGGGCCCTATATATACGCCCCCACCGTTTCCTGAAATCAGATTCCCGAGAAGTTTGTTATTCGTTCCGCTCTCAATCCGGATTGCAGCAAAAGCTTCGTCTTCCGTGGCGCTACGCCCGTTTCCAATCTCTTTATCACCTGCAGAATTTGTGCCAATTCTGTTTAGTGCAATAATATTGTTATCCGGCTCACCATTTTCATCGATATTCAGTAGTTCGGTTGATCTTTTATGGAGTCTCAAACGATCCGGTGTAAGTTCCGCCATTTGTTTTAAACTCCGTAATTCTAATGCTTCTATAATGGTATTCTTGTGAAGAATGCTTTCACCCCCTTCATTGCTGAATGTTGCTTTAGCGGTTGAAAGTGGGTTGAATAACCCGCCGATCAGAATCCCGTTCTGATTTCCTGAAATCACGTTTCCTCCCTCTTCAGTTCCGATTATATTGCCATCACCGGTTGAAAAACCTTTACCTATTTCGCCGGGTATCAACAGGCCAATCGTGTTCGGCCGTGCCGCAGACGCGGCTACGTTTGTACCAATTTTATTGGAAATAAGCGTACTTTCGTTACTCCCAAGCACGATACCTATAATTTGGCCTCCAATCGTATTAGAAATCATCTGGATCTGGTTTGCGCCATTGATCCAGATTCCTACCGCTTTTCTGTCATCAGTAGTGAGGGCATTATCCACATTGCCAATAACATTAAACGCCACTACAGATTCTGAAGATCTTTCACCTTCAACAACAATGCCTACAACCGGCCCGCGAATTGTATTTCCGAACGTGGCATCCTCTCCGCCGATAACCGCTAATGTACCACGATCACTCGCCTCTATTTCTGTTGAAACAACAATACCAGTAAGCAGGTTTTCTTGAAGTTCAGTCCCTGACCGGGTCACCCCAATTGAATTACCTGCCAACTGTGTACCATCCGGAGCGCCAGCCTCTTCCCCAAGGTCAAGCAGCTCCACACCCGTCATCTTGTTTGTTCCTGCAATTACGTTTCCGGCGCCGGCCTGCCCGACTTTAGACTGACGCACGGCCCCAATCAGCCTCACAACTGCCTCCCCGCCATTGAACAGCGGCACATCACCGGAGGCATCCAGTCCGATGATATTATTAAGTATGATAGTCCCGTCCGCGTTTCCCTCTTCCAAATGGCCGTTTACAAGCACACCGATGCCGCCATTTCCGGCGATAACGTTTCCTGAACCGGCATCATCCGTCCCTATTCGGGTATTGGGCGCCCCTACAATCAAAACACCTTCAGCCTCGTTTGCAATCGCTGTCGCTCCATTGGTATCTGTGCCGATGTAATTTCCCTGTATACTATTTCCAGCGGATACTGTCCCCTCAATCATAATACCGGCTCCTGTATTACCAGAAATTATATTTCGCAATGCAGGTTCATTTCCACCGATAATATTTCCCGGTGATCCGGCAATAAGGACACCTGCACCGCCATTAGCCAAGGCTGCTGCTCCCGGGGAGTTTGTGCCGATACGATTCCCCGCTATTATATTTCCCATAGCGCTTTCCCCGCTAATATGGATGCCCGCAACAGAATTTCCGGAAATTATATTTCGCTGGCCAGGCTCCGGGCCTCCGATCCGGTTTTCTGATGAATTTTCTACAATGATACCGGTATGGTTTGGGAAGGCAGCCATGCCCGGAGCATCAATTCCAATATGATTTGCCTCAATCACGTTTTCACCGCCACCATTGATAAGTATACCCGCATTTGTGAATCCGCCTATTGAAAAACCACGCACTTTCGATTCGCCTTGATCCAGTACAAACCCGTTTTCGATGTTATTCATGCCGTTTATTGTAACTAATGGCTGCCCGTTAAAACCGGGTTGTGTTGTGGCATCAATTATAACCGGATGCTCAGCTATCGGCAGGGGGCTTCCAAGCTCTATCGTATGTAGTCCACCTCCGCCAATGTTAAATGAAATGGAATCGGCCTTAGCCCGGTTGTTCAGTGCCTGAATCGCAGCTCTCAAAGTACACTCCGAGACTTCATTGTTATCAATTATAATCAGTTCACCTGTCTCGCAAATTATGCCGTCCTGTATCAGGTTTGGTCTGTCTGCAATTGAGTTTACTATAATTGGGCTTCCAAGCACTACACGATAACCTACCTGGTTACCAGACGAATTTATGGCATTTCCAACTATTACGCTGCCATCTGCAGAAATGTCTTCAGCAGTTTCAAGCCTCCAGCCTGTTAAATCAAGTCCAAACTCATCCTCCAGTACATCCTGTAATATTCGCATTCCAGAATTTTCCGTCCATATAAAAGCTCTTCTGTTAATTATATTATCCGGATTCGCCATCAACTTTCCAACAATCGTAGTTCCATCGGCAGTAACCCCCCTTGCTTCACTCCCGGTTGAACCAGGAAAGATACCAAGTCCCTCCATTTGACCGTTTTCCCAGCGAAAGGCTTCTCTATTATTTTCAAACGCAGTAGCACTTAATTCAGATGTGCTTGAACCTACAATTACTGACCCATCCGGTGTTGAAGCAAATGCCGAACTTCTAACAGGCCCGTTTATAGGTAATCCAAGTACACCCAACGTTTCAGCAGAGTTATTGATCCACCTTACAGCTACTTCGCAATGAACATATACAGCTATATCACATTCAGCTAAATTTGGTGTCCAATGTCTTCCAAATGCAACATTTCCATCTTCACTAACACCAAATGCTTCTCCAGCAACAGTGCCAAGCTGGGATATACCGGATGTTTCTGTCCATATAAATGGAGTGATCTGATATTGTTGAAATACTGAGGGCGGTTCGCTGTATGCGTATCCAACTACAACAGAACCATCACCTGAAACTCCCTCTGCAAAACTCCATCCAATACCACCCGGAAGAGTTCCAATATCTTCTATATTGCCTTCTTTCCACCGAAATGCTCGTAATGCGCTACGACCTACAATTGAGTTTCCATCAGCACTAATTGCATAGGCTATGGAAGAAAAACCCAAGTCTAAAATAGTACCATTGGACCACTTATAAGCACGTATTGAATTATCTTCAAATCGTTTAATACCTGTTATCGAAGTACCGTCGGCAGAAATACCCACGGCTGTTGTAACACCAAGTGGTTCAAATGACTGTGCCTGAATTAGAGGCACCAGTACCAAAAAGAATTGAACTATAAATAGTGATGAAAAAACCCTTCTGCATTGAGTCATAGCGGTAATATTTAGTGAACCGGGCGTTCCACAATCACCCGGAATTCTTTGATGTACGATAACATGTATTGTTTTGCATAAAAAAGGTTCAAGCCCATTACACTTAAGGGTCCCGTCAGCTCGCTAACCGGCCTGCCCTGTACCAACAAGCCCCGAACCAACCAGTAATTCCGGTCCGACCTTGTCCACCGGTATTGTCTCCGGGTCTTCATATGGCAAGTTACCTCACCCAATGCCCGGATGGCTTCCCCATATAGGATTTACGGGGATTCTTATTTCAAAGAACAAGATGGGCGGAGCTTTCAGCCCGCTCATTTCACTAGCATCATCTTTCGCGTAGCCGTAAATCCGGCTGTTTCGAGCCGGTAGAGATATACGCCGCTGGAGAGCCGCCCGGCATCGAAGTTAACCTGGTGGATTCCGGCGGAAAGGTGCCCGTCGACCAGCGTCTGCACGCTTCGCCCCATCAAATCATAGATCACCACCTGCGCATACCCGGCCACAGGCAGATCGAACTTTATGATTGTAGAGGGGTTGAACGGATTGGGGTAATTCTGATCGAGTCTGATCCGGGTTGCAACTTCATGATCATTTTCCTGCGTACTTGTTATGACCCCTGTTGTGGTTATCGCAACGATATGGTTGCTTTCCGAAGCAATCGCAATAACATCCTTGAGCCCCTCGCTTCGACTGTTCAGGTAATCAGAATCAGTACCCCAGGCTACAACCGTCCCGTCGGAACGCATTGCGATACTGTTCTGTGAACCACCATCCACTGCGACGGCATCACTCAGCCCTTCGGGCACATTCAGCTGACCGCCATTGTTATTTCCCCATGCGATGACCGTTCCGTCGGCGCGAACTGCAAGGCCGTGGTTCGTTCCACCGCCGACCGCAACAACATTATCCAGGTCGTTTGGAATGGGGAGGACACCGAATGATGTATTTCCCCAACCCACCACCGACCCGTTAGACTGAACTGCAAAATTATAACTGCCTTTTGCATAAATCCCGGTCACATTATTCAGACCTGCAGGTACATCGATCTCACCAAAAGTGTTTTGCCCCCATCCGGTGACGGTTCCATTATCAAGCAGGGCGAGAGTGTGGAAATTTCCTGCCGAAATATCGACCACATTCGTTAATCCGGCAGGAACGTTCGTCTGGCCTATCACATTGTCGCCCCATGCGGTTACCGTACCATCGGCGTGAAGGACAACACTATGTCGGTTTCCTACTGCAGCCTTGATCACATTTGAAAGGCCTGGCGGCACATCAACCTGTCCGTATTGGTTGTTACCCCACGCAACCACAGACCCATTTGAACGGACTGCCAGATGCACAGTGCTTCGTAAGGCAATATCCACAATATCCGAGAGTTGTCCGGGTACGAGGCTTTGTCCGTTGTTACTCGATCCCCAGGCTACAATTGACCCGTCTGAACGTAAAGCGAGACTGTGAGCTACTCCAGTGGCCACGCTGACTACATCGGTCAGACCCTCGGGGATATTCGTCTGTCCATCGGTATTCAATCCCCATGCTGCAACCGTACCGTCATCCCGGAGAATGAGGTTAAACCCCTGACCTGCTGCCATACCGGTGACAATTCCCGCTTCTGCCGGTATAGTTGTCTCCCCGGAGGTGTTGGAACCCCAAGCCACGACCGTCCCATCCGAGCGAAGGGCGAGACTATGAGACATACCTGCGGAGATGCCAATCACATCGTTAAGGTCCTCCGGGACATCCGTCTGTCCGGACGCGTTACTCCCCCACGCTACAACTGTACCATCAGACCGGAGCGCGAGCGTATGACTTTGGCCAGATGAAATCGCTGTCACATTCTCCAGGCCCTGTGGCACGGTGGCCATTCCCCATTGTGTATTGCTCCCCCACGCCACAACCGTTCCGTCGGATCGCAGAGCCACGCTGAAGTTGTCTCCAGCCGTTATCGCGATTACATCGGTCAGGCCGGCTGGCACGTTTGTTTTTCCGAGTTGTGATGCCCCCCATGCAACCACTGTACCGTCGGTACGAAGGGCAAGAACATGGTTTCTGCCAACGGCGATTGCCGTCGCATCATCCAGACCGTCGGGAATATCACTCTGCCCGTCCAAATTACCGCCCCAGGCCACAATACTACCATCTGATCGAAGTCCGGCACTGAATAGCTGGCCCGCCGCAAGCTGAACGAAATCCGTGTTTGGTTCCGTAGTCATGACCCGGGCTCCCCAGCTTACGACATATCCTTCGGTTGGCTGGGTTTGTGAAAGAGCTACATTTGGATATACCCCCGCATATATTAAAACTAAAATGAAGGTAAACAGAAAGATGTGCCGAGTTTTCATGTTTCTAACAGGTTTCGTGAAAAATGTAGTTATGCAAAGGAAGCCAGCAATGGCCTTGAGGATTTACTTGAGTCTTCTTGAGTCCATATGATTGTGATGGTCAGCGAATTGGATTGATGAGCGTGCTACGGCATCATGCTTCAATATCCATGACTATATATGCACGGTTAACTAAAAGAAAAGCTCAGCCGTCTCGTATCAAATATGCATTTTCTACATTCGCCACAGTTTATTAGAGTACTGAATTCCATAAAAAACAGTGGTTTATCCTTCCTAAAAATAAACAGATGCCTGC
>JAIVHB010000218.1 GCA_020201275.1 Rhodothermaceae bacterium | reverse complement strand
GTATTCAGGGCCGGAATCTGCTTGTCGGGAGTGAAGCGCAAATCCATGTCGATGGGCTTGGGCCTTACAATCTTGTTGGGATTGAATACATTAGCCGGATCCCAAAGCTGCTTTATGCTTCTGAGCAGCGGAATGGCCTCCTTGCCGAGCACCTTTTCGATGTAGGGAGACCGCGCCCGGCCGTCGCCGTGTTCGCCGGAGAGCGACCCGCGGTATTTTTTAACCAGATCGGCCACTTCTTCAGCCATCTTCTTCATTTTTGCGGCGCCATCGGGCTTCAGCAGGTCGATCACGGGCCTCAGATGCAATTCGCCAACGCTGGCATGGGCGTAAAACACGCAGTTGGTGTCGTGTTTTTTCAGGATTTTGCGGAAGTCAGCCACATAGGCGGGCAGGTCCTGAACCCGGACGGCGGTGTCTTCCACAAATGTGGGCGACTTGGAATCGCTGGAGAGGCCCATCAGCAGGCCAAGCCCTGCTTTGCGGAGCTCCCACACACGGTAAATTTTTTCCGGATCCGTAAATACGGGATGCGAGTGCCCAAGCTTTTTCTCTTTCAGCACAGCCGCCAGCTCAGTGGCTTTTTCCAGCAGTTCAGCCCGGTTATCACCCATGAATTCGATAATGAGGATGCACTCGGGATCACCTTCCAGGAAAAAACGGTTTTTGCGGTGTTCGATATTGCCTTTGGTCGCATCCATGATGATGTGATCGATGAGCTCGACCGCGGCGGGACTGTATTTGACGGCCTCTACCGTGGCCACCATGGCATCGTGCAGCGTATTGAACTGGGGGATGAGCAGCACTTTTTCGCTTTCGAGGCGAACCAGGTTCATTTTTGCGCTGGCGGTCATGGCCAGCGTGCCCTCACTTCCGCAGAGCAGTTCGGCCATGTTGAACAGCCTGCCATTCGGATTGAACGGCTGCATCTGTAGCAGTATGTCGAGGGCGTAACCGGTATTCCGGCGCTTCACTTCGGGGTGTGGCCACGCGTTCAGAATGAAATCCCGGTTCTTTTTGAGAATTCTGATCATTTCACGGTAAATGCGTCCTTCGAAGGTTTCCGTGCGGGATATGCTCTCGAGTTCATCGGGGCGCAACGGCCTGAAGGTGGTAACCGACCCCTCGCTTAAAACCGCCTCGATCTCGATAATGTGTTCGCGTGTGGTGCCGTACTTGATGGAGTAAGAGCCGGCAGAGTTATTGCCGATCATGCCGCCAAGCATGCAGCGGCTGGTAGTCGAGGTGTCGGGACCGAAAAACAGACCGTGACCGGCCACCGCACGGTTCAGGCTGTCGCGGATCACGCCGGGCTGAACGCGGGCATAGTGCTGGGCAGGGTTGATCTCCGGAATGGCGGTCATGTAACGGGATGTATCCATGATCAGGCCGCCGCCTGTGGCCTGCCCGGCAAGGCTTGTACCCGCCGCCCTTGCCGTTATCTTCTGCTTCTGCCGGCGGGCATCCCGTACGATTTCCTGTATATCGTGGGTGTTTTTAGGGAACACAACTCCTTCAGGGAGCTCCTCGAACATGGAGGCATCGTTTGCATAGAGGTGCCGGGAAATACTGTCAGTTCTCAGATCATAGGTTCTGCTCATCAGCGTCAGAGTAATAATTGGTTTGGCTGCTCTTTACGGGAAGATACAAAGTAGCATCCATTTTTACCGTTTCATATCCATAATCTGCTGCTCAGCATCATCCGGAACCTGTGTGAGCAGGCTCACAATTACGGTTGCAAGAAATCCAGCCGCGAAACCGGGGATCAGTTCGTAAACAACAGCCCTTAGTTCAGGTACAAAATACCATACCATGGTAGTGCAGGTACCCGCAATGAGCCCGGCGATTACACCGGCCCGGGTGGTCCGCACTGGCCCCATTCAGGTAAGCCGCCCCGGTTACACCCAGAAGCAGCCACGCACTGCGACCTGAAACGACGGCTGAAAGCGCTACCACAAACCTGTTCATTTTGCGGCCGCCAATAAAGAATTCGCTGATACCGCGAGAGGAGAAGCGGGCCGAGTATATTCCCAACCCGATAATGAGGAGCAGGTATCCGAGAAAAGCTGCCACCGCAGAGCGGTCGACGGCGATCTCTATCACCTGCAGGTCATCCATTTAAATGCTGTTTTTTGCTTTTTTAGCCAGAAAAACAGCGGTTGCGATGATCATTAAGGGGAGAACGAACAGAACGAATGTCAGTGCACTCATAGTTTTTGTTTGTGTTCAGGTTTTGTACATCCGGGGTAGCAGTACAGCGTACATCAGCTCCCGATACTTGCAACGGTGTAATCTTACATCATTCCAAAATGAGGGTCAATACCCCTGGCTTGCAAAGAATCGATATAACGACCGGATGAAAGTCGGTGCAGCGGAGTCTGGCGGTACCCGGCTCAACTGAACGCTGTTCGCGTTTAATTATCTGCCCCAAACTCCGTAAATTGTCGCGAATCTGTGAATGCAATGCATTACCAACTTTTACGATTAAATCAGAAAAAATGGCTAAAGAATTTGACCTGTGCGTGATCGGCAGCGGCCCCGGCGGCTACGTGGCGGCCATCCGGGCAGCACAACTTGGATTTAAGACTGCAATTATTGAGAAACGCGACCTCGGCGGAGTTTGTCTGAATATCGGATGTATCCCCACCAAAGCCCTGCTCAAATCGGCAGAGGCCCTCGAAACCATCAAACATGCGTCCGATTACGGACTCAGCGTAAACCAGTTCAAGGTCGACTTCCCGGCGGTAATCAAACGCAGCCGCGGCGTGGCCGACAAAATGAGCAAGGGCGTGCAGTTCCTCATGAAGACCAACAAGATTGAGGTGCTCAAAGGCAAGGGTGTGCTGGCCGGAAAAGGCGAGGTGAAGGTGCTCGACGACAAGGATAAAGAAGTGGAGCGCGTGAAGGCGAAACACATTATACTTGCAACCGGAGCCCGCTCAAGGGAGCTTCCGAACCTGAAATTCGACGGCGAAACCATCATCAACAGCGAAGGCGCCATGAAGATGGAGAAGCAGCCGAAACGCATGGTCATTGTAGGTGCCGGGGCCATTGGCGTTGAATTTGCCTGGTTCTACCATGCCATGGGCACGGAAGTCACACTTGTTGAGATGATGAAAACAATCGTACCGGTCGAGGATGAGGAGATCGGCAAGGAGTTGGCCAAAATCTACAAGAAGGCCGGCATGAACATCCTTACCGAAAGTACCGTCGAAAAAGTGGAGAAAAAGGGCGGAAAAGTTACCGTGACCATTAAAACAGCAAAAGGCGAGGAAAAAGTCGAAACCGATGTGGTACTGTCGGCTGTAGGTGTGGTTGGCAACGTTGAAGGCCTCGGGCTTGAAGATGCCGGCGTAAAGACTGAAAAAGGAAACATCAAGGTGAACATGGAGACCTACGAAACCGATGCCAAAGGTGTATATGCCATTGGCGATGTGATCGGCGCACCGTGGCTGGCACACAAAGCATCGCACGAGGGTATCGTTCTCATCGAGCGTTTGGCAGGGATGGACCCCAAGCCTATCGACTACAAAAATATTCCGGGCTGTACCTATTGCCATCCGCAGATCGCGTCGGTGGGTTACACCGAAAAGGCGGCTAAAGAAGCCGGCCACGATGTGAAAGTGGGCAAATTCCCGTTTTCGGCCAGCGGAAAGGCATCGGCATCGGGCCATACCGACGGATTTGTGAAGGTTGTGTTTGACGCCAAATACGGCGAGTGGCTCGGTTGCCACATGATCGGCGATGGTGTAACCGAGCTGATCTCGGAAGCTGTTCTGGGCCGTGACCTCGAGACTACAGGCCACGAGGTGATTTCGGCCGTACATCCACACCCTACTCTGTCGGAAGCCATCATGGAAGCGGCTGCCGAAGCCTACAACGAGGGTGTGCACCTTGGTACCCAGCCGAAGAAAAAGCAGTAGATTGGAAAGGCTATACTGAAAGGTTACAACGTCAGCCAGAGCGCAGCGGAGCGGAGTCGAAGGCCGTGGCCCGTGGCTCATGGGGCCGTGGATGACTAATGGCTCTATTTACACGGGTGTTCCATCATTTTCGCGGGATTGCATCCCACGACGTGCTTCGACTTCGCCCTTTTGCTACAGCCTGCCCTGCAGGCTGTAGCAAAAGGGCTGCGCTCAGCATGACGTTGGTTACCTCAACCTCAACCTCAACCACAACTGAGATAAAATACCTGGATGTTATCGATCTGGGCCTTGTGCCCTATCAACAGGCGTGGGACCTGCAGAAAGCGGTGCAGAAACGCCTGATTGATGAAAAAAAAGCATGGAGAACCGATCCCTCCGCGAAACGCAGCAACGATGTGCTGTTGTCGCAGCAACGATGTGCTGTTGTTTGTTGAGCACCCGCACGTATTTACCCTGGGCAAGAGCGGCGACGGATCGCATCTGCTGGCTGCCGCCGGCGTGCTCGACCGGATCGGGGCAACCTACGTGAAAATCGACCGTGGGGGTGATATCACCTATCACGGTCCCGGTCAAATTGTTGGATACCCCATTCTGGACCTTGACCGCCATTATACCGACATCCACCGCTACCTGCGGGAGCTTGAAGAGGTGATGATCCGTGTTTGTGCCGATTACGGGTTCAGCGCGGGCCGGATCGACGGACTGACCGGTGTCTGGATCGGGGATTCCAAAATCTGCGCCTTCGGCGTTAAATGTTCGCGTTGGGTTACGATGCACGGGTTTGCGTTTAATGCGAATACATCGCTCGATTACTTTGGCCACATCGTTCCCTGCGGCATCAGCGGCAAAAAAGTGACCAGCCTTCAGCAGCTTCTGGGCCAGGCTGTTGATCCGGCTGAAGTGAAAAAACGTATTACCGGGCATTTTGAAACCGTATTTGGTGTTGAATCGGTCGGCATTGATCATCTGCCGGAATTGGGCTGATGTTACATCTCATTCCGATTTGCCGTATTTTGTGAGCTTGAAATTAAAAAAGGACCCCATGCTTAAAGAACTGGATGTAATCCCCTCCGAACCGATGTCGAAAAGGCGTCCCGACTGGCTGCGTGTGAAGCTGCCAACGGGCCCGAAATTCCGTGAAATCGCCAACCTGATGTCGGAGAAGAATCTGAATACGGTTTGCGCCGAAGCCCGGTGCCCGAACATGGGCGAATGCTGGGGTAACGGAACCGCCACATTTATGATTCTCGGGGATGTGTGCACGCGCTCCTGCGGCTTTTGTGCCGTCAAAACCGGCCGGCCCATGCAGGGCCTCGACTGGGATGAGCCCAACCGGGTATCACAGGCCGCCAAAACCATGGGGCTGCGGCATGTGGTTATTACATCAGTGAACCGCGACGAACGCAAAGACGGGGGCGCACCCATCTTTGCTGAAACCATTCACCGGCTGCGCGACGAGATCCCGGGTGTTACAATAGAGGTTCTGATCCCGGATTTCAGGGGATTGTGGGATGCCCTGCAAACCGTACTCGACGCACGCCCTGAAGTACTGAACCACAATCTCGAGACCGTGCCCCGGCTCTACAGGCA
>JAIVHB010000086.1 GCA_020201275.1 Rhodothermaceae bacterium | reverse complement strand
GCGTATGTGTAGGGCTGAAAAACCGGATCGAAACGTGCCGGAAAGAAGAAGTCGCCGCCACGGCCGCACTTGAAAAACTGCAGAACGAGCTGCAGCGGCTCGATACCGTATGGGCCGGCCTGAACAGCCAGAAAGCTGGTGATGCGCTCCGTACGGCCGACGAGGCCGTGAGGAAGCTGGAAAACAGGCGGAACGCCCTGCAGGCACAAAAGGCCGTGTACGAAAAGACGATGGAGGAGCGGGCCAGCCGTGAGAAACGGCTGCAAGAGCAGCGCGGTGAACTCAACGCCGATCTCGCCGGAATCGAACCCCGGATCGCCGAAATCAACCGGAAACTGGATGATGCGGTCCAGATGCGTGTGAGCCTGCGCGGAGCCCTTCAGGAGAAAGAGACCGCGTTGCAGCGTTCGCAGAGCACCTATAACGATGCCAAACTGCAGCAACAGGGAACCGCCAATCTGCTCGACAACCAGAAACGCGACATCGAAAGGGCATCCAAAAGCATTGAGGCCATTAAGGAGAGGCTTGAAAACAGGGCACAGCGCGCCCGATCAAGCAAGGACCTGATACTCAGCCTCAAGAATGAGATCGAAGGTCTGGAGGCCAGCGTATCGGCCCTGAAAGGCGAAAAGGAGGCGGCCGACAAGCTGTTTTCCGAAGCCGAAGAGGCCACCGCCCGTCAGCGCGGCAGGATCAATCAGATCGAGGAAAACCTGAGAACCATCCGCCGCAACAAAGACCTGAACAGCGACCTCATCCACCACCTCTCTCTGGCGAAATCGCAGAAGGACATGCAGCTCAAAAACATCGCCGACCACATCTGGGAGACGTACGGCGTACTCATGGACAAGCTGACCGATGAGCTGCCGGAAGATATGGATGTGGCGACCGCCAAAAGCGAGATCGCCCAGCTGCGCGAGCGGCTCCGCAACATCGGGGAGGTGAATCCCCTCGCCATCATGGAATATGAGGAGGAGAAAGAGCGGGTCGATTTCTACGAAACCCAGATCGCCGACCTCACAAAGGCCGAAGACGAGCTGCGGCAGACCATCCGCGAGATCAACGAAACCGCGCAGGAGCGTTTCAGCACCACCTTCGAACAGATCCGCACCAATTTTAAAAAAGTATTCAGCACCCTCTTCCAGGAAGATGATCAGTGCGACCTGCTGCTCGAGGAGAATTCTGATGACCCGCTCGACCACAAGATCGAGATCATCGCCAAACCGCGGGGCAAGCGTCCGAGCAACATCGAGCAGCTGTCGGGCGGCGAAAAAACACTCACGGCCATTGCCCTGCTCTTCGCGATCTACCTGGTTAAACCATCCCCATTCTGCATCCTCGATGAGGTCGATGCCCCGCTCGATGACGCCAATATCGAACGCTTCACCCACCTGATCAAGCAGTTCAGTACCGACACCCAGTTCATCGTGATCACCCACAACAAAAAAACCATGGACAAATCTGAGATCATGTACGGCGTAACCATGCCCGAAACCGGCGTCAGCAAACTCGTAGGCGTCCGGATGGATGATGTGAGCTGATTGAGACCTGCGGGAGTCGCGCCAGGACACCTGCGGGAGTCGCGCCAAGGACACCTGCGAGAGTCCGGAGCATGGCCTGAGCGCAGTCCTGAGCGCAGCGGAGCGGAGTCGAAGGGCGGAGTCGAAGGGCGTAGCGGAGGTCCTCGAAGAGTGTCCTGCACAAACGCGCAAAAAAAACTCACCAAAAAGAACATTTTTTTGAAATGCCCGGTTTATAACTTACATCACAATACCCCCGGGATACTGATGTATCCCCATATGATCTGACTCTTCAAGGTCCTGCGGACTCTTGAAGGTTGATCATATTTCATATTTTTTAAAAAATGGCGAAGAAGTTTGATATACCGGAGATTTACAGGTCTCCGATTATAAAGAGGATAAAGGAATCGCGGCAGATTCTGGATCCGCGGAAGAAAGATGTTACGCCCAGTGTGCTTGATTTTGGGCCGGTGCGTTTTCTGATACCGCGGCATTTTGGATTTTGTTATGGGGTGGAGAATGCGATTGATATTGCCTATCGTACGATCGAGCAGAATCCCGGGCGTAATATTTACCTGCTCAGCGAGATGATCCACAATCCGACCGTGAACAACGATCTGCTGAACCGGGGAGTGAAATTCCTTTTTGAGACCGATGGCACACCGTTAATACCGATCGAATCGCTTACAGCAGACGACATTGTGATTGTACCGGCTTTCGGCACCACCATCGAGCTTCAGAAACGCCTGGAAGAGCGGGGCGTGAATCCCTATCAGTACGACACCACCTGTCCGTTCGTCGAAAAGGTGTGGAACCGGGGCAGTCAGCTTGGCAAAAAGGGGCACTCGCTGGTCATCCACGGTAAGAACACCCACGAAGAGACCCGGGCCACCTTTTCCCACAGCCGTCAGCACAGCGATGTGGTGGTGGTGTTCAACCCAGGCGAGGCCCGGATACTGGCGGAGATCATGCTTGAAGAGCGTCCCCTGTCCGATTTCGATCAGTATTTCGGGCACAAGTGCACACCGGGATTCAATCCGCTGGTTCACCTGGAAAAATTCGGCGTGATCAACCAGACCACCATGCTGGCTACCGAAACCCGTGAGGTGATGGAGATTCTGCGTGAGGCGGCCGTCAAAAAATACGGGGCGGTCGACATTGCCGATCACTTTTCCGACACGTCCGATACCCTCTGCTACGCCACCAACGAGAACCAGTCGGCAACCTACGGCCTTCTCGATGAGGCCGCGGATCTGGCCATCGTTGTGGGCGGATACAACTCATCGAACACCATGCACCTGGTGGAGCTGCTCGAGACGAAATTCCCCACCTATCATGTTCGGGACGCAAAAGAGATCGGGTCACCGGGCGAGATCCGCCATTTCAACCAGTGGGACAAATCCATGCATTTTACCCGCGACTGGCTGCCCGGCACCACCCCGCTCACCGTGGCCATCACCTCCGGTGCCTCCTGCCCCGACGCCCTTGTCGACGAGGTGATCCTGAAAATCTGCAGTTTTTTCAACGAGACGGTATCTGTTGAAGAGGCGATGGAGGAATTCTAACCGGCCACCACAACCTACTCGGCCATCACGTTGAAGTAGGAGACCCTTCTGGGCTGGTAGGATCTGAGCCGGACGTCGAGACCTTCGATATCAGGTTCGATCTGCGGGGTTACATATCCGGTCGTATCGTTCACGATCGTGCTGTAGTTCACATAGGCTTGAAACGGGATGACCGACGTGGCTTCACTGTACTGATTGATCGGAACATCATACCTGACGGTGAGCACCGACGGACTGTAGGAAACCCGCCGCCCGGCCGGCAGATTACGTGTGATGACGGGGATTCTCACTTCCGCTTCCGTGAATTCGGCAATCTCCGCTTTTATACGGACCTTTTCGGTTTGAACATCAATAAGACGCTGGGCTGTTCTGAGCTGAACCTCAATATCCAGATTTTCTTTAACGTCTTCGAGTTCGCCGGCTTCAGTTGGCCAGAACTCGATGGGTTCAATAAGTGAGCGGGCCCCTGAAACAGTCACGCTGTCGGGCGTAATGCTGATTGATCCGATCACATTGAACCGCCTTCTGGTTTCAATGGTAAGGTCATTACGAATCGGAACCCTTTTTTCCATCTTTTCCTCTGTGTTCACATTCACGATCATCGGCTGTACTTTGCTCACCGATACATCCGGGAAATTGGAAAGTGAAGCCTGTACGGCCTCGAACACATTGATGGTACCCTCCTCAACGGGTACAATCACCTGGGGCGGATTGTTGTAGATAGAGATAAGCTTCCATCCCTCACCGCTCACCGTAGTATTGGCACTCCGCGGGATTTCCGTAATAAACGCCTGGCCCTCGGGCGGATCGGCATGCATGACGGGGAGATTCAGGGTCAGATTAAAATCGCGTCCCAGGTTCACGAGCAGCCACATGCTGAGGGCAATCATGAAAGCGAAAATAAAAACGACAATGCGCTCACTCTGTGGTATATCCTCTTTTTCGCGGGCAAGTTTGCGCCGGCTGAACTCGCTGTAGGTCCGGCTGAACCAGTTAATCACCGAATTATATATCTGCGTTATCATAGCAGAATATAACAATGTGGCATATCATTTCTATTCATATATACCACAATCACCCCCTCACCACAATCTCCTTAACAATATCTTCATCCACCTCACGGTTCAGCTGGTTCATAATCGAATACCGCTGCATATGCACTTCATGACGCCATCCCGGATTTTTAATTCTCACGATCAGCCGGTCGCCCTCAAATTTGAGACCGGTACATTCCTTCGCAATGGCACTGCCTACCACTTCAGACCAAACGGATAGAATCATACCCCTTTTCAGCTCCCTCCTGCGGGGATAATTTTCAACGAAATCCTTTAGAAGGTCGCCCAGTGGCCTGGGTCTGTTATTGTACATAGTAGTGATCTTTACTCGACCGTTGATGTCAATTCATCCTGCGTTGTTTGTGATGTATGACGTCTCGTGTGTTTTAACCTGTTTGTGGGCTTTTTAAAAAGCCCACACGTGCTTCGACTACATCCTTCGACTTCGCTCCGCTGCGCTCAGGACTGCGCTCAGCATGACGTTGTCTGATGTCTTATGTCTCATGTCTCATGTCTCACAATAATAACCGGCACGGACAAATCCAACCCGGCTGATCATCATTCGTTTAGAACCTCCTCGGTATATGCTGAAATCAGCGCGACCAGCTTTTCTGTATGTTTCGCTTCGGTGCGAAAGTTGGTGATGCAGGCTCGAAGTACCGGCCCTTGACCATCGAGATGCGTGGTCGATATCCATGCCAGACCCGAAGTCACGATTTTACGTACAATGGCCTGCAGTACCTCCATATCGTTTATCCCTGAAGGACGGAAACAGACCACCGGCAGCGGGGTATCGTTGCAGATTTCGAATCCTGCCTGCTGGAGCTGGATCCGCAGACGGTCGCCCATGGCCGTCATGTGGCGGATTACCGATTCATACCCCGGTTTCCCGGCCGCGGCCAGCGACATGAATACCTTGAGACCAACAGACCGCCTCGACCACTGCATGGAGTGCATGTAGGGATCTCTGATATCGAGGCCTGCTGCATCTTTTGGCATATATGAGGTTTCTATGGCGCAGGTCGTTTTCAGGATGCCACGGCGCCGGGTCAGGTAGATCCCGGCACCCATGGGCACCGACATCCATTTGTGGGCATCAAATGTGATGGAATCCGATTGTTCCATTCCGGCGAAATATGGTTTCAGTTCCGGCACAAAGGAAGCCGCCCCTCCCCAGGCCCCATCCACATGGTATCAGAGCCCGAATTCCCGGGCTACATCCGCAATCTGCTGCAGCGGGTCGATTACGCCGGCATTGGTGGTACCCGCCGATGCAACAACCATGAACGGTTCCA
>JAIVHB010000085.1 GCA_020201275.1 Rhodothermaceae bacterium | reverse complement strand
GGACGATGCCGGTGGATGTATCGTTACCTGGGAGGCGCTTCGTCTGATTCACCTGCTGGACCTGCAACCGAAACGGACCATCCGTCTTGTATTGTTCACCAACGAGGAGAACGGGATCAGGGGAGCGCTTGACTACCGCGATATGGTAATCGAAAATGGTGAAATAGATAACCATGTGCTCGCACTCGAGGTTGATTTCGGGGTATTTGAACCACGCGGATTTGGTTTCCGGGGTTCCGATGAGGCCATACCCCTGCTGGAACAAATTTCTGCTCTTCTGGAACCCATCGGGGCATCAACACTGAGACAGGGAACAGCCGGCACGGTAGATGTGGGTCCCCTGAACCGTGAGGGCGTGCCCATCATGGGTCTGGATGTAGACACGGAGCGCTATTTTTGGTACCATCACACCGCAGCCGACAGGATGGAAATAATCGATGCCAATGAACTGGCCCGCTGTGTGGCCGCCGTTGCTGTCATGGCCTACGTAGTTGCCGATATGCCCGAACGCCTGCCACGATGAATCCTCCCCGTCATGGTGAGCGCAGCAGAACGAAGTCCACCCCCGTCATGGTGAGCGCAGCGGAACGAAGTCCACCCCCGTCATGGTGAGCGCAGCGGAGCGAAGTCCACCCCCGTCATGGTGAGCGCAGCGGAACGCAGTGGAGCGAAGTCGAACCAGCGCGCAGTGCCTGAGCACTGCGCATTCACATAAAACACCCTCCGGAGGCTTTTTAAAAAGCCTCCACATACTTCGACTTCGGGCTTATCGCTGCGCTCTGAGCCCTGCGCTCAGTATGACGTTAAAACAAAAAATTGTACTTTCACGACCTGAATGGAAATTATCCAACCTGTTAAATCACTCTGTTTATGAAAAAAATCTCCGTATCCGTCATCTGCATCCTGCTCATTCTGGCTGCATCCACGCAGGCCCGGCAGCTGCAGACACCGGCCGAATTTCTCGGTTATGAACTCGGTGACCGCTTTACACCTCACTACCGGGCCGTTCAGTACTACGAACATATCGCTGAAAATTCACCGCGGGTGGAGCTGGAGTACTACGGGGAGACAAACGAATTCCGTCCGCTGCTGGTTGCTTACGTATCATCCGAAGAGAACATCCGTAACCTGGAGGAAATCCGGCTGAACAACCTCCGGCTTACCGGGCTTGCTGACGGTACACCCGGCGAAAACCGGAAAGCGATCGCCTGGCTCAGCTACAATGTGCACGGAAACGAATCTTCGAGCATGGAAGCGGCCATGGAGACCATCTACCGGTTTGCCAATCCCGATGACGCAGAACGGTCGGCTTGGCTCGAAAATACGGTAGTTGTGATGGATCCGGCAATGAATCCGGACGGCCGCGACCGTTACATGAATTACCACACCCAGGCTTCCGGCAGGGTACCCAATCCCCACGTCTTCACGCGCGAGCATATCGAGCCCTGGCCGGGCGGACGTTTCAACCACTATATGTTCGATCTTAACCGCGACTGGGCGTGGATCACCCAGGTTGAAAGCCGGCAGCGGCTCGAAATTTACCACCGTTGGATGCCTCATGTGCATGTCGATTACCATGAAATGGGGTACAACAGTCCCTACTATTTCGCGCCGGCGTCCCAGCCTTACCATGAAGACATCACCCAGTGGCAGCGCGATTTTCAGTTTACCATCGGGAAGTCGAATGCCCGCTATTTCGACGAGAGAAACCGGGTTTACTATACCCGTGAGATTTTCGACCTGCTTTACCCAAGCTATGGCGACTCCTATCCGACTTACAACGGGGCCATCGGCATGACCTACGAACAGGGCGGTGGCGGTCTGGGAGGCCGGGCCGTTATTACCGACGAGGGCGATACACTTACACTGGCACGGCGGGTCGACAACCAGGTCAATTCCGGCATGGGGACGGTAGAGGCGGTTGCCGGCAACTATCGGCAGGTGATTCAGGAGTTTGAGAAGTATTACAGTGATGCCCGTAATAACCCGAAAGGCGAGTATAAAACCTACATCCTTAAAGGGGATGGAAACCGTGATCACCTCCGTGCCCTGCTGAACCTTCTCGATGCTCACAAGATTCAATACGGTCAGGCCCCGCAGCGCCGTAATGTGCGCGGTTTCGATTATTCCACCGGTGAGAACGGAACCTTTACGCTCTCCGAAAATGATGTGGTGATCAGCGCCTATCAGCCGAAATCGGTACTCACCAAAGTGCTTTTTGAACCAAAGACAGTGTTGGTAGACTCCCTCACCTACGACATCACAGCCTGGGCACTGCCCTATGTGTACGGACTTCAGGGCATTGCAACTTCAGAGCGGATCAACCCGGCCGGGGAGTACTCTTTTACCGAACAGCCCCCCGTAATGGGCGACCTGGCCCGTCCCTACGCCTATGTGATGCACTGGACCAGTTTCTCGGATGTAAAGTTCCTGGCCGCTTTGCTTGAGGCGGATGTGAGCGTGAGGCATACGCTTCAGCCGTTCC
The DNA here is from genome assembly GCA_020201275.1 of Rhodothermaceae bacterium. Classification (GTDB taxonomy): domain Bacteria; phylum Bacteroidota; class Rhodothermia; order Balneolales; family Cyclonatronaceae; genus RECM01. Next base: position 2,025 of record JAIVHB010000085.1, on the reverse strand, counting down.
GCATGAACGGCCGCGATTTCGACCGCGGCAGCCTCATCATCACCCGTAAGCTGAACGACGACGGGTTCGACCTGGTTGTTCGGCAGCTCGCTGCGGAACACGGTCGTACGCTCTACACCACCCCGACCGGTTTCATGGAGCAGCATCCCGATATCGGATCCAATAACGTGCGGCTGATCAAAAAACCGAGTGTTGGCATCCTCTCCGGCGACGGCGTTTCAGCAACCGAATTCGGTGCTGTATGGCACTATTTTGATCAGGACCTGGAATATCAGACCGCCGTGATCATGGCCGACCGGCTCAATGAACAGGTGCTGCAGCATCTGGATGTACTGATCATGCCGGACGGAAATTACGCCAATTCGGTTGGTACATCCGGGCTCAATTCCATACGCAGCTGGGTCAGAAACGGCGGACGGGTTATCGCCATCAGGAACGCGGTCAATTTCTTTGCCGATAAAGAGGGTTTTAGCGAACTGAAGCCCAAAGAGGACAAGAAGGATGAGGATACATCTGCCTCTCCGGAAGATAAACTCCGGGTGTACGGTGAACGAAGCCGGCAGGCAATCAGCAATACGGTTGAGGGGGCCATCTTCAGGATCCGCCTCGACAATACCCATCCGCTCGGATTCGGTATGCCCGATCACTACTATACCCTGAAATCCGGCACCAATATCTACGAATACCTCGATGGAGGCTGGAATGTCGGCGCGTTGCGTCCCGGTTCGCACCGGAGCGGGTTTGTGGGTACCAATATCCGGGAAAAACTGGATGATACACTGGTATTCGGTGTTCAGAACATGGGACGCGGGCAGATGATCTACATGGTGGATACCCCGATTTTCCGTCAGTTCTGGTACAACGGCAAAATGCTGCTGGGCAATGCGGTCTTTTCTGTGGGTAATTAGAAGAGACCCCGGCCGCTACTCGGCCGGGAATTTCATGTGATACTCGCTTACAACATACCGGTCGTTTTCGAAGTCGAGTAAATAGACATTACTGCCACTGGCATAAGCCGGTAACTTATTATCCGGAAATCCGGAATCTGATGTCGTCAGAATTCTTTGGTTGGCGACATCATAATAAACCATCCTCGCACGGTTTTCATCTATTACACCCAACAGCAGGATGCCATCATTCATCATAAAAGATCTTGATATAAATGAGTTCCGGCTTATCATTTTTGACAGATCCTGTATGGACTGATGAGGTGATACTGAGGGATTAATATCCTGTGGAATCCTTTTAAACTGTGGAATATTTAATGGAATAATTTCCAGCAAATCACCGTCCATTGAATAAGTATAAAGATTGGCGTCAAAAGGATTGATGAATAGCAGCTGATTATTATACAGATGCAGAAATAAATTGTCTAATCTGTACATAGCGTATCTGGCAAAAAAATCAGTCTTCTCAAATTCCCTGATTTTTATACCTTCAGAATCAAGCAGGCTGATGGTTACATCACCATCTATTCTGGTATAGATTCCCGCAAAAACAGTGTCGGAAATAAATTTAAAATTTGTTGGTGCCAGAAATTCGCGGCCCAGCACCTTAACATTATCGTTGTTCCGGGATATAAAGAATCCCCACGGACCTGAATTCGTAAAAAATAACCCCGAATTTAACACCTCCATTTTTATTGGGAACCAGTTAAAACCCGGAAAATCTACAGAGGGGTCAATTTCTGCAAGGAATTCACCGGTCTTCTTGTCAAACAGATAACAGAATTCCAACTGACCGACAGCAATAAAAAGGGAATCTGTAACATACAGATCAAAGTCCGACATTGGGTGCAGACTGTCATCCAGTATAATCTGCCTGTTCTGTCCATACAAAGGTTGCACGATAGTAAACAGGCTTACTATCAGGATCAGAATCTGTATGATGATATACCGGTGAATAATAGTATCCATAAGCTGCGAATCCATCACGCCAAAAAAAATACTGATTTTGATCCTAAGGCCCCGAGGGACCAAGTATAACCGCATTCAGAAACAGGCGGTCCATTCCGCGCCAGTAGCC
>JAIVHB010000217.1 GCA_020201275.1 Rhodothermaceae bacterium | reverse complement strand
GACCAGGACATGACCTCCCGTGCCCGATATCGCGGCCTCGAAATGGAGAACCGCCTGCTTGCACGTCAACTGTTGATCTGCGGTATGCACATGCACGTGGGCATCGAAGATCAGGAACTGCGCATCGATCTGATGAACCAGATCAGCTATTTTCTGCCACACCTGCTCTGCCTGTCGACCAGCTCTCCGTTCTGGGGCGGCATGGATACAGGGCTCAAGTCGTACCGCAGCGTAATTTTTGAGTGCCTGCCCCGCACCAGCATTCCGCCGGTTTTCCGTTCATGGAACGACTATCAGGAATACCTCGACATCTCCATAAAAACAGGATCAATCGACGAGCCGACCAAAATCCGCTGGGATGTGCGTCCGTCGCCGAAATTCCCGACCATTGAGTACCGGGTATGTGATGTCTGCACGAAGGTGGATGAGGCCATCGCCATATGCGCCCTGAAAATCGCCCTCGTGGCCAAGCTGATGAAACTGCGCAGGAACAATATGTCGTGGAGGCTATACCGCAAGGAGCTGATCCAGGAAAACAAATGGCGGGCGGTCCGCTACGGGTTCGACGGTAAGCTGATCGATCTGGGCAAGCAGAGAGAAGTAGATGCCAAAAAGCTCATCTTTGAACTCCTCACCTTTGTGGATGATGTTGTTGATGATCTCGGAGTTCGCGAGGAGGTATCGTATGTGCACAATATCCTCTCGGAAGGTACATCCGCCGACCGGCAGCTGGCCGTTTATCAGAAAACCGGTGACCTCAAAGCGGTGGTCGATATGCTGATTAGGGAGACGATGGAAGGCGTGGAGTAAGGGTATAGGATAGAATAGAGTACCCGGTTTATTTGATATCCGAGTTATAAGATATCCGATATTCGACCTGGCGATTTGATCAGGTGTTGTTAGCTATGCGATCGCTTTGGTGACGGCTTCGGCGGCTTCCTTAAGAAGTACAGCTGAAATCACGTTCAGCCCGCTGTTATCGATGATATCTTTGGCCTCTTCGGCATTGGTGCCCTGCAGCCTTACGATGATGGGCATGCCATGCAGTTTATCCATGATTTCAGGATCTTTCACCGCTTCAACGATTCCGTTGGCCACACGGTCGCATCGCACGATTCCGCCGAAAATGTTGATGAGGATGGCTTTCACGTTCGGATCTTTGAGGATGATGTAAAACCCGTTTTATGATATCCATCGTGGCCATGGCCAGACCGGCACCGTTCACCATGCATCCCACATTACCGTCGAGCTTGATGTAGTTCAGGTTGAATTTGCCGGCTTCGAGTTCAAGGGGATTTTCCTCTGTTTCATCACGCAGTTCGGCGAGCTCGGGATGGCGGTAGAGGGCGTTGTCGTCAAAATTGATCTTGGCATCGAGGGCCGATACATCGCCGTCTTTGGTAACCACCAGAGGGTTAATTTCGAAAATGGATGCATCGGTGGCATCAAACGCCTTGTAGAGTGCCTGTATGAATTTCACGCCTTTTTTGAACTGGTCGCCGCTAAGGCCCAGGGCAAACGCGAGCCGGCGGGCCTGGTTGGGCTGTACCGGCTGCCCGGGCACAATCCACTCTTTAACGATCTTATCGGGGGTCTCTTCGGCCACTTTTTCGATCTCGACACCACCCTCTGTCGAGACCATGATCACATTCAGGCCTTTGGCCCGGTCGAGGGTTACACCCACGTAATACTCTTTTTCGATGTCCACACCGTCGGTAATGTACAGGCGCTGTACCAGCTTTCCCTCCTCGCCGGTCTGAATGGTCACAAGCACGTCTCCAAGAAGCGATTCGGCGGCCGATTTCACCTCTTCAACCGTTTTAGCCAGTATTACGCCTTTGGCATTGCTCTTTTTGGTACGCCCTTTTCCCCGTCCGCCGGCATGAATCTGCGCTTTCACCACAAACAGCCCGGATCCGCTGGCCTTCAGCTTTTCGGCGGCCTTTACGGCCTCATCAACAGTAAAAACAGCGATTCCGGCGGGTACGGCTACGCCATATTGTTTGAGAATCTCTTTTGCCTGGTATTCGTGGATGTTCATGCGAAAAAACCGGTTGGATTGCGGGTAAATATCTGTGATAATCCGGCTTCCTGCCGGACATACTTAGGGCTCAAATTTAACCCAAAAATGTGATTAATCCATGGAAAGAATGGGAAAAGAAGACCGGATTGGTAGGGGGGATTTTGGGAGGTGGCAAAGACGGTGCTGTTAGTATGCTTCGAATTAGGGAACAACATTAGAACCGCGAAGTGGTTTGCTCTGTCATACTGAGTGCAATTTCGTGCGCAGCACAAAATGAAGTCGAAGTATGGTGTGCAGTACAGTTCACTGCACTGTCGCCGGATGTGGTTTTGGGTTTAGTATAAATCGCTACGTCGGTCCATCGTTGAATCTTTGAAGCCGATATCAAAAAGTCGTGCTTCCGCCCGAAACGGAATTCATTTTATGTGACGATTCATAAGACGTACCGATTTATCGACGTAGCGATGTTTCAGTAACTGGTCTGAATTGTGAAGCCCTGCATTGGACCGGTGTTATTCCACTGTAACGCTTTTGGCCAGGTTTCTCGGCTGGTCTACATGGCATTTCCGGTTGACGGCGATATAGTAGCTGAGCAGCTGCAGCGGGATGACCGTGAGCAGAGGCGTGAGGCAGTCGTGCGTTTCCGGGATGGTGATCGCGAACTCCGACAGGCGGATCACGTCGGTGTTGCGCTCGTTGGTTACTGAGAGGATCCGGCCTTTGCGTGCCCTTACCTCCTCAATATTGCTGATCATCTTCTCGTTCACGTGGTTGGTAACTGCAAGTACCACAACGGGCATGTGCTCGTCGATGAGGGCGATCGGCCCGTGCTTCATCTCGGCAGCGGGATACCCCTCTGCGTGGATATAGGAAATCTCCTTCAGTTTTAGCGCACCCTCAAGGGCGACCGGGAAGTTGTAGCTGCGGCCGAGGTAGAGGAAGTTCGGCGCATAGGTGAACATTTTGGCGATTTCTTCGACCTTGCCTGCCTGTTCGAGGATCTCTTTCACTTTGGCCGGAATTTTGCTCAGCTCAACTGCCAGCTCGCGGAATTTTTCGTCGCTGAGTACACCGCGCATCTTTCCGATTTTCATGGCCATCATGGTCAACACCGTAACCTGCGCGGTAAACGCTTTGGTGGATGCCACCCCGATCTCGGGTCCGGCATGGATGTACACCCCGGCATCGGTCTCGCGGGCGATTGTCGACCCCACCACGTTGCAGATGCCGATCACGGTTGCCCCGCGCTCTTTGGCTTCCCTCAGGGCGGCCAGGGTGTCGGCCGTTTCACCGCTCTGCGAGAGCACAATCAGTACATCCTTGTCGTCGATCAGCGGATCGCGGTAGCGGAATTCGGAGGCGTATTCGACCTCGACAGGCATTTTGGCCAGGTATTCGAACAGGTATTCACCAACAAGTCCCGAATGCCAGCTCGTACCACAGGCTGCGATCAGAATGCGCCGGGCGTTCACCAGCTTGTCGAGCACCGGTTCGATTCCGCCCAGCTTGATGTCATTGTCTTTAACCAGGAGGCGCCCCCGCATGCAGTCGGATATGGTATCGACCTGCTCGTGGATCTCCTTGAGCATGAAATGGGGATATCCGCCCTTTTCGATCTGCTCAATGCTCATTTCCAATTCATGAATCTCTTTGGTGATCTTCACATTCCGTATGGTTTTCACCTCATAACCGTTGCGCGTTATAACGGCCATCTCATCATCGTCGAGATATACCACTTTATTGGTGTATTCGATTATCGGGGATGCATCCGATGCCACGAAGGTTTCGCCGTCGCCGATTCCGAGCAGCAGAGGCGACCCTTTTCTCGCAATGATCAGCTTGTCGGGTTCGTCGTGGTTCACGATGGCCAGTCCGTACGTACCTACAACCTGCTTCAGGGCGATCTGTACGGAGGTTTCAAAGTCGGCTTTTGTTACCTTCTGTACCTCCTCGATCAGGTGTGCGAGCACTTCGGTGTCGGTTTCCCCGATAAAGGTGCAGCCTTTTTTCTGAAGCTCTTTTTTGAGCACATCATAATTTTCGATGATACCGTTGTGCACAATGGCAAATTTCCGGGTATTTCCGGTGTGCGGATGGGCGTTCACGTCATTCGGCTCACCGTGGGTTGCCCAGCGGGTGTGCCCGATGCCGAGCGTTCCTTTGATCGGATTTGCAAGCAGACTGCTCTCAAGGATGGAAACCTTACCCTTGCCCTTGCTTATCTGCAGTTCACCGTTGCTGATGGCGATTCCCGCTGAATCGTATCCGCGGTATTCTAGCCGTTTCAGGCCTTTGATAATTACGTCTGAGGCCTCTCTGTAACCGATATATCCCACTATTCCACACATAAGCTGATCACGTATTGGTTTATTTTGATGAATACATTCTTAATTGTTCCAGAACCTTTAAAAGAGCACTGTATATTATGTTAAAACAGTGCTTGTCTCTTCCCCAATTCGTTATTTTTTTCGTAAAAGCAGTTGAGGAAATTTATTAAAGAGTTTGATAAGAAAACATATCATTTTGTGAAGAACACATATCATATTTTACAGTTATATGTTCTGTAAGGTGTTTTAGTACTCAGGCTTTTACTACTCAATCAGTACAGGGTTTCTCAAATGCAGATTAGTTTTTTTTATGATAAGGGTATAACCAGGCTTTTCCCTCTCACGCTTACCCGTCCCGCCGATTTCTTCCGGGTGGGTATTTACCGCATTCATGAAAAGTGGCAGAGAATGCTGCAACCAAAGCAGATGAGTCGATTGGTGCCGGCTTACCTGTCCGCCCAGTACCGGGTGGATGAACTTACCGACGAACCATGCCTGTGGATCAACAGCCGCCTGCTTCCCGATTTTGACCTTCAGTATCACATCAGAGATTTGAAAATCGGCCAGGGATTGCAGCATAACGGAACGCCCCTGCTCTGCCTTCAGGACGGGATGAAGAGCAGGCAGTGGTTCGATGCGGGTGAACCCGATTTCAACGGCATCAGCCTGTCGGAGATTGAAAATCCCCATCTGATTGAAAATACATGGGATGTATTTCGGATGAACGGAGAGCAGATCGTTTTCGACCTCGACCTGTACGGTATCTACAGCCGACCCGGGAAGCTGCCTGCCGGGGTTATTGCCGACCATCCTGATCAGGTTTTTCTTGAAGATTCATCCATCATAGAGCCGGGGGTGGTCATCATATCCAGTGAAGGCCCGGTCTATATAGGGAAGAATGCGTACATCATGGCGGGATCCGTCATCCGCGGACCGGCAGCCATCTGCGATAATGCAACGGTGAAGATGGGATGCCGGATCTATGGCGATACCACCATCGGTCCATACTGCAAGGTGGGCGGCGAGATAAATAATGTGGTGATGTTCAGCTATTCGAACAAAGCCCACGACGGGTATCTCGGCAACTCGGTGATCGGCCGCTGGTGCAACATCGGGGCGGATACCAACAGCTCCAACCTGAAGAATAATTACAGCATGATCCGGGTAAACGACTATCAGACCGATGAAATCGTTGACACCGGCCTGCAGTTCATGGGGGTGATCATGGGCGACCACTGCATGACGGCCATTAACTGCATGCTGACTGCCGGATCGCTGATCGGGGTATCGACCAATCTTTTCGGGAGCCATTTTACACCAAAGCTGGTCAAATCGTTCCAGTGGGTAGGGCAG
>JAIVHB010000216.1 GCA_020201275.1 Rhodothermaceae bacterium | reverse complement strand
AATCAGATATGGGCCACGATGCCTGGAAAAGGATCTACGCAGGCGATGATCTGTACGACTGGATGCTGGAACAGAGGAGGGAATAATACCATGAAAAACAGAGATCTCGCCACGATAATCATTCTTATTATCTTCACATCATGCTCATCGCCGGACTATGAACCGGATACCGGCATGGACATTCACAACCCAACCGCCATGCAAATACCATCCATTTTTGTCGAAAACACCGATGTCGGCGATCCGGAACAGAGCGGTTCAATGCGCTATGACCCGGCCGGCCAGACCTATACGCTTACCGGCGGCGGGAACAACATGTGGCTTGACAGGGATGAGTTTCATTTTGCATGGAAGAAAATGAGCGGCGATTTTCTGATTCGAACCCATGCGGAATTCACCAGCGACGGTGGCGATGCGCACAGAAAAATGGGAGTGATTATCCGTTCGGACCTGGAAGCGGATGCGGCCTATGTGGATGTTGCTGTGCATGGCGATGGTCTGATATCCATGCAATACCGTACTGAAAAGGGAGCCATGACCGCCGAGATTACAAGTACGGTAACATCCCCCGATGTTATACAGCTGGAGCGAAAAGATGGGAAATTCATTATGTCGGCAGCTGTTTTTGGTGATGCATTCAGTACCGAATCACTGGAGAGCACCGACCTGGGAGACGAAGTCTACGTGGGCTTGTTTGTATGTTCACATAACGGTGATGTAACCGAAACGGCGGTATTCAGCAATGTGCGTGTGGTAATTCCCGCTCCGGATACATTGGTGCAATACCGTGATTACATCGGCAGCAACCTCGAGATCATGGATGTGGCCACCGGGAAAAGGGAAATTCTCTACCAGTCTGAGGGTTCGATTCAGGCCCCGAACTGGACCGCCGATGGTGAAGCTCTCATTTACAATCAGGACGGCCTTCTGTACCGTTTCGATCTGAAATCAGGTTTGCCGGAAGTCATCAATACCGGCTTCGCAACAAGAAATAACAACGACCATGTGCTTTCGCCCGACGGCAACTATATCGGCATCAGCCATCACAGCGCAGATCACGGCGGCCAGTCGATCGTCTATACCGTACCGATAGAAGGCGGTACGCCCCGGCAGGTTACGGATCTGGGACCGTCTTATCTGCACGGATGGTCGCCCGACGGCAAATTCCTCACCTATACCGGCGGACGGAACGGGCAGTACGACATCTACGTGATCCCTGTTGAGGGAGGAGAAGAGATCCGGCTTACAGATTTCCGTACCCTTGATGACGGCTCCGAATATTCACCAGGCGGGAATTACATCTATTTCAACTCGGCCCGCGCAGGTTCCATGGAAATCTGGCGGATGAAGCCTGACGGAAGCGATCAGGAGCAGCTTACGGACGATGCCCTCAATAACTGGTTTCCGCACATGTCCCCCGACGGGCAGACGATGGTTTTTCTGAGTTTTCCCGCAGACGTCAATCCCGGCGACCATCCCTTTTACAAGCATGTAACCCTGCGTATGATGCCGGCTGATGGCGGCCGGCCTGTAATCATCGCGTATCTATATGGCGGGCAGGGAACTATAAATGTTCCCTCATGGTCGCCCGACAGCAAAAGGATAGCGTTTGTGAGCAATACGAAATTTTAAAATCCGGTCGGGTTTTATCAAGATCTGGTCCGTATTTGATCAGGATGCCGCCCGATATTGATCTTTTTATAGCCTTCAACTTAGTCGCAACTGAGCGCAACGCGGCAAAAGCGAAACAAAACCCTCCCGGCTCATCTGATAATGCGCCTGTCGAAAGGAAATTTTACCAGATCAACAATCCTGATTTTGGTAAACTCCGGATGCAGCGGATTAATAAGCAAGTTGTAATGTCAATAAATGTCAATTGTTGCTTTTTAATACCACACAAGCAGGCCACAATAACTTGATGGAAATTATCTTTGTTGATGTGTTCGTTTGCGGTCCGGCGGTGAACTTATTTGTAGTCAGACTGAATGTTTTTTCACTGAAAATCATTTATTGATTCTCAATCCGTTAAAAGTTAAAAAAAAGTGGCTGCGGCATTCCGGAACCCGGTATCTCCGAGCCACATTACACGACAAAGATTTATACAGGTAGTGCAGTAATCCGAAACAGAACTGATTATATATGCAATGATGAATATTTTGAATTTAGTGGCAGCGGCAGTAGTGCTGTTCTCCGGGTTGGTGGTTACAAACTCGATCAATATACATACCGGTGAGTTTGCAACGGCACGTGCGGAACTGTCATTACCCGGTACATCGTGGTATGCGTCAAATAAGCCATCATTAACAGCAGATGATGGATCACATGCGGTTACCGGCCTGTGGTTATCGGCCGACAAGCGCGGAATCATCCGAATCTACGAGCAGGATGGCCGGTTTTTTGGCCGGCTTGTCTGGCTACTCGAGCCGGAAGATGATCAGGGCAACACCATTCTCGATTCGGAAAACCCGGATCCGGAGAAACGGGACCGGCCCATTCTGGGCCTTCAGATGGTGTTCGGACTCGAATACAGCAGCGGAGAGTGGCGGAACGGCGAGATCTATGATCCGGAGAGCGGTAAGACTTACAGCGCGAGGCTGCGGCTGAACGGCAACAACCGCATGGACCTGCGGGGATACATCCGACTCCCCATGTTTGGCCGCACAGAATCATGGACCCGCATTAGCACCTTTCCTGACGAGGGTAAGGTCTGGCCAGGTCTGGAACAGGAGTAATCATCCGGTAATGAGAATCAGCTTCTGAGGCAGGTAAACTAACGCTGAAATTAAACGGCTCGGCAATGTGCATTAACGATTGAATATAAGATGATTCTAATATTAAACTAAAGCTTAGTTATTGTTTGATATACAGAGGGCATTCCGGGTCAGAATCCATCGCCGGGCGGGAGTTCATTTTTTGTAAGTTTATGTTGCTTATATTTTTACATATCTATTCACAAATAACGGGTACCGCAACCTGGTAAAAACAAGCTATTGATCCGGATAAGGGAGAAATGACATGAGGAAGTTTCTGTTCGTGGCGTTGGTTATCGTGTCGGTAATAACATTCAGTTGTGATACGGTTGATACGTCTTTTGATGAGGCACTTCCGGAACGCTACAGCCTGACAACCACGGTTATTCCACAAGGTGCAGGTGTGGTTATACCATCGGAAGGAAATTTTGTGGCCGGTTCATCAATTGCGATTGAGGCCATTCCGAATGAAGGATACGTATTTCGTAACTGGGGTGGCGACCTCACAGGAACTATTAATCCGAGATCCGTACTTTTTACACGAGACCGGAATATAGAGGCTCTGTTTCTTTTCAGGGACTATCCGCTGAATATTGAGATTGTCGGTATGGGTACTGTTGATGAGGAGGTTATAAGCCAGACTGAACAGAGTCGAACCGAATTTGGTACCGGAACGATGCTGCCTGTTAGCGGAGATAATGATTTGAATTCCGGGTCGATGCTTGCAACGGAAACCTCCGGCGTCAAAACACTTAAAAATTCTGATGGGGATACCCAAAATAGTCAGAATACCGCATCTGAATCCGCACAGTTTGCATCAGTCACTATCCGTCTGACCGCACAACCGGACTCGGGCTGGGTTTTCAGTCGCTGGGAAGGGGATCTGACCGGTTCAGCTAATCCGGAGACCATTGTTGTTGACGAAGAAAAAAATGTTACGGCCGTGTTTGTTCAGGATCAGCCCGATATGTACACCCTTGCCGTGCAGGTTACCGGTGAGGGCTCGGTTAGTGTGAATCCGGAGAAGGATCAGTATGAATCGGGCGAAGAAGTGGAACTAACCGCCACGGCATCCTCTGGCTGGAGCTTCACAGGCTGGCAAGGCGACCTTAGCGGCAGCACGAATCCCGCCACGCTGGTGATGAATTCCGACAAGAGCGTTACGGCTGTATTTGTTCAGGATGAACCCGATATGTACACTCTTGCTGTGCAGGTTACCGGTCAGGGCTCGGTAATCGTTGTTCCACAGAAAAATCAGTATGAATCCGGCGAACAAGTGATCCTTACCGCCACTGCGGCCTCGGGCTGGCGTTTCACGGGCTGGCAGGGCGACCTGAGCGGAAACACGAATCCTGCCACGCTTGTAATGAATTCCAATAAGAACGTTACGGCCGTTTTTGTACAGGATGAGCCCAATATGTACACCCTTGCCGTGCAGGTTACCGGTCAGGGCTCGGTTAGTGTGAATCCGCAGAAGGATCAGTACGAATCCGATGAACAAGTAGTACTTAACGCCACGGCGGCCTCGGGCTGGAGCTTCACAGGCTGGCAGGGCGACCTTAGCGGCAGCACGAATCCCGCCACGCTGGTGATGAATTCCGACAAGAACGCTGGTGATGAATTCCGACAAGAGCGTTACGGCTGTATTTGTTCAGGATGAACCCGATATGTACACCCTGTCCGTTCAGGTTGACGGTCAGGGCTCGGTAATCGTTGTTCCGCAGAAGGATCAGTACGAATCCGGCGAACAAGTGATCCTAACCGCTACGGCGGCCTTGGGCTGGCGTTTTACAGGCTGGCAGGGCGACCTGAGCGGAAACTCCAATCCTGCCACGCTGGTGATGAATTCCGATAAGAACGTTACGGCCGTGTTTGTTCAGGATGCACCGGATATGTACACCCTTGCCGTACAGATTACGGGTCAGGGCTCGGTTAGTGTGAATCCGGAGAAGGGTCAGTACGAATCCGGCGAACAAGTGGTGCTTACTGCCACGGCATCTTCTGGTTGGAGCTTCACAGGCTGGCAAGGCGATCTGAGCGGCAGCACGAATCCTGCCACATTGGTAATGAATTCCAATAAGAGTGTAACGGCCGTGTTTGTTCAGGATGCACCGGATATGTACACCCTTGCCGTACAGGTTACCGGTCAGGGCTCGGTTAGTGTGAATCCGCAGAAGGATCAGTACGAATCCGGTGAACAAGTAGTACTTAACGCCACAGCGGCCTCGGGCTGGAGCTTCACGGGCTGGCAGGGCGACCTTAGCGGCAGCACGAATCCCGCCACGCTGGTGATGAATTCCGACAAGAGTGTTACGGCCGTGTTTGTTCAGGATGCACCGGATATGTACACCCTTGCCGTACAGGTTACCGGTCAGGGCTCGGTTAGTGTGAATCCGCAGAAGGATCAGTACGAATCCGGCGAACAAGTGGTGCTTACTGCCACGGCAGCCTCGGGCTGGAGCTTCACAGGCTGGCAAGGCGATCTGAGCGGCAGCACGAATCCTGCCACATTGGTAATGAATTCCAACAAGAGCGTTACGGCCGTGTTTACTCAGGATGCACCTGAAATGTACACCTTGTCGGTTCAGGTTGACGGGCAGGGCTCGGTTAGTGTGAATCCGAAGAAGAATGAGTACGAATCGGGCGAAGAAGTGGAGCTAACCGCAACACCAACACCAAGCTGGCGCTTCATAGGCTGGCAGGGCGATCTGAGCGGAAACTCCAATCCCGCCACACTGGTGATGAACTCCGATAAGAGCGTTACGGCCAGGTTCCAGCGAGTGGGTGCACCATTAATGGAAATCCTTCAGCAGCCTTCTGAAACCACTGCCGGCGATGCAATCTCACCGGCACCTGCGGTTAAACTGAGCAACGATCTGGGTAATCCCATATCTGGAGCAGATATGAGTGTAAGGCTGAATGAAAATTCCTTCACAGCCGGCAGTACAAATACTGTAACGACCAACCAGGACGGGCACGCTATATTCAACAATCTGATAATTGAAAGGGCGGCAACAAATTACCGGATCACTTTCGAAGCAGATGTGCAGGATGCTTCTGATGTTCAGTCCGGCCCTTTTGATATCATTGCTGCTGCTCCGGTTGCTGATAACAGTTCGGCCGACGTACCAGACGGTACATCCGGAGAGCAAACCCTGATCGGGATAAACGTTCGGGACCGGTTTGACAATCCGGTTACAGGAGCGGCGAATCAGTTGCGTGCCGGCGTTAGCGGGGCCAATAACACAACTACTGTTATTATTGAAACAGCTGTAGCGGGTCGCTATACGGCGGTTTATACACCGGTGGTCGCAGGTACTGACCAGATAACCATTGAATTTGCGGGAAATCCTATATCCGGAAGTCCGTACACAAGTATGGTTTCTGCAAATGCACCTGCAACGGTAGAATTGATCTCAGGAGATGATCAGTCTGGTCGGGTTACCAGTACACTTGATAACCCGTTTGTGGTTAGAGTGGTTGATCAAAACGATAATCCGGTTGCAGGCGCAGCTGTAGAATTCACGATCACAGAAACGCCGGCGGGTGCCATCGGTCAGCGGATGAGTAATACCACGGTAACTACCAGTGCCGACGGGATCGCATCCTCGTTGCTAACCCTTGGAAGCCTGCCCGGAGTGTACAGGGTTGTTGCCTCTGCAGATGGTGCAGGCGCTATAACTTTCAGTGCCAGTGCGGAAATGTTGGCGCCGTCGCTCCTTACAATCGTTCAGCAGCCAGTCGGTACCATGGCTGGCAACCCTATCAATCCGGCACCGTCGGTCAGGGTAACCGACAGTGAGAATAACCCGATAGAGGGAATTGCTCTAACAGTCAGTCTTAATGGCGGTGAGTTTGCAGATGGAAGCACAACTGAAATTTTAACGGGTTCTAACGGTATTTCCGCATTTGGCAACCTGGTTATCAATGAAGCTGCAAGCGGTTACACACTTACGTTTGGTTCTCTGGTATCAGGCCTTGCCAATGTTACCTCACAGCAATTCAATGTAACGGCTGCATCCGGTGATCCTTCACAGACCAGTGCCATAGTTCCGGATGGTGTTGCAGGCGAGGAGACACGCATAACAATTCGTGTGGAAGATTCCTGGGGAAATCCGACTGGCAGTGCAGATGATCTGACCGTAGAAGTGGCCGGCGAAAATGAAAATGATCTCAAAGTGACGGGTACGGGTATGCCTGGTGAATTTGCTGCAGCCTACACACCCATAAATGCAGGTACCGATGTGATTACGATCCGGCTTGATGGTGTGGAAATTCCGGGCAGCCCGTACAACAGCCAGGTTTCAGCAGGATCAGTGGATCCATCGGAATCGACAGTAACTGCCGACCCTGACGAGCTGCCGGTTGGCAGCAGTTCAACCGTTACTGTAAAGCTCAGGGACGAATTCAGTAATCCCGTTACCGGATACACTAATGCAGATTTTGTGATAAGCCTCGATGGTAACGCAACAGCAGGGCAGGTATCAGAAACAACGGAACCCGGCACTTATCAATTTCAGGTGTCCAGTAATGTTGAGGGTGATATAGAAGTTACTGTAACTGTTCGCGGCATAACACTTGATGACACCCCGGATATTGATTTTGAAGAAGATGAAGAAGAGTCAAATACGATGGGTATTTTCATTCAGCCTGAAAATTCGAAAGTTGGTAAGCCGATAAAAGGACCAC
>JAIVHB010000084.1 GCA_020201275.1 Rhodothermaceae bacterium | reverse complement strand
GTACCAATCCCCAAATAAATTTTTTATCTCGTTTTCTCAAAAGTTGTCGATATATTTAAAACGCATAATGGCTTTGCAAATAAGCGGCGCGGCAATTATTCCGAAATATAAGCAACCAAACGCAACCGCGTCCGCTTGATTTGCTGGTTATGCCTGTACGGTCTTGAGTGGTTTAACATCCCTGTCGGGACGATTGGACGACAGATCATGCAAAGCCTGCAAATTCAACCAGAATTCAGGAGACGTATCGAACGCCCCGGATAGTAACCAGGCTGTGTCCGGAGATATCCCTCTTTTACCCCTCACAATTTCGTTGACCCGCTGAATGGGTATCTCCAGATGATCTGACAATTCCTTTTGTGTCAATCCCATTGGTTCCAGGTACTCTTTAAGCAGTATGACACCGGGATGTGTGGTTATTCTGTTTTTTGGAATCATGATGATTCACCTATTCTGTTTATGAGTGATAATCTACAATAGCGACCTCGTATGCACTGGAATCCTGCCATCGGAATACAATTCTCCATTGGGCGTTGATTCGTATGCTATGATAACCTTTGTAATCACCCCGCAACGCTTCAAGCCTGTTGCCGGGAGGTGATCTCAAATCATCAAGAGAAATGGCAGCATTCAGTATATCCAGTTTATAGGTGGCAGATTCAAGAATCTGGGTCGGGAGCTTCCTGACCTTGCTGCTTGAAATGCCATGAAACAGATCTATCGTTGCTTTATCTCCGAATGATTTGATCATTCTTTAACTTAATAGATTAACGGTATCCATGCAACGAAATTGTTTAGTGGGGGGCATAACATATAATTAGACGACAGAGATTCTTTTGCCCTGTCTGTCGCATAATAGTCGAAACCGGTGATTTCTACAAGCATCTCCTTTACTTTTGTCGTTTTATATCCCGACGGACCCTCCCCCTTTGTCGCATAATATTCCGTCGGATGGTAACCTTTTTTTGTAAGGCTTTCTCTTTTTTTCTCTCTTATTGATAAAAAAGATGAGCAAACCAAAACTCCTGGATCAGGTTCGCATGGAAATCCGCCGCCGTAACTATTCGTGGCGTACAGCCGATTCGTATACCGGCTGGATCAGATCGTATGTACATTTCCATAACCTCACTCACCCCTCTCAGCTTGGACCGGATCATATCGTCGCTTTTTTGAATCATCTTGTTGAAGACCGCAGTGTTGCGGCATCCACACAGAACCAGGCACTTTGCTCACTGGTTTTTCTCTACAAACATATCCTGAAAATCGAGCTGCCGGAGCTTGAGAAGCTGAAACGGGCGAAGAATCCCGGGAATCTGCCGGTGGTGCTGTCTGAATCGGAGGCCCGGGCGGTTATTTCCAGCCTCTCGGGTGTTGAAAGGATTGTTGTCTGTCTGCTGTATGGTGCCGGGCTGCGCATTTCGGAAGCGTTACGCCTGCGGATTCAGGACCTCGATTTTGACTATATGCAGATTCAGGTGAGAGATGGCAAGGGCAGGAAAGACCGTGTCACCATGCTTCCTGCTTCTCTTAAGGGCGATCTTATCGATCATATACGAAAGGTGAAATTGCTGCACACCCGGGATCTTGCCAAAGGCCAGGGTAAAACGCTGTTGCCGGGGGCGCTGGCCATTAAGTATCCGAACGCATCATCTGAATTAAACTGGCAGTACCTCTTCCCCTCCGAAGTTCGGAGAAAGGATCCGCGAACCGGTTTGGTTCACCGCTATCATCAGTCGGAGAAGAAAATCCAGAGGGCTGTTAAGCAGGCTGCAAGAAAATCCGGCTGTACCAAAAGGGTCAGCCCGCACGTGTTCCGGCACTCGTTTGCCACGCATCTGCTTCGGAATGGGTATGATGTGCGTACGGTTCAGGATTTGCTGGGCCACCAAAGCCTTAAAACGACTTCCGTCTATCTGCATGTGCTGAACCGGGGAGGCCATGGCGTTATCAGCCCTCTCGATGCCACGTGATATAATCTGCCAGAACTATTTTATGCCGCTTTCATCCTGTAATGGTAATCATTCTCACCTTAACACTTCTGCGTTCACCGTCCACAGCAGTCCATGCAATTATCACTCCACTGCTGCCGTATTTTGCCATTCTGGGGAAACCGGATGCTCGTGTTGAGAGCCCATCATCCGAGCTGATCACAACGGGAGGCCCGAGTTCACCACTCCGATGTACCACTCGCACCATGATGCGTGCATCGCGCTCATCCTGACTGATCCAGCTCAGCAGCGCCCTCTGATCATCGAGCATCAGTATGTCGACCCGGCCGAGGGGCTGTCCGGTGTCGGTCTGGACGGGTGATGACCAGTTGTCGCCGCCATCGCCGGAGAAGGCCACTTTTACCCGGGCGGTGTCGCCGGGCTGGGTGAACCAGGCAACGGCCACGGTTTCACCGATGGCATCTATGGCCGGACCGTTTACCGGGCATCCGAAGATCTCCCAGCCGTCGTGATGCAGCACCCGGGGTTCCTCCCAGGTGCCGTCGCGGAACCGGACGAAAGAGATGTCCCTGATTTCATCCGGCGTACGATCGCGGTAGACCACCAGAGCTCCGTCGCCGGGCAGCCGTACGGCCGATGTCTGGCAGCAGTCGCATACGGCGGAGTCGAGTTCGAATTCATGGCTCAGGCCTTCGGGGCCGATAACCGCTGACCTAAGCGTCATCGGTCCGCCTCCGTGACCGTAGTGGCCGCCCGATGTGTTCCGTCCGTCGAGCCATACCGCCATCACTTCGTCGTTCTGCCAGGGAAGCAGCGAAACAAAACCGTGCTCGGTCTGTGTGCCGTCGGTATGCGGAACCACCGATGGCATCCAGTTCCCATCCGGACCAGTGCTGGTGATGTGCACGTCGTAGGCAAAGATGTTCTCCCCGCTTGATACAAGGTAGTTAGCCGCCATGCGGCCGTCGTCCAGCTCAACAACCGATGGAAAATCGGCCCAGTTCACGAACCACTCCTCTCTCTCCTGCTGTTCGGCGATCACATCCGGTGCCGACCACGATCCATCTTCGTACCGGGAGTACTCCAGCCGGGGGATGCCGTTTTCAGTGCGGGTCCAGCTCATGGCCACGCCCCCGTTGCCAAGCGACACGAGCCAGGGCATGCCCGCGGCGTCGCCGTCGAATGACACTTCCTTCACCGTCATGGTTTCCGGAATATTTTCGGTATTACAGGCCTGTATCATCATGGTGATGACCATCACCGGCAACAGCAGGCTCGTTACGGAATTGCGGTTGTTCAAAGTTCTGTGATTATGGTGAAATAATTGACTTCCTTTTATGACAATTGCTCTATGTGCAACATTTCCCGTAAAGTAGTCAAACCTCCCAAAGCCTGAAACCGCAAACATTTGAAATCCCGGTCAGGATATGAAGCCCCGGAAGAGACTTGTGAATGAAAGCCTGTCTCTCACCAGCTTCAGGCAGCCGGCCGGTCGTTTCAGATTTTGTACAATGGTAATTGGGACTATTGCCGGAGTCTGAGGCAGAGGTCTTATCTCTCAAAGTGACGCTTCATCGCGGTATTTGCTGATGCCCGGATCCCGGGTCACATCCAGGATATGGCGCTCCATCCCCTCCTTGATGTTGTGGCGCACACTGTCAACATCCCCGTTGTCGATGTACATGGCGTGTATATAGAGGGTTTTCCCGTCGGGTGCCACATCCAGGCTCAGGGTTCCCGGCGTGAGGGAGATCATGTTGGCCAGAAGGGTGATCTCAAAATCGGTCTGTGCGTCGAGTGGAATGGCCACAACCCCCGACTGCATCCTGAATCTTGGTTTCATCACATCGATGGCCACGCGGATACTCGAAATGAACAGCTCCTTTATAAAGTAAACGATAAGGAAGAGTACCTTCCAGAATTTCCGTACATACCGGCCTTCATCGATGGCCGGCGACACCACAACCAGCACCAGATAGCCCAGGAAGAATCCAAAAACGATATTACCAAGCGTGAATTCTCCGGTTATGAAGATCCAAACGATCGCGAGTATGAAATTGAGCAGCAGTAGTGTCATTTTCCAAGAACCGCGTTAATGTAGTTGGTCGGGTCGAGCAGGTCTTCGGCCGCCTTGAGCGAAAGCTCATAGAACGGCTCCGGGTACAGCCCGATGATAATTGTGAGCGTGGCCAGGGTCACAATCGGAAACACCAGCAGGAACATGTCGCGCCTGCTAATCTTGTTGAATCCGGCCCCGGTAGTGTCGTTCTCGTAACCTGGCAGTGGGGTCCAGAACGCCGCCATCCATATTTTGGTCATCGAAAACAGCGTGAGAAGGCCCACCAGAAGCGCCACTCCCGCAATCCAGTAAGAATCGATCTCCAGGGCCGCGTAGATCAGCGTAAGCCACGGATAGTAACGGTAAAGCCCGCCCATCTTTTTAAGTTCATACGAGCCGGTCAGCTTTCTGGCCAAACCGCCAACCAGGAACAGGTTTGTCTTAACGATGATGTGGTGAACGATATAGAACACCGATCCGATGAGCGCCAACGGCGTGTAAAGTGCCAGGCCCATGATCATATATCCGATCTGGCTGATGATGTGGAAAGAGAGGATCCGCCGAACCTCGCTTTGCGCCGCGGCTCCAAGAACCCCGATCAGCATGGTCAGCCCGGATATCCACAAGATGATGTGGTGCGTATAGGCCACTTCCTGCGTAAACAGAAGTGTAAATGCCCGGATCAGGGTATAGACGCCCACCTTGGTGAGCATACCGGCAAAAATGGCCGATATCGCAACCGGCGGGGTATGATAGGAGGCCGGCAGCCAGAAAAACAGTGGGAATACCGCCGCCTTGATGCCGAACGATACCATAAAAAACATCGAAACAGTGGTTACCAGGCCCGCGTTGTCTACCTCGTTAAGCCTCACCGACAGTTCAGCCATGTTCAGCGTTCCGGTAAGCCCGTAGAGGAATCCGATGCCCATCAGGAAAATCGCCGAACCCACAAGATTGATGATCACATACTTCACGGCTCCGTCGAGCTGGGCCTTCGAGTTGCCCAACGCCAGCAGTACGAAAGATGAAATGAGCATCACCTCGAACCACACGTACATGTTGAAGATGTCACCGGTCAGGAAGGTGCCGTTGATCCCCATCAGCAGAATATGGTAAAGCGGATAGAAACCGAATTTTTCGCGGGTTTTGTCGATGTCGGCAACCGCGTATACAGCAACCACAAAGCCCATAACCCCACTTATTGTGATCATGATGCTGCTGAGCAGGTCGGCCACGAAGGAGATACCGAAGGGTGCCGGCCAGTTGCCGAACTGCTCTGCCTGTATGCCGTTGCTCCACACATCCACAAGAAGCAGGATGGAGGCTATAAGCAGGGCAACGGTTCCGGCAAGGCCGATCCAGCGCTGAGCCGTACCATTTTTGTAGAACAGAAAACCAAGGGCTCCGGTGAGCAGGGGAATAATTACGGGCAATGTGAGCAGATGATCCACCGGGTCAGCCCTCCTTTACCGGTTTGGTGCCGATCTCCTTGTAGGTGCGGTAGGTGAGCACCAGGGCAAAGGCGAAAAGGCCGAATCCGATTACGATGGCTGTAAGAACGAGCGCCTGAGGCAAGGGGTTCGCAATATCTTCGAGCGGCACGTTTTGACCGTACGGGATGAGTGGAGCGCTGGCCCTTGTGAGCCGGCCCAGGGTAAAGATGAGCAGGTTAACCGCGTTGCTCAGGATGATCACGCCAATCACTATCCGTATCAGATTCCGCTGCATCATCAGGTAGATGGCAGTCGAGAACAGCACTCCGACTACGATGGCAAGTAAGGGTTCCATGTCAGCCCTCCTCCTCAAGTGAAAAGATGACGGCCAGCGTAAACCCTACCACAACCAGATAGACCCCTATGTCGAATAGAATTGGCGATCCGAGGCTCAGATCTGCTCCAAAAACCACGGGGAACGCCCACTGCCCTGTAAGGAAGGGCGTACCGGCCATAACCGAAATCACGCCGCTGAGGATGGCAAAAAACAGACCGAGGCCGATCATAAAAGTCGGATTGATGCGCAGCAGCTTCCGAGCCTTATCGGTACCGCTCGAGATGGCAAACAGGGCGAACGCCGCCGCTCCAACCAGCCCTCCGATGAAACCGCCACCGGGATCGTTATGCCCCCTAAGAAACAGAAAGATTGAAAACATAAGCAGCAGCGGAAACAGCAGTTTGGTGGCGGTCTCTAAAATGAGGGATTTCATCATATCTTACCCTCCTCTTTGGCCTGTTTTACGGCATTATGGAGTTTTATAAGAGCAAATATGCCCACTCCCGCCACGGCCAGTACCGTAATTTCACCGAGCGTATCAAGTGCCCGGAAGTCGACCAGTATCACGTTTACAATATTGCGTCCGTGGGCAATAACATAGCTGTTTTCTGTAAAATAACCGGCCATAAAGGGATCGAACGGGACCGTGAATGCGGCAAACAGGGTAAGGGTTACCATCAGGCCCGCCGAAACCGCTATCACGATATTCCGGGCACGACCAACCGGCGACGGTTCTCTGGGTACACCCGGCAGTTTGATCAGAACCAGTGCAACCAGGATTACAGTGAGTGTTTCGACCAGCATCTGGGTGATGGCCAGATCGGGCGCACTGAATAGAAGGTAAATCAAAGCAATGCTGTAACCCACCACACCAAGCGAGATGACGGCGATTAGTCCGGACCGCGCTGTTGCGGCCGCCAGCACTCCGGCAATCATCAGTCCGGCAAGCAGCCACTCATAGAAATGGATGTCGCTCCAGTCGACGGGTATATAAATTCCGGCTTTGCTCACCAGCGGATAGCCGACAAGCAAAACGGTGAACCCGACTATGGTCATTACATAATAGCGCAGATTTCCGCTTTGGAACAGGAGCGTCTGCCAGTAGGCCACGCTCAGCATGCTGTTCAGGCTGAAATCGTAGGCCGCTTCCGGAAGGGTGGCAAACGCCGTTTTGTACCCCGGCATCACGCTGCCCCTGAGATTGTCCCATGCTTTGTACACCAGTATACCGCCCAGCAGTGTGACCACACTCAGAATGAGCGGCAGGTTAATTCCGTGCCATATTGCCAGGTAGAACTCAAGGGGTACACCCGCCACGGCAGATGCGGCCGGTACCATAATGTAGTCAGACAGCAGGAAGGGCAGAAAACCGAACACCAGGCTCAGCACACCCAGAACGGCCGGACCTATCCACATGCTCACAGGTGCTTCATGCACGTGCTTTGGGGTCTCTTTGAATTCGCCGAAGAAGGGACGGATAATGACAATGCCCGAGGATGCCACTAAAGCGATATTGGCCAGAACGGCTGCTATGATAATCAGTACCGGTGCCGGGGAAAAACCAAGGGCCGCCTCATAAACAAGCTCCTTGCCGATAAAACCCAGGAAAAGAGGGATGCCCGCCATTGAAAGTGCTGCTATGGTACCAAATGCAAACGTGTAGGGCATCACCTTTCGAAGCCCTCCAAGCAACAGCACGTCGCGGGTGCCGGCCTCGTGATCCACGCTGCCTGCCATCATAAAGAGGGCGCCCTTATAGAGCGAGTGCCCAAGCAGAAAAACCACCATGGCCTGCATGGCGTAAGGATGGCCCATGCCGATGAGCATAACCAGCGTACCGAGCGCCATCACCGTAGAGTAGGCCAGAACGCGCTTCATATCGGTAAAGGAGAGGGCCAGCCAGGCGCTCACCACCATGGTAACAGCCCCGAAACCTGTAACCAGCCATAACCACCAGTCGGTACCGCCCAGAATCGGGTTGAAACGTGCAAGAAGATATACACCCGCCTTTACCATGGTAGCAGAATGCAGATAGGCGCTCACCGGGGTTGGCGCTTCCATGGCGGCGGGAAGCCAGTAGTGGAACGGAAACTGTGCCGATTTCGTAAATGCACCGGCGCAGACCAGGATTAGAATCGCTATATAAAAACCGTGCTCCCTGATCACATCCGCCTCGTTGACCAACTCGGTAATCTCCATGGAACCGCCGGCCAGAGCCATCAGGATCACCCCCCCAAGCATGGCCAGCCCTCCGGTACCTGTTACCAGAAGGGCCTGCAGGGCCGCACGGCGCGATGCCGCCTTCTCATGGTAATAGCCGATGAGCAGGTAGGAGGTAAAACTGGTCAGTTCCCAGAAAATAAACAGGGTCAGCAGGTTGTCCGACAGTACAACCCCGAGCATTGATCCCATGAACATCAGTAACGACAGGTAGAATCGGGCGATATCGCGATCGCCCTTCAGGTATCCGCCTCCGTAGATTACAATAAATGTGCCGATACCACTTATGATCAGGGCAAAAAGCAGGCTCAGCCCGTCGATGTAGAACGAAAAGTGGATGTTTATATAAGGAACCCAGGGCGTTGATTCACGAAAGGTTTCGCCCGAGGCGATCAGGGGAAGGAAGGAAGCGAAATAGGCGAACAGACCCGCCGGAACGATGGCCAGTGCCCAGCCGGCAGAATCCTTCAGCAACCGGCTGATCCAGGGGGCAAAAACGGCGACCACAAAACCCAGTAAAACAGCCACAAGTACGCTCATGAGCCGCCCCCCGCCGATTTCTCGTCAGGTTTTTTCTCGTACAGGTCCTGCATTTCGTCGATGATGGTCCCCTTCCAGAACTTTACACCGGATACATAGGCCGCACGGCCGATCAGGTGCGCGGCAATTGGTGCGGTCAGTACAAGAAAGATGATGGTAGCCAACGCTCTGGTAACTACCCCTATATCATCGAAGGTGATCATGAGAGCCACCAGAATCAATCCGGCTCCCAGCGTACCCGCCTTGGTTGAGGCGTGCATTTTCATCAGAATATCGGGAAGACGGTATACGCCCACAGCTGCCACAAGGGTGAAAAGCGCACCCATCACCAGGAAAACAGACGTGATAATCTCATTCATAAGCTCTCGTCCGGTTTTTTGGTATGGCCCACTTGCTGTACATACCGGGCGAAGGCGGTTGTTCCCAAAAAGGCGATCAGGGCAAGGACGATAGCGGCATCGAGGAAGGATTCTTTACCAGTGGCAATCGTATAGGTTGCAATGAAGCAGATTACGATATAGGCAATCAGGTCGAGGGCCACAACCCGGTCGGGCAGGCTTGGCCCCCTGAGCAGCCTGATGAACGCAAGCAGCAGGCTTAGACACAAGGCTGCATAAACTCCCGTTATCAGATTCTGAAACCAGATTAATTCGAGTATCACCATTTATTTATTCAGACCGGATAGCTTTCATGCCATACACAGCCGGGTTGGATTGCTTTCCGGCTAATAGCGAATAAAGTCCAACTTCTATTAATGGTTCTGGCCCGGCAGATAACTTCTTACAGTGTTACAATATTGATTTGTCCGGTTCCCAAAACAGGCCGAAAAATAATTACTCCTGACTCCCCCTCAAAATAAATCTTACCCGATTTTACAAGAATAAACGCTTTTAAGCATAATTAGCAGAACCAATCAGTTCTGTTTCAGGCGTACCGATCCGCCCGATGTCCTGATATTCACTTCAACGGATCCGTCGCCGACCGTGGTGATAGCTGCCGAGATACTTCCCCCGCTTGTGCGGGCCGAAACGTTACCGGCCACACCCTCAAGATTAATCCGCCCGCCACTTGTGCGGGCCGAAACTTCACCCGTCTGGTTCACAATACTCAGGTTTCCGCCGGAGGTCTGTATTGAGAGTCCGCCGTCGTGATTGCTAACCCTGATATTCCCTCCCGATGTGCCGGCTTCGGTACTGCCGCTGATGTCGGATATCGACAGATTGCCGCCGGATGTACTCATTTTCTGGTCTCCGTTCAGAGAGGCAACAGCAACATTCCCGCCACTGGTTCTCAGATCTGTGTCCGAATTGACCGGGGTATGGATTACAAAAGAGATGCTCTGCGATGATGATCCGCTAAACCACCCTCCCGCCGACGATTTTCTGCGGGCACTGGCGGTAATGGCATTGCCTTCCTGCTCGATCGTTATTTCAAAATCGCTAAGATCTGTATCGGAGGGTAACAGGTTGCGGCCGCGCTTACGTACGAACATCTCCACCTTAACCTCATTGCCCGGTGTGCCGCTGACGGTAATATTACCGCCCGAGGTTGATGAGGCAATCGTGGCGTGGTCTGTAACACTGAACACCTCTGTGCGGTAAGGATCATCGGATTGAACATTCATTTCCGAGGCCGGAATGACGGCAGAATCCACAGTATTCAGATTCATAAAAAAAGCCGCTCCAAGCAGTGCGGCGGCAAAAACAGTTCGTAATGTGACGGTATTCATAATTTTCAGATAAATTAGCGTTGAAATGCGATCTGACACATAATTCTGTTACGATACCCGGCGCTATTTGTTACGGGTCGTCATAAACCCGCCACCGGGAGGCAGATTCCCGACAAATTTTTAAACAATAAAACCGGTAAAATCGATAACTTCAGTCCTTTACTTACATTACCATACATCTGATCATGAAGCTACCCTTTGCCCTCGCCAAACGTTTTGTTGCCGGTGAAGATTTCGTTTCGGCAACACCCAAAGTAAGCGAACTCAACGCGCTCAACATCAAGGTTACACTCGATCTGCTCGGCGAGAATGTAAGGGACCGCAAGCAGGCCGATTCCAACCTGACTCACTATATCGATCTGCTGGAGGGTATCCACGAAACCGGGCTCGAGTCGAGTATCTCCATCAAGTTGACCATGCTCGGCCTCGACATCGACAATGCCTACTGCCGCGACAATCTTTTTACGCTGATGGATGTTGCCCGCAGGCAGAACCAGTTTGTTCGCATCGATATGGAGGGCACCGATTACACCCAATCCACCATCGATCTTTTCAGGGATGCCCACGCCGAATACGGGCGCAACCATGTGGGCATTGTGATCCAGGCCTATCTGCGCCGGTCGGAACAGGATATTCCCGATCTTGCCGCGCTGGGGGCCGACATCCGCCTGTGCAAGGGTGCCTACAGTGAACCGGCCAGAATAGCCATACAGCAAATGCCGGACATCCGCGAAGCGTATAAAAAATTTGCGGCACATCTGCTTGAGCATACCGCTTTCCCGAGAATGGCCACCCACGACGATGAGCTGATAAACTGGATTAAGGAGCACATAGTCAAACAGAACATCCCGAAAGAGCGCCTTGAGTTTCAGATGCTCTACGGCCTGCGGCTGAACACCTGCACAGAGCTTGTAACTGAGGGGTATCCGGTACGGGTATATGTTCCCTACGGAACCGAATGGCTGCCCTATTTCAGCCGGCGTTTGCGTGAGAGGAAAGAAAACATCTGGTTCGTATTGTCCACGATGTTCAAAAATTAGGATCACGAAATAAAACGGCCGCGCAGCCCCAGTCTGACCGGGGCAACCAAATACGGCCTTACCGGAAGCCTACTATAACTCATTACCAGCACGCATAATTAAATCCAATTTTCATGAATCCGCAGCCAGGATGATCCGACTCCGACATTACGCTATCGCCCTGCTGGCCGGAAGCCTGGTGCTGTTTATACCCCTGGTGCGCGATCTTCACATCGAATCTGCCCTGTTGGCCGCAATTACGGGGTGCCTCATAGCGGTCTTTCATGCCGCCCGGGGTGACAGGTCAACCGATATGCGCCGGGTAGGCGGGCTCATCACAGTAATTTACACCGCCGCATTGCCCCTTCTCATCTATGCACTGGCCGTGGGGTGTTACTCTTTTCACGGCCTTGGTTTCTGGATATTCTATCCCTCGTTCAGCATTCTTTTCGGATACAGTATCACGCGTTTTTTCCGGATAACGGGTTACCGGCGTGCGACCTTGTGGGGGCTCACCGTTGTGCTTTTTGTTGGGCTGGGCGGATTTCTGCTCGAATTGTTCACCCTTCCCCAGGTCTATTTTCACAACCATGTATGGGGTGGCTGGCCGGGACCGATCTACGACGAGGATGTACGGCTTGGCACATCGGTCATCTTCTTCCGCAGCATCACGTTGAGCTGGGTCGTTCTGTTGTGGGTTTTTCCGGATGTAAGGAGAAGCAGGGTATATCTGTTTCTGGCCGCCGCCATGGTTGTCAATCTGCTGCTGAGTTACACCCGCCTGGCAGAAAACGGCGTGATCTCACCGCGCGAGTGGATTCAGCGGGAGCTGGGCGGATATCATGCGACCGAAAACTTCGACATCTACTACGACCCAACGGCCTATTCGGACGAAGAGCTGGGGATGATTGCTGCCTGGCACGAATTCCACCTTGCGGAGCTCACATCCGCCCTCGGCATCGGTTTCGATTACACAGAAAACCGTATAGAAAGCTATCTGTACGCCCACCCCTGGCAGAAACAGAAGATGACAGGGGCGAAGTTTACCAGTTATGTGCCTGTGTGGCAGAAAAAGGACCAGATGCACATCGCCAAAACGGCCATTGCTCCGAGCCTTCGCCATGAGCTGGTGCACGTGGCAGCCAAACAGTTCGGCAACCGCCTGCTGAACGCCAGCTGGAGTATAGGACTCGTTGAGGGCCTGGCGGTTGCGCTCGATGTACGTTCGAACGGTATAGCCACCACCGACCAGCTGGTGGCCGCCGCCAAACCCTACCCCGATGCCCGCGATATGGAATCGGCCTTTTCGGTAACCGGTTTCTACGGCGGTCGCAGTTCCGTGAACTACACTACCACAGGATCGTTTGTGAACTGGTTGCTCGATGAATACCCGGTCGACTCGTTCAGGGAGGCCTACCGTACGGGCCGCATTGAGCGCTGCTACGGCACCTCAATGGAAGTACTACCGGCGGCACTTGTCGGAGGGCGATACGCTAACGGCTCTGGCCTCGCTTGAAGGGGCCATGCGCCTGCAACCCGAAAACGACCGGCTCTGGTCGGCGTGGACCTACCATAAACTTGCCATGGGCCGCTTCGAAGAGGTGTACACATCCGACATCAGCCCCTACGCCAACTATGCACCGCTGCGACTGCAAAAGGTTGATGCACTGATACTCGGCAACCGTTACGATGAAGCCGAAAATCTGCTGAAAACCGTTCTTGCCGACACCTCTCTCTCGGGGCGGGGTGTGCAGAACAGCGCAGCACAGCGGGCCGATATGGGCGAGTGGGAGAAGCGATTAAGGGCAGTCTACCGCCACCAGGAACTCACCGCCGGAGAAGCCCTGGAACACGGCAACGATATTGCGCTGCTCTATTTCCGTCAGCTCCTCGCCACGGGTAGTTACCAAAGTATCATCGAACAGCGCGAAATTGCAGAACTTCTCGAATACCATCCCGCTTACACCGACGTTTTCCTTGATCTGGCTGTTTTCTTTGCCGTCGAAATGCCAGGGGATGTATCCCTGAATATATTTGAGCATATTGATACAGGTTTTTTAAACGAAGCTCAGAGAAACCGGGTTGAGATGAGCCGGAGATTTTTGCAGTATAATTCCAGCGGATTCAATTAAACTGCGGATGCAGGCTGGATGGTGTGAGGTGCCGGGCTTTCTTTGCGGAAAACCTGAATCGCGATCATTCAGTTTTTTGAAATTTTACATTATCATACATCCAACTAACTACTGATACTAGTTTTACCTATGACTACTATCTCAGAGACTGGCAGAAATGAACTTTTGCGGGCCTTGCCCGGAGCGGTACAGGCCATTGTTGTCGGGCAGGGCGACCGCGACAGCAAACTCCTTGCCATCGCGCA
>JAIVHB010000215.1 GCA_020201275.1 Rhodothermaceae bacterium | reverse complement strand
AGTTCTACCTGAAAAGAAAGAGGGGGATACAGAAAAAACCGAGCAGGAAAAGCTGGTCGAGAAGCTAAATCTACCAGATAACATCAAATTGTTTACCGTAACACCTGAAAGTTCTCTGGCTGGAAAAACAACAGAAGAGGCAGGTTTATGGAATACATACCACGTGAACCTGTTAGGTATCGGAAAAGGGGATGATGTGGTGTACGCCCCATGGCGTAAAACCAAATTTGAGGACGGGCAAACCCTTGCTGTTTTGGGTTCTGCCGCGAATATTGAGAAGTTTTCAAACGACTTTAAGCTTGATGACCATGCTGCGTCACGCAACTTCACTGATGACTTTAACCCCAGTGTCAGCGGTTTTGCGGAGGTGATTATTCCGCCGGGTTCAGAACTTGCCGGGAAATGTATACGAGAATTCTCCCTGAGAAAACGCTATGCAGTTGAGCCGGTAATACTGTTCAACAAGGGAGATCGAGTGGAGGGAGATTTTTCTGATGCGGAAATCCGTCAGGGTGATACCCTGATTGTATATGGCAGATGGGACAAAATAAAAGATCTGAAAGAAAGCGCCGATTTTGTTGTACTCACCGGTTTTGAGGTGGATAAGAAAGACAAATCAAAAACGTGGCAGGCAATAGGCTGCTTTGTATTTGCCATTACCCTGGCAATGATCGGTTTTCCTATCTCCATGGCTTTTCTGACGGGGGCCCTTTGCATGGTTCTTGCCCGTGTACTGAATATCGGCCAGGCCTATGAAGCCATTGAGTGGAAAGTGGTTTTCCTGCTGGCGGGATTGATCCCATTGGGTCTTGCCATGCAAAAAACCGGGGCTGCCATGTTCCTTGCCGAATCCATTATGAGCGTGGTTATTGATTTTCACCCTGTTTTCATCGTACTGATGGTTGGTGTGCTGGCAACCGCTTTTTCGCTGTTTATGTCGAATGTGGGAGCAATTGTTGTGCTGGCTCCGCTGGTAATTGGTATGGCTGGTATTGCAGGCATCGACCCCAGGCCGCTTGTGCTGATGGCTGCCGTTACTGTAGCAAACTCTTTTATTCTGCCCACTCACCAGGTGAATGCTTTTCTGATGTCGTCGGGCGGGTATCGTAATGCCGACTATATAAAGGCCGGGAGTGGTATGACAATCCTTTTTCTGACCATTACGGTCTCTATGTTCTATTTTTTCTTCATTTAATTAACTAAAAGTTACACTTAAAAAACCAAAGCTATGCTGATAAAACACTATTTCATGAACAAGATTGCACTCAGTTCCTACATTCTGGCAGGATCGGAAGTTTGTGCCGTCATTGATCCGCAACGCGACATCGAAATCTACATTGATGAGGCGCGCGAGCTGGGAGTAGAAATCACTCATATCCTGCAAACGCACATGCATGCCGATTTTGTTTCGGGACATATGGACCTTGCAGAGAAAACCGGTGCCAAAATCTATGTGGCCAAAGATGCCAACTGCACATTCGATCATATAGGGTTAAGTGAGGGTGATACCATAGAGATTGAAGATTTTGTTATTAAGGTGCTCGAAACCCCGGGGCACTCTCCTGATCATCTGTGCTTTGTGGTGGTCGACACTTCCCGTGGTAAAGATCCTGTATGTGCCTTTGTGGGCGACACCCTGTTTGTTGGCGACGTAGGGCGTCCCGACATTTTCCCCGATATTGCGCAGGAGCTTGCCGATAAATTATACCACAGCCTGTTTGATAAAATTCTGAAGCTGCCCGACTTTTGCGAAGTACTGCCTGCACATGGTGCCGGTTCTCTTTGCGGACGCGCAATGGGTGCCAAGTGGCGTTCAACCATCGGCTACGAAAAGAAATACAACGCCCCGCTGCAGATCACAGACAAAGATGAGTTCATCAGGTCGCTTACCGAAGGTATGCCTTCTGCGCCCGATCACTTTCACCGCTGCAATGATATCAACCGTGAAGGTCCCGAGCTTGTTTCAGAGCTGCCCCGCATGAAAAACCTTAACGCAGAATCCTTCAAAAAAATGATTGATAAGGGGAAAGTTGCTGTTGTTGACACCCGCAGCTACCTCGCCTTTGGCAGCCAGCACATCCCCGGTTCGTGGAGCCTGGACATCAATGGAAACCTGCCCACCTTTGCGGGCTGGGTTCTGCCAGTCGATAAAGACTTGCTGGTGGTAGCAGACAATTTTGAAGAAGCTGAAAAAACAAATGTATGGCTCAGGCGCGTTGGTCAGGACCGTGGTGTGGCCTATCTGGATGGTGGTATGTCTGGCTGGGCGGTTAAAGGATATAAATCCGACCATATTACACAGATCTCAGCGGAAGATTTGCACGATAAGATTACAGGTTCATCAACATTCGTCTTGCTGGATGTGAGAGCCACAAACGAGTATGATGACAGCCATATTGAGGGTGCCATCAATATACCTGTGGCAGATCTGCGTGAAAAACACAAAGATCTCAACAAGAAAGATGAGATTATCGTGATTTGCAGCTCTGGGAACCGCAGCAGCCTGGGCGTAAGCATTCTGAGACAGCACGGTTTTAAAAACCTGTACAATGTTGCCGGAGGCATGACGGGATACAGCGCAGCCGGGTACGTAAAACGCTGCACGGTTTGCCAGGTCCCCCACGGCTCCAGGCTATATTCAAAGTTTGAATAAGTGAATACACATTTTAAACAGTAAAACATGGAAACATTTATTTCAGTACTTACAGATACCTTTTGGTCGCCCTATGCAGCCGGCATAGGCATTGGGATTTTAAGCTGGCTCAGTTTTTTGATATCAGGAAAACCCATTGCCACTTCCACCACATTTGCCCGTGCCGGGGGAATGATTGAAAATCTGATTACGGGGGGAAAAGCAGAACAACGGCCCTACTATAAAAAGATTAAACTCTCTATAGACTGGCAGTGGATGCTGGTTTCAGGGGTTGTTTTAGGATCATTCCTGTCGGCAATTATCTCGGGCGATTTCCAGGTTGGCGTGTGGGTGCCGTCACTCTGGGCTTCAGCATTTGGCGACAGCACCGTACTCAGGGTCGTTGTTGCTCTGGCAGGGGGTATCATTCTGGGCTTCGGCGCGCGCTTTGGCGACGGTTGCACCAGCGGGCACGGCATCAGCGGCACACTGCAACTTGCTGTGTCAAGCTGGGTTTCGGTGATCTTCTTTTTTATCGGGGGGGTTATAGCTGCCCATCTCATTTATTTTGTTATTGCTTAACTAAACCAGGTCATAATGAAAAGAAAAAAACAATATTCAAAAACACCGCACGATGCAGAGAATTCAGCAGAGAAAGGCAGGAGACCCTTGCTCTTTGGACTGGTTTTTGGCATCCTGTTCGGCTTTCTGCTGCATAAGGGCGGAGCAACCAAATACGATATAATTGTAGCCCAGTTGCTGCTCACCGACTTTACGGTTTTGAAAATCATGCTCTCGGCAATCGTTACCGGTATGATTGGCATCTATTTCATGAAATCGATGGGCTGGATTAAGCTTTCGCTCAAGAGCGGCTCGATAGGCAAGAATGTGATAGGCGCCCTTATTTTTGGCGTGGGCTTTGCCGTGCTTGGCTACTGCCCCGGTACAATCGCCGGTGCCATTGGCAACGGATATCTGGATGCCATAGTTGGCGGACTGGCAGGCATAATTCTGGGCACATGGATCTTTGCTGTAATGTACCCGAAACTAAAGGATGGCATCCTGAAAAAAGGCGATTTCGGCGATATTTCTCTGCCGGGCCTTTTTAAGGTAAACGACTGGGTGGTGGTCGTACCAGCGGCTGCCCTGATCGTTCTTGTGCTTTTTCTGATCGAGAAAGCAGGTTATTAAAAAAAACAACTCAGTATGGAAACCCTTCTGACTAATTTTTTTGATCTCCTGTACATTATCATCGGCACCATTGGTGTCGCCATTATTGTATGGGGAGTGGTATTAACAATTTTCAACGTGCTGAAGCTGGAATTCAGCAGGTTGATACAAGCGTCAATATTCCGTGAGCGGGAATCACTGCGCCATCAGTTTGCTTCGTATTTGTTGCTGGCGCTGGAGTTTCTTATTGCGGCTGATATCATTGCCACAGTAATACATCCGACATTTGAGGAGATTGCCATTCTGGCCAGCATCGTGGTTATCAGAACTGTAATCAGCTACTTTCTGGAAAAAGAGATCAGCAGCTTTAATGCTGCGGCTGCTACAACCCCGGCTCAATCCACCACAACAGGCGCGCCTGATAAGGAATAGCACAAAAAAACCCAAGCCACTCTGACTTGCAGTGTGGCCCGGTCAACCAAACCCCCAATTTTATGTTTGAGATATGACTCTATCTGACTCTGTCTGACTCTATTTTATTTTAATTGGATCCCGTACGGTCTTTGATAACCCCATCCTGATCGGATATCACTACTTCAACCCGGCGGTTTAACTGGCGGCCTTCTTCGGTAGCATTATTGGCTACCGGATACTGCGTACCATAACCGCGGGTTCGGATCCGGTCTGATCGCACTCCCATGTTCATCAGGGCGTTTTTCACATTTTCGGCCCTGCTGGCCGAAAGGGCCTGATTGAATGCTTCCGACCCGATAC
>JAIVHB010000214.1 GCA_020201275.1 Rhodothermaceae bacterium | reverse complement strand
TAATTATGCCCGATCATGCCACGGAGATCTTTTTCTGACACCTGTCAAGTTAAGTGTAATTCCCATTTTTAGGATTAAAATATCTTAATTAGATTATATATGTAGACAAATGGTGTATTGCAGTCTGAAATGTTTTTTGTCCGGAGTGTAGGGGTTTACACTACGAAATGCTTGGGGTAGTGCCCGTATGCATTCTGTTTGCAGACCTCATATACTTACCGGTAGATAAAACAGGATTACCATATCACAATTATTTAATCTCTATCACACAAAATCAACCATACCACAATGAAAAATTTAATTAGAAACGTATTAGTCCTGGTCCTTCTGCTCTCGTTTGCGGCAACGGCCAGTGCACAGTTTAATCCGAAACTTCAATATTTCAGAGCTCAGGATCAGACCGGGCTTAATGTATTCGAAGCACCGAAAACAAATGACGTAAAATTTGAAGGCCTGTATGTAAAAATCGGTGGCGCCAACACCCTTCAGTTCCAGGCTATCAGCCACGAGAACAGCGGAGCCGCTCCCATTTTTGACATCGGCAACAATTTCAACCTTGCAACATCCAACCTGGACTTCGATGTTCAGCTTTACAGTGGCATGAGAATGCACCTGAGAACGTATCTTTCCTCACGCCACCATGCGCAGCCCTATGTTAAAGGCGGATATCTGCAGGTTGACCGTCTCGACTTCATTCAGGATGGTTTCATGGAAGACCTGATGGACAAAGTGACGATCAAAGTAGGTCACATGGAAATCAACTATGGCGACACCCACTTTCGCAGATCGGACAATGGTCAGGCGTTATTTAACCCCTTCGTTGGCAACTATATCATGGATTCATTCACTACAGAAGTTGGTGGAGAAGTGTATTATCAGTCAAACGGATTCCTGGCAATGATTGGTGCCACGAACGGCAAGTTGAACCAGAGTGTTCGTGAGCCGAACCCCGATCAGCTCAGAACCCATGTATCCCTGGTTGGTAAACTGGGATATGACAGCCAGGTTAACGAAGACCTGCGTGTTCGCTTTACTGGTTCCGTCTACCACACTGGTCAGACCGCATCAGCTTATCTGTATTCTGGCGACCGTGCCGGTGCCAGGTATTACAACATTCTTACCGAAAATGCGGGTGAATTCCGTACACCGCGGTTCAACCCTTCATTCAACAACGAGCTGACGGCCATAATGATCAACCCGTTCATTAAATTCCAGGGCTTTGAGTTCTTCGGAGTATTTGAAACAGCATCCGGTAAAGCTGATGCCGAGCCTGATACGAGAACGTTCAACCAGTATGGTGCTGAACTGATCTACAGAATCGGTGCGAAAGAAAATGTATACCTTGGCGGCCGCTACAACCTCGTGTCCGGCGATACCAATCAGGATGAAAGTGTCGAAATCAGCCGCATCAACATCGGTGGCGGCTGGTTCATGACCAGAAACGTACTTGCCAAAGTTGAATATGTAACCCAGACCTACGATGGTTTCAACCCGGGTAGCATCTTCGAAGATGGTAAATTCAACGGCCTTATGATCGAAGCGGTAATCAGCTTCTAAACAGCCCGATTTCCCACAGGCAGGATTTCACATTACTGCCTGTGCCGGAAAAGTTACAACACTATAAAAAGCTGCTGGTTCGCAATGAATCAGCAGCTTTTTTTGTATCGTATACGAAACAGGCATTTACCCGTTACAATCGTATTTGAAAATGCAGATACGAAACCCGCAAATACAAATAGCTGTTGAGTTGTGAAGTATGGGAATTGATGAAATTCGTACATTGTCACATCCGGGCTGCTACCGGAAATTTCCCTTTGTACAATAAAACCATGATCAAAACACTTCTCGCCGGCTGCAAGGATCAGTTCAGGGACAATCTGATTCCCATTCTGAAAATGCGGGGCCACGACATCGTAAAAGCAGCAGACTACAAGGAGGCCTACCAGCTCTATAATTCCATGAAACCCGATATGGTGGTTCTGGTGTGCCTGAATGGGAGAACTGAAAGATTCTGCAAGATGATCAGGGTGTCGGAGGGAGGAGAGGATGTGGCAATACTGGCAGTTGCCAAACCGGAAGAAACGGAACTTCTGAATCGTCTCATTGATGTGGGTCTTGATGATTTCATCCTCGAATCGCTCAAAGATCCGGTGAGGTTAAATATCCGGGTTTCCTACTCGGAAAAAATGATTTATGAATACAGAAAACGCCGGGTGACCCAAAAAGAGCTGGAAGAAAGGGTTGCACACCAGGAAGTTATTGCGGAACTGGCCCAGAATTCCATCATCGACTCCCGGCCGCTGGAACGTTTCCCGGAGATTGCACACCGGATCAGGAGCGTAGTTAATGTGGACTACTGCCTGATCCTGGAAAAGGTTGAAGACAAACCCCGGTTGCTGCTGCACTCCTGCGACGGTACCAGCGTGTGTATGTACACGGAAGGGGAGGTTTGCTACTGGCCCTATGATACTAAACTGAACAAGGTACTGGCAACCGGCAAGCCCGTGATTATTCCCGACTATTCAAAGAACGGGCAGTTTGAACGTCCCGTTTTTCCGGGTAACCCGGTCATAAACACCGGGGCGGCTTTCCCGATATTTGTTCAGGAAGGCACGTTTGGCATACTGGCCGTGTACAGCAAAAGGAAGAAGGAGTTTTCAGAGCATGAAGTGCATTTTCTGGAAACCGCTGCGTCGCTGCTGTCGAGCACCATGCGCAGAAACGCCTATGAAACTGCCCTTAAAATCAGTGAGAGCCGGTCCAGGGCCATCCTGGATACCACCGTTGATGGCATCATAACCATAGATCGTGCCGGCCGGATCGAATCGTACAACAAAGCGGCAGAGGCACTGTTCGGATACAGCTACAGCGAAGTGGCGGGTAAAAATATCAATATGCTCATGCCCGAACCCTATCACAGCGAGCATGACGGATACCTTTAGCGCCATCATGTAACCGGTGAGCGGCACATCATCGGCAAAGGCCGGGAAGTGAAAGGGCTGCGAAAAAACGGTGAAATATTCCCCCTCTACCTTGCAGTAAGTGAAGTCCAGCTTGACAATACCACCATGTACACCGGTATCGTCCGCGATATTTCCGAAGAGCGCCGGCTCGAACTTGAAATTATGCGCATCAGCGATTATGAACGCAGAAGCATCGGGCAGGACCTCCACGACGGCCTGGGGCAGATGCTCACCGGCATCGGACTGATGAGCCAGAATCTTGCGAAGAAGCTGGAGGATGTACATGGGGATGCATTCGAACAGGCAAAGGAAATCACGGGTCTGATCCGCGAGGCCGATCAGTACGCCCGCGGGTTATCGAGGGGCCTGGTTCCCGTACAGTTCGATGAAATGGGATTGCCGAATTCCATCCGCCGCCTCGTTAAAAATGCCGAACGGATTTTCGGTATACGGTGCCTGTACCGGGAGCACAATCCGCCGGTATTCGAAGACAGTGTTACCGTTGAACATCTCTACCGCATCACCCAGGAAGCCATCAGCAATGCCGTAAAGCATGGCAAGGCCGACACGGTACGCATCACCCTGGTGGGTTCAAAAGATCACATGCGCCTGCGTATTGTCGATAACGGCATCGGACTTGAATCGGGCTGGGATGAAGCCGAGGGGATCGGGGTGAAAATCATGAACTACCGGGCAAGATTGATTGGTGCAAATATGGAAATTAATAATAACTTTAAGCGTGGTGTAGTTGTTACATGCACACTCTCGGGAACGACCGGCGCCTATACGATTCAGGAAACAGCCGGTAAAGAGGAAAAAACTGTAAATCAGACGTATGACCAAAATTTACCTGGTGGATGACCATCCACTCATGCGCAAAGGTATTGCCATGACCCTCGATCTGGAAATGGATTTCGAGGTTTGCGGGCAGGCCGAGAGTGCGGAGGAAGCTATATCTGATATACCTGCGAAAATGCCGGATATCGTGGTGATTGACATATCGCTGCCGGGAATGAACGGCATTGAGCTCATTAAACACCTGAAAACGCAAAACCCGGACCTGCTCATGCTTGTTGTATCGCGTCACGACGAGGAAATGTATGCTGAACGGGCCATAAAGGCAGGTGCCCGGGGTTACCTCATGAAAATGGAAGCCGGGGATGTGATCGTAAACGCTATCCGCCGGATTCTCAGGGGCCAGATTTACCTCAGCGAAGAGATCAACAACAAACTGCTGATGGGAATGATGGCGGGAGGGCAGGTAGGCCGCAGCTCCCCCCTTGAAATTCTCAGTGACCGCGAACTCGAAGTTTTCGAACTGATCGGCAATGGAACAACCACCCGCGAAATTGCTGAAAGAATGCATGTATCTGTCAAAACGGTCGAATCCTACCGAACCCGTATTAAAACCAAGCTCGATATTTCCACCGGCAATGAACTGATCAAACATGCTGTACAGTGGGTCGCCTCCGAAAGCGATACGGATTAGCCTTTCCATTTGACCAAATCCAACGGTAAGGGCGACATTACATCTAGCACAGTAGCCCGCCTGTTGCTGAGCACTTCTGAATCAAAACAAGCCTGATCCCCACCTGAGCAGTGCGTGGCACTGCTC
>JAIVHB010000083.1 GCA_020201275.1 Rhodothermaceae bacterium | reverse complement strand
CCCAGGCCCCATCCACATGGTATCAGAGCCCGAATTCCCGGGCTACATCCGCAATCTGCTGCAGCGGGTCGATTACGCCGGCATTGGTGGTACCCGCCGATGCAACAACCATGAACGGTTCCAATCCATCGCGGATGTCCTTCCGGATTATGTCTGCCAGCGATCCGGCCGACATTCTGAGCTTGCTGTCGACCGGAACATGCCGCACGGCTCCGGTGCCCAGGCCGCAAAACCTGGCCGCTTTCAGAAAGGAGTGGTGGCTCTGCGACGACACATAGAAAACCGGCTGCCCCCGCAGCGACCGTACGCCCTGTTCTGAAAAACCGGGGAAATGAGCCGTAATAGCCGTGAGAAGTGCCGTGTGATTGGCTTCCGCCCCGCCGCTTGTAAACGTACCCTCCGTTTCGGCTTCATCATAGCCAAACAGACCGCCGAATGTACTTATAAGGTGATTTTCGATCTCGGCAGCAA
The DNA here is from genome assembly GCA_020201275.1 of Rhodothermaceae bacterium. Classification (GTDB taxonomy): domain Bacteria; phylum Bacteroidota; class Rhodothermia; order Balneolales; family Cyclonatronaceae; genus RECM01. The sequence continues at coordinate 6,956 of JAIVHB010000083.1, read as the reverse complement.
TGGGACTATGGCTCCAGGCGGCGAGCTGGGGGTTGAATACAGCGGCAAGGAAGTCGCCGGCCACGCCCATGGTGGATGAGGCCGGGTTGAACAACCCGTAATACATGGGATGGGCCTGTTGAACCTGGTATTTTCGCAGCATCGTTACAACGAAATCCGTTACCTCTGCCGGGGCCACACCCTCATCGAACCGGAACGATGCAAGATTTTGCCGGATGGCTTCCGGATCCATAGGCGGTGTTACCGACAATTCCTCCACGTCGACAAAGTAGCGCTCGGCCTCGGCTGCAAGCTGCTTCCACAGCTTTTGGCGCTCTTCAGCGTCGAGCCGCAGGATTTCGGTTTCGCCGGCCGGCATGGTGCTGCCAGTCTCAGCCGGTTTGTTTTGCTGAATATTCATCGTTTAAGATTGTTGTTGAGGCCGGGACCGTCATTTGTGCAGTTTCAGTTCGCCATTATCCAACATGTACCACATGTAATCATCGCCATGTTCAACCAGGTCTCTGAACGGCTCCGGATTTGCCGCGGTGATAAACGTCTGCGCATGCTGATCCATCAGGGTACGTACGAGGATATTAGTCTTGTGGGGGTCAAGATCGCCGAACACGTCATCGAGCAGCAGTACGGGGAGATCATCGAGGTGTTCGGAGTAAAATCGGAGCTGGGCAAGTTTGAGTGCCAGGGCAAACAGCCGGTGCTGCCCCTGCGAGCCGAATTTCCGCAGCTCCTGATCGTCGAGATAGAAGATGAGATCATCCCTGTGCGGACCGGCAACAGTCTGCTCGCGTTCACGCTCCCGTTCGTATTCGTCGGCCAGGATGCTGCTGTAGTGCTGCTCCAGCGCCTCCTGATTGCCGGTTTCGGGCGAAATAGTCTTGTAGACAAAATGGGGCCTGTGGCCAATGCCCGAAATCAGGTCGTAGGTTTCCTGCAGGTAGTGCGCGAACTGTTCGAGCACGGATGCCCTTTTGAGGATGATTCGGCTTCCGGTCTGAACCAGCTGCCTGTTCCAGGGCTCCAGAAAAGCATCCAGCTCGACCGACCTGTAGCGCGGATCGGATAGCAGCCGGTTGCGCTGCTTCACTATTCTGCGGTAATCGATCAGGTCCGACAGGTACGATTTCGATATCTGGCTGATCATGGCATCGAGAAAGGAACGCCGTTCGGCAGGGCCCTCACTGGTAAGCCGTTTATCGTCGGGCGATAGCACCACTACCGGAACCATGCCGATAAGGTCGGCAAGGCGGTCAAGCGGGCTGTCGTTCACAAAAATCTTCTTGCCTTCGCCCCTCGAATAGGTGCAGGTAACACGGAAAGAACTGCGGATGCTGCCCTCAAATTCCCCGTCGACCCGGAAACCGCTCTCACCCTGCATCACCACATACTGGTCGCTGCCCGAAACAAAACTGCGGCTCATGCACAGATAGTGGATGGCATCGATGATATTCGTTTTACCCGTGCCGTTGGGACCTGTAAGCAGGTTCAGTCCCGGGCTGAAACTGAGCTCTCTGCCGGCGTGGTTCCGGAAAAAACGAAGTTTTAGGTGCCGGATGTTCATGTAGTGTTAATGGATGTGGCCTGAATCGGACGGCAAAGAATGAAGGTCTTTCTGTACCTCAAGAATAGACGCGGGCAGGCGGCACGGCCTGGCTTGCGCAGAAAAATCATAAAAACGGACGGGATCTGAATAATGCGGGTTCCGGAAACAAAAATGGCCGGTTCCGAAGATACCGGCCATTAAATCCGGAATGCGACAGGTTATTCATCTTCTTCCTTGGGTTTAGCCTCATTAACCACCAGGGTGCGATCCATATAGATGGTGTTATTGAGAGAATCAATGGCAGCTTTTGCTGCACTTTCATCAGCCATTTCAATAAATCCGAACCCTTTGGAGCGTTTTGTATTTCGGTCGCGGATTACAAAGGCTTTGTCGACTTCGCCAAAATTTCGAAAAAGTTCTTCAAGATCCTGGTCTGTAGTTTTCCAGGCGAGGTTGCCTACATAAATATTCATAAGATGAAGAAAAATTATCCTTTAAAGTGTGTCAAAACCGTGTGCTAATCGCCTCACGGGTATGAATGTATCACAGGAATTTAGCTTATACGCTATGCTATGTCAATACGGATTACGGAAGGGTTCAACCATCCCCTGCCGGACTTGCCGGGCGCATTGCAAAGTGATATACGATGATTCGAATACGCTAATCAACTTAAGGGAGGCTTAACCCTGCACTGTAACGGATAACCGGTACATGCTGCCATCCCGGGCATATGCTTCATATCAGGGTAAACCCGGTTAGAATAAAAAAGGCCACCCTTGAGAGAGCGGCCTTTTTGAAGATCAGATGCCGGACATCCGTTTATCAGAATCCGAAAACATCGCGGCCGAGAAATACAGCCTGATCGCCGAGCATCTCTTCGATGCGCAGAAGCTGGTTGTACTTGGCCATGCGGTCTGAACGGCTCATTGAACCTGTCTTGATCTGGCCGGCATTGGTAGCCACCGCCAGGTCGGCGATCGTGGTATCTTCCGTCTCGCCCGACCGGTGCGAAATAACGGCCGTATATCCGTTTTTGTGGGCCATCTCGATGGCATCGAGCGTTTCGGTTAGTGTACCGATCTGGTTCACTTTGATCAGGATGGAATTGGCCACACTCTCTTCGATACCGCGAGCCAGAATCCTGGTATTGGTTACAAACAGGTCGTCGCCAACCAGCTGAATTTTGTCGCCGAGGGCATCGGTAAGCTTGCTCCATCCTTCCCAGTCGTTTTCGGCCATGCCGTCTTCGATGGAGATGATGGGATATTTTTCCGCCCAGGTTTTCCAGTATTCAACCATCTCATCAGCATCACGTTTCGAACCGTCGCTCCAGCGGAATTCATACAGGCCGGTTTCTTTATTGTAGAATTCGGATGCGGCCGGATCAAGGGCGATCAGCACATCGTCGCCGGGCTTGTAACCGGCATTTTCGATTGCGGTAAGGATCACCTCAACGGCTTCCTCATTCGATTTCAGGTTTGGGGCAAATCCGCCCTCATCGCCCACTGAGGTATTGTACCCTTTGCCGGACAATACTTTTTTCAGGTGGTGGAAAATTTCACTTCCCATGCGAAGGGCTTCGGTAAAGCTTTCGGCCCCTGCCGGCATGATCATGAATTCCTGCAGGTCAACATTGTTGTCTGCATGAGAGCCACCGTTTATGATATTCATCATTGGAAGGGGGAGCAATTTGGCATTCACGCCGCCCACATAGCGGTAGAGCGGCAGGCCCATCAGGTTCGCACCTGCATCGGCCGCGGCCAGCGATACACCCAGTATGGCATTGGCGCCGAGGTTGCCCTTGTTCTCTGTCCCATCGAGCTCAATAAGAAAATTGTCGAGCTCAACCTGGTTCAGAACATTCATTCCGATTATCTCGTCGGCAATGGTATCATTCACATTCGTTACAGCCTGCAGTACGCCCTTGCCGTGATAGCGTTCTTTAATATCATCCCTGAGTTCCACAGCTTCGTGTTCGCCGGTGGATGCACCGGAAGGAACTGCTGCCCTGCCCATGGTTTCATCGTCGAGAATAACATCTACTTCAATGGTCGGATTCCCTCTCGAATCGAAAATCTGACGCGCGATTACATCTTCAATAATAGCCATAATAATTTCCTTGGTTTATATACCTTTCGGTTCGCGTCTAAGGTACGATTTATTCCCCTCATCTGTAAATGAATTCATTCTGTTTTCGTGCGTTTTTCTGTATGAATGAAGTATTTCGCTATTTTGTTAATGTATGATGACAACAATAAAACAACCCCTATTCCTTTTCGATATCGACGGTACCCTGCTCTCTATCAGGATGTTAAAGTCCTCGAGGGGGTGCCTGAAGCCATTGCCTACTGCATCGGCAACAACATCCCAATTGCACTGCTGACCGGTAATTACCGTGAAACCGCATTTGTAAAACTGAACAGGGCCGGGCTGGACCACTACTTCAGCCACGGATCATTCGGCTGCAACCATACCGACCGGAATATGCTGGCTGAACAGGCTGTTGAACTCACCGAATCGTGGTATGGCCAACGGTCGGATCCATCAAGGATGGTGGTGATCGGGGATACTCCCCGCGATATTGAATGCGCCAGACATGCGGGGCTGCATGTTGTTGCCGTATCAACCGGACACTATAACAGTGAAGTGCTTGCCAGGCACAAGCCCGATATGCTTCTCGGCGGGTTAAATAATCCCGAAAACTGGATTCCGGCCTGTATCAGGCAGATAAACGGCGATTAAGGTTTAAGCACATCGTAATAACTAATCAGTTGAATTACAGGCTCAGGTACATATCCCGAATTGGTTACCACATACCGCCGAACATGAACTTGATCATGACTGTGCCGAAAAACTTTTGGCTGTCGAAACCGCCGCCTTCTATTATGACGACTTCATTGTCTGAGACAAATTCAAAGGTATTGGGCTCCATCACTTGTATACCAGTGGGAAAATAGCTCATATGATATCCGATTTCGATGCTGCTTACATTTCTGAAATTGTTACCCAGGTCGATACCCAGCGCCATTTTGCCGTTTAAGCCCCAGTCCCAGTATCCTTCGTTCCAGCCCTCAAAAACATCGTATACAAACTGATCGGGCAGCCTTACTCCGAGGCCCCGGCTGTTGTCGAAGTACGGATATACATAAGCCGCAACCGGTCCTGCGGTACCCAGAACATAAAACCGGAAATTGTCATTAATGGATTCCGCGAACATTCTGTACCGGAGTCCCGCATTCACCGGAAAGCTCAGTATCCGGTTAAATTTATTAGGCGTGGTCTGCTGACCGAAAAAATTGACAAATGTCTGTTCTTTCACATCCCTCAGAACCGATATGTTCACGTCGAGAATGCCGTCTGTATAATTGCCCAGCACCCTTCGGTATTGCCCGCCTACGCCGAAACCAAAGTCGGTAAGCAATAAATTGAAGGTCATACCGTTTTTCAAACCTGAATTGTAGGGTGTCCGCACCTCTACATCCGTAATGAGGTCAGGCTCGGTTACTTCAAACTGTGCATACGCAGACGGCACAAAAACAGGCAACAGAAAAATTGCTGTTAATACTGAATATACGATGAATATTTTTTTCATCCTGATGTATGGGTTTGTAAACATTGCTATGATACTAATTAATTAAACCGAAATTATCAGCTAAAAATTTCATCCGGGGAGACCAAACCGATGCATGCCTACCAGTACAGTCCCAATGGGCACGATTCAGTACAGGTTAACATCTACGAAGAACACAATAAGCTTCTCAATTCCAGTACCACCATCAACCTGATCCTTGAAACCAGTGAAACGAGCGTGAAGGTTATTCTTTATGTAACCGGTGGCAGGACCGGTTTCCGCGGAAGTATGGTCGGTATTGAACCCAATGAGCCGCAGATTCAGGAGACGATTTACGAATTTTTAGTTGATTTTTCCAACCGCCATGGCTTATCCATTCAGGAACATAAAGTGGTTGAACCTGAAGAAAAAAAATAGACCGGATGTCAACCAAACCGGACGCCTGGACCGTGCTGACCATGCTCGAATGGGGAACGGATTATTTCAGCGGGAAAGGGATTACGCAACCGCGGCTCAGTATTGAATGGCTGCTCTCTCATGTTCTTGACTGCAAGCGGCTTGATCTGTACCTGGCATTCGACCGCCCCCTCAGCCAGGCAGAACTAGACGAACTGCGGGCGTTCGTACGCCGGCGTGCTCAACACGAACCGCTGCAGTACATTACCGGTCATACCGATTTCTTCAACTGCCGTATCGATGTAAACCCGGCGGTACTCATTCCCAGGCCCGAAACCGAACAGCTGGTTGAAATGGTGCTGAACTGGGGCGCAGACCGATCGCAATGCAGGGTTCTGGATGTTGGCACCGGAAGCGGCTGTATTGCCATAGCCATTAAAAAGGCGAAACCAGGCTGGGATGTTACCGGAATCGATATCAGCCCCGAAGCCCTCGAAACCGCCGCCGGCAATGCCGTCATAAACGGTGCGGATGTTCGTTTTTCGACCGGCGATCTGTTCGACCATACCCTCGCATCACTTCAACTGCCGGGACAGGGACAGGGACAGGGACATGGACAGGGACAGGGACAGGGACAGGGACAGGGACAGGGACAGGGACATAAGTTCGACATAATTGTGAGCAATCCTCCCTACATCACTCCGGAAGAGCGCGGCAGCCTGGATACCGAAGTCAGAGACTTCGAGCCTTCCACGGCCCTTTTCCATGCCGATATCCTGCAGGTTTATACATCCCTCAGAGTGCTTGCCGAAAAATGGCTGCATCCGGACGGATCAGTTTTTGTGGAGCTGAGCGAATTTCATACAGATAAACTGTTCAGTATTTTCTGCACACCACAGTGGGATGCATCCCTGTTAAATGACTACAGCAGCAAACCCCGGTTCATCAGGGCTGTACCGGCGCGCTGAGTTTTCGCTGATGTTCAATCCGTAGCATCCAGTTTGGCGGGCAGGCTCATCATTCAACCGGGCAGGCTTGCAGACTCACCATTCGGCACAGTTCATCTCTGCAGCAGATGATTTTATGATGGCCTGTTGCATGTGATTTACCGTTAAAAAAGTCCTGCATTATTGAATAAGTCATTGCCTGTTAATCTCATATCGGTATATGAACGGACAGACTCCATTCACACATACCGTATTGTTGATAACTTGTGGAAAAGTTTTCACCGGCCACAATCTGCGCCCCGGAAATTGGGCTTCCTACAGTAAATATTGGCATTCCAAAGCTTCGCATCAATAAAAGTTATTTTCCATTAAATTATTTAACCTGTTGGGCATCATGTGGTTATAACTTTTAGCGCCTTGTGGATAACTTGTGTGCAAGGGTATTCAATCTCTTTTGACTTCCATCTGAGAAATGCTGATTTTAGCAAACCGATTCGCGCCG